>JANOXQ010000183.1:0-5254 GCA_031418495.1 Sphingomonadales bacterium
ACCTTCGGCATCAACGATATGCCATTTCTTTTCCACATCCATCGGGCGAACCGACTTTGTGGTCTTCATCAGAGCCTTCATGGCACCAGACCTCATAAAAATAGAAACGCGCCAGCGGGACGCCAGCGCGGTTGAGCGGCCTAATGCGCGAACAGGGGCAATTCGTCAAGGAAAAGCGGGCATTTCTTGACGGGTATTATATTACCGGGCAATCTAGTCATTCAAAAATGCGGTAATTTCCCCATGATCTGGTCAAACTGCCGCCCGAGCACCAACCGTCTTACGCGGCGATCCTCGTCATCGCTCTCAACATCAAGCAACGCTTCGCCCTTTAACCGATCAAGCATCGTGTAGAATGCACGATAAGACAGCGACGAATCAAGCATTGCCTCTTTGATTGAAACAGAGTGTTTAACCATGATGTAGAATAGCAACCGCGCATCGGGCCGCAATGCCGCCGTGCGCAGCGTTTCAATAAAAAAATTATCAACCTTCAATATCCGACTTGCGGTTTGCTCAAATTTATCCTGCCCCACTTTATCACTACCCTTGTTGGGTATGTTAGAAATTGGCTGCGACTGTATTTTTTTCTTCAAAGGATTTCCCCCAACAAGCGCTTACAACACAAGCACGCACCAAGATATCCTCGTATTCTTTACAAATTCCAAGTCTGATTACATATACTCATTGCATATATAAAATATATGACTATCTCCTTGTAATATTATTTCACAAGTAACAATATGGACATGTTCGATATTTTTGCTGGATTAGCTCCACAATTCAATAGAAACATTGAACATTAAAGCCGTTTGAAATTCATTTTTCATCCGCAAAACATAGCCTGTAAACTGAAACAGCGAGTGACCGGGGGATGGCACTCGCTGTTTTTTTTATCATGCTACGGCCGGTGAGATGGCGCCTCACTTTGCACCAAAATGGATGCAAAACTATGATTAGCCCGAAAATGTTACGCCAGTCATCGCCTCGCTTGCCGTCCAAAGTGCGGCTGCTTTCTCACGGTCAATCGCGTATGGCCGCACGCCTGAATAGGGGGCCATCCCCTCTTCCCAGAGTGCTGCGATATTGCAATCTTCGCAGTACAGCCCGCCTGTGCCCTCAAGCATCGGCGATACCGCGCACCAGATGCTGGTCGATGCGCCGGCCTCAACCGACTTAAAGATGTCGATCAGCGTGCCATCGGGTTTATACCAGCCCATCGCGATTTGCTCCTCCATCGTCAGATGGCGTTGGAGCGGCGTTTTAATCCCGCCGGGGTGGACGGCAAAGGCACGGATGCCGTGTGCCTTGCCGAGTTCATCCAAATGCACGGCGAACTGCGCATTGGCCGATTTCGCCTGACCGTAAGCGCTCCATTTATCATAAGCACGATGCTCAAAATGCGGATCATCAAGATCAACGCCGCAACGCGCGTGGCCGATTGACGAAAGCACGACAATGCGCGTGCCCGCACCTGCCGCCTTCAGCAACGGCCAGATCCGCGCGGTCATCTGAAAATGGCCAAGATGATTGGTGGCAAATTGGCTTTCATAGCCACGCGCATCTCGCGCCAACGGGCAGGCCATGATCGCGGCATTATTAATCAGGATATCCAATTTTGCCGTCTGCGCCGCGAGATCGACCGCAAAGGCATCGATTGAGGCCGGATCGGAAAGATCGAGCGTCAGGATCGTGACGTCACCCGCAACGCCTGCCAAATCCTTCGCCGCAACCTCGGGCCGCCGCGCCGCGACAAACACCTTGGCCCCCGCCCCTGCCAGCGCGCGCACCGTTTCGAGGCCAAGCCCGGAATAGCCGCCAGTCACCAGCGCGACCTTGCCCGCAAGGTCAATCCCAGCGATCACCTCCGCTGCGGTTGATCGCATTCCAAAGGGGGAGGCTATCGGGGCTTGAGCGGTTGTCATGTGGCTGATCCTAAATGTTTTTGTTCCGTCCAACCACATGCATCCCCCACGCCGTGCTGGCAACCACCAACGCGCCCACCGCCTGATGCAGTACGGCGAGCGTGATGTTGACCCCCGTCATCACCGTCGCGATGCCGAGGATGATTTGCGTTCCAAACGCGCTGTGGATTGCAACCGTTGCCGGGCGCACCCCAGCCGCCTTCACCCGCCGCGCCAACACAACAAGCGCGCCAACCGCAACCCACGCCCACCAGCGGTGGATGAAGTGGATCAGAAACGGATCATTGGTCAGCGTCGCAAACCAGCCGCCAGCGTCAGCAATCCCATCGGGCAGCAGCCCACCGTTCATCAGCGGCCATGTGTTAGACACCTGCCCCGCATTCAGCCCAGCGGTATAAGCCCCGAACAAAAGTTGGATAAACAGCACACCGGCAACACCCGCGCCAAGCCGCGTCATCCGCGCTGGCCGTGCCGCCGGGTTCTTCGCCAGCGCTTTCAAATCAAGCGCCGTCCACACCAACCCGCCGAGGATAAACAGCGCGGTGAGCAAATGCACCGCCAGCCGGTAATGGCTCACATCCGTCCGTTCGCTCAATCCCGATTTGACCATCCACCAGCCAATCGTCCCCTGCAATCCACCAAGCGCGAGCAGCGCAACGAGACGCAGGCCGTAGCCCTTGGGGATCGCCCGCCGCACCGCAAACCACAGCAGCGGCAGCGCAAAGGCCAGCCCAATTACGCGCCCAAGCAAACGGTGCGCCCATTCCCAAAAGAAAATGAACTTAAACGCGGCCAGGCTCATCCCCGCATTAATCTCGCGATATTCAGGCGTCGCTTGATATTTGGCGAACGCATCCAACCAAGCCGCCTCATTCAGCGGCGGCAGCGCGCCCGAAACCGGCTTCCACTCGGTAATCGAAAGCCCAGACTCAGTCAGCCGCGTAATCCCGCCGACGACCACCATCGAAAAAACAAGGATCGCAACGGTCAGCAGCCAATTGGCAATGGCATTGGGGCGAAGGGTTTTTTGCATGGTTACGTTATGAACTGGGTGCAGCGGGCGAGCAATGAGGGAAAAGCGCTGTGGCCACTTCTTGGTTCCGTCTAAAAGTTACTAAAGCCTAGATGAAGAGCGGTTTACAACACGAGTCGCCTCAACGCAAAAAAATGTAAAGAATCTTTACAAAGGTGACATAAGTAACGCGTAATCGATAAAAAATCAGTCTCCTTATGTTCCATTTTGACACATACACGCTTCTGCGCTGTGTGCTGCGTTTTCACGCAAAAATCTGTGCTTCCGTCCATTTCTAAGATGTAATCAGATTCGCCAAATGTAGGACAGCAAAAAATTAAAACCCTCTCTCCGAGCGGGAGAGGCAGGACATTAGACCGAACCGTCTCCCCGTGCGCGACACGGGACTTGGCTTCTTCTTTCAACTGTCTCCAGAAGAAAAGCCTAACCCCGTGTCGAAGCACGGGGTGACAATGGTGGGTGAACCCAAAGTTATCGGGGTCTAGGCGTCCCTTCTTGGTAGATTGGCACAGTGAGAGTTTAGCACCCACCAACTATGTTCAGAGTCCGTTTTGCAAAAGCCAACACCTCATCATTGTTAAACAACGCGCTGGGATCATGATGAAAGCTCTTGGTATAGTCGTTAATGTCATCAAGCTCGTCGAGATGCTCCTTCAAAGGATGGGCTTCATCTCCTCGGATCACACCAATCATATCACCAAGCCAGTGCCCTTCCTGTATGGCGTTAGGAAAACGATATCGAATATATTTCTCTAGCAATGGCCTCATTATCTTAATCATTTCTTTGGCATGCCCGTCCTTACCGATAGCGAAATCATGCAACGTCATATGGTCTTTGAGATACCCTTCTTTAATTTCCCATTCTATGTTCCAACTCTCAATTATCGAATTATCTGAGGTGCTTGTTATTTGCATAGCTACACATTGGGAACCGTGTATTTTCTGACGGATAGCATCGAGAAAATATTTATCATGCGAAAGCACTATCACCTGTGAAGCAATCTCCCCAATTCTGACAATCACTTTTGCGGTCATCTCTCGCCTAAATTCATCAAGACTAGTAAATGGGTCATCAAAGACTACAATCTTTTCAGATAAATTAGGGTCGCGTTCAATTTGAGTAAGAAAGAAAGCCAGTGCAAACGTGCTTTTGTCCCCAGCGCTCATGGTCGTTTCAAACGTTGGTTCGTTAAGCTTTGACTTGCCAATATCCAAATCGTTTGACCCAAACCGTAGACAATAAGCCGATTGTGGAATTTTTCCTTGGTAGTTTTTACCGGATTTAGAGAGCGTAAAGCCCGCGTTGAAACGCGTCAGAATCTTATTTATATCAACTTCATACGAGCCGAAAATATTGGAATCATAAGCGTCAAGTTCGATCTTTTTGGTTGCTTTAGCAGCTACAATATTATTTTTCTCAACCTGTATTTGTGTATAACCCGATACGAGTTCAGTAACTGGCGCACTGTGTCGTATCTGAGTTGCTCGAAGTACCGCTAAGCTTGCTTCAGTCTTTGCCTTATCTGCTATCGCGTTCTGATCCTTGACGCTGTGAATCACCAAATTGGCTTTCGCCATTTGATCGCACGCCTCCTGAAGTCGCTGCCTTGTGACATCCCATTCCGTGAGCGCGGCCCGAAAATTTTGATCTGCCGCAATCTTTTCGAGTGGTGCGCTTATTTTCTGATCAATCAATTTCCGGGATGAGGCATTAAGTGCTTCGCTTTTGACAACGATTTCATCAATTTCTGCAGGGGAGGTGTAACCATGATCGCAATAATCATTCCAAAACTCCGCCTCAGAAACGACCTCCTTAAAGCCACCGTGAAGTTGTAAAATGGTCGCTTTTCCGATGCAATCATCAAGATTTTTGGAGAGTTCTATCAAGAGTGTTTTGTGTGCAGCATAGGCTTCGCTGAAATATGCTCGATATGCTTTTACTAATTGATTTTCAGTGACTGAGATTGAGCAAAAGGGGCATTTTTCCTCTCTGATGTGAGCAGTACCTTTTGCAAGCCAAGCCTCACCATCCTCATGAAACTCATGGCGACCAATTTGCTCCTCAACGAGCTTCGCTGTTTCCGCAGATAGATTATCAAGGCTTTTATCAAGGAGTGACTCAAAAACTGCTGGAAAGTCTGGTAGAATCGGTATGACAAGGCTTGAACGTTTGGCAATCACATCTGCGCTGTTCATTGCTTTCAAACTCAGGACTGTTGTGGCGATTTCCTCATCGAGATTGCTATTTTCTGGAAGCTGCAAAAATTTCTCAAGCGTCATGCCTTGTGGAACATGC
>JANOXQ010000184.1:0-4295 GCA_031418495.1 Sphingomonadales bacterium
ACATTATCGCCGCTCCTGAAGGCGACGGCGCCGATGCCCGCGCAGGAACGCCGCAGTAGTTAGCACTACGCCCTCAACCGTTCGTGTCGAGCGAAGTCGAGACACGCTGGCCCCGGTGTCTCGACTTCGCTCGACACGAACGGATCAGTGCTAATTACTGCGGCGTTCCTGCGCGGGCATCGGCGCCGTCGCCTTCAGGAGCGGCGATAATGTCACGCGTGACCGAACCTTTATCGACAACTTCAGTATCGGGATCGCCAACTTGTGAGCGGATGCCCGGCTGCGCGCGGACGCCGCCAGCTTGCGTGATTGCGCCTGATTCTACGGCACTGCGAACGGCCTTGCCGCCGAACAGCGCTTCAAGCGCTTGGGTTGAGGAATCGGCTTCCTGTGGGCGCGGTGTGCCGGGCTTTGGCGGGACGAGCGCAAAATCGGGCGGCACGACTAGAGGCGCTGAGCGCGATACCGCGAGCTCATCAGGGCGTTTGCGATCAAGCCCGCTGCCACCGGCACAGGCGGCAGTGAAGGCAATCAGGGTGGTCGAAATTACGAGTTTACGCATATTATTTCTCCGCATTGGCGGTGGTGCCGCGAGGCTTTGCGTCGTCTTTGGCGAACAATGCGCGCGCAAGCAAGACCAGCACGCCGATTGTAATCGCAGCATCCGCGATATTGAAGACCAAAAACGGGCGAAACGCGCCGAAATGCAGGTCAGCATAATCAACAACATAACCGAAGCGCACCCGGTCAACCAGATTGCCAAGCGCCCCGCCAAGCACAAGGCTCAGCCCCAGCGCGTCAAGCCGGTTGGCCTCACGCCACAGCCACACCGCGACAAAGACGCTCACCGCGCCCGTCACCGCAACCAGCCCCCAGCGCATCGCGTCGCTCGACGCCTGCAACAGCCCCAGCGAAATCCCCTCATTATGAACGAGGGTAAGGTTAAAGATCGGCAGCAGTTCAAGGCTATCCCCCTCAACGCGAAGGCCAAATGGCCCAAGGACAAGCGCTTTCATGATTTGGTCGGTGATAAAGACGGTGGCCGCGATCAGGAGGCTGCGGGTACGGAGGGTCATGATGAAAATCCTCCGTCATGCTGAACTTGTTTCAGCATCCATCTCTCAACAAGCGCTGTCGGAGTTTGCCGCACGATAGACCCTGAAACAAGTTCAGGGTGACGGGTGGTGCAACGATTATCCATTGACCACCGCCTCACACCGTCCACACAGCGCGCCGTCTTCACTCACTTCGGGAAGATGCCGCCAGCAGCGACCGCATTTGTGATGGGTGGTTTTGGTGACAACGACTACGTTGCCAGATCGGCGCTCGATAGATGCTGTGATGCAAATCTCGTTGAGTTCATCCCATGAGAATTCACTAGCCAATAGATTGTCGCAAATCACACTAGCTTCCAAGCTGGAGCCAACAACCTTCTCGCGGCGAAGAGGTTCAATAGCCTCCGTGATGTTAAGCCTTAGTTTTCGGACATTTTCCCATCGAGTCGCACGAGCAGCATCAACCCAACCCGCATCAACCTCCGGCCAATCCAGAAAATGCACCGACGCTGCTTCATCCGGAGACCGTGTCTGCCACACCTCTTCCGCCGTGAACACCAGCACAGGCGCGGCGTATCTCACCAGCGCGTGGAACAGGATGTCGAGCACAGTGCGGTACGCCATCCGCTTCGGCGAAGTTGCCGCGTCGCAATACAGCGAGTCCTTGCGGATATCGAAGAAGAAGGCGCTGAGATCATTATTCGCGAAATCAGTGATCAGCCGGACGTAAGTGTTGAAATCGAAATCATTCACTGCCGTCTTCAACTTCGCGTCCATATCGGCGAGCAGATGCAGCACATAGCGCTCAAGCTCGGGCATGTCCGCAACCGCGACCTTCTCCGCGTCCGAATAACCCTCAAGCGCGCCGAGCATGTAGCGGAAGGTATTGCGCAGCTTGCGGTACTGATCCGATACGCCGCTGAGGATTTCCTTGCCGATCCGGTGATCCTCAGTGAAATCGACGGTCAGCGCCCACAGCCGCAGTATGTCCGCGCCGCTATCGCGCATCAGGTCGGTCGGGCTGATCGTGTTGCCGAGCGACTTGGACATTTTCATGCCCTTTTGATCCATCGTAAAGCCGTGCGTCAGCACCGCTTTGTAGGGCGCCCGCCCACGCGTGCCGCAGCTTTCGAGCAGCGAGGATTGGAACCAGCCGCGATGTTGGTCGCTGCCTTCAAGATAAAGATCAGCCGGGGAGCCTTCATAGTCTTTGGCGCGCACCAGATCAGGCCATTTGCCGCTTTCCAGCACAAAGGCATGGGTGCAGCCACTATCGAACCACACGTCGAGGATGTCGGTCACGCGCTCATAGTCGTCGAGTTTGTAGGCGTCGCCGAGGAAGCCTTGCGCGGCCTCATCGCTCCACGCGTCAACGCCTTGTTCGCGCACGGCAGCGATGATCCGCGCGTTGACGGCGGCGTCGCACAGATATTGGCCGGATTTGCGATCAACAAACAAAGTGATCGGCACCCCCCACGCGCGCTGACGGCTCAGCACCCAATCGGGGCGGCCCTCAACCATCGCGGTGATGCGGTTCTGGCCCTTTTCGGGCACCCAGCGGGTGTTTTCGATGGCGGTCATCGCCTTTTGCCGCAACGTGCCGTCGGGCATCGCCTTATCCATCGGCACGAACCATTGCGGGGTGCAGCGGTAAATCACCTTGGCCTTTGAGCGCCACGAATGGGGGTAGCTGTGCTTGTAATCCGCCGACGCCGCGAGCAGCCCGCCGCTTTCGCGCAGCGCTGTGCAAATCGGGCCATCGGGCGCGTTGAATTTGGGGTTGATGACGCTGCCTTGCCCGCCGAGCCACGCCCAGTCAGCGCGGTATTTGCCGTCACCCTCAACCGCGAACACCGGATCGATGCCGTTGGCCTTGCACAGATCAAAATCATCCTCGCCGTGATCGGGCGACATATGGACAAGACCGGTGCCGGTTTCAGTGGTGACAAAATTGCCGGGGAGGAAGGGGCGGGGTTTTTCGAAGAAGGCCACCATCCTCTCAAAATCGTCGCCCCGCACTTGATGCGGGGCTTGGCTGCCTTCTTGCGCCGTTTCTGCCGAAGAAAAGCCTTGGCCCGCATCAAGTGCGGGCCGACGAAGGTGGTAGGCCATCGGATGCCGCGCGACGGTTCCGGCTAGCTGCCTTCCATAAAACTGATGTGAAACCAGATTGCTTGCCTGCTCCATCTCGTCATCGGCATCAATCACCGGGAACACCTGTAGACCAGTGCGCTCCCTAAACGAGTCTAGTAGATCGAATGCAACAAGCAATTTTCGCCCATGTTGACTTTTGAACAGCTGATAACTGACATCAGGCCCATAAGCGATCGCCTGATTCACCGGGATCGTCCAAGGCGTCGTCGTCCAGATCACCGCATGCGCGCCGACCAGTTCGGGGATCGGTGACGACACAATCTCAAACGCGACATCAATCTGCGTCGATACGATATCCTCATACTCAATCTCAGCCTCAGCCAAGGCAGTTTTCTCAACCGGCGACCACATCACTGGCTTGGCCCCGCGATAGAGCTGACCCGACTCCGCGAATTTCATCAGTTCGGTGACGATGGTCGCCTCTGCCGCGAAATCCATTGTCAGATAGGGGTTATCCCAATCGCCGTTGATGCCGAGGCGTTTGAGTTGTTCGCGCTGCACATTGACCCAATTTTGCGCGTAAGCACGGCATTCGGCGCGGAACTCCTTAACCGGAACCTCATCCTTATTGCGCTTTTTCTTGCGATATTCTTCCTCAACCTTCCACTCGATAGGCAGCCCGTGGCAATCCCAGCCGGGCACATAAGGCGCGTCTTTGCCGAGCAGGCTCTGCGTGCGAACGACCATGTCCTTGAGGATATGGTTGAGCGCATGGCCGATGTGCATATCGCCATTGGCATAGGGCGGGCCATCATGGAGGATGAATTTTTCGCGACCGCGACGCTGCTCACGCAGCCGCTCATAAAGGCCAATCTTCTGCCAACGCGCGAGAATGCCAGGCTCCTTGGCGGGGAGCCCAGCTTTCATTGGAAAATCAGTCTTCGGCAGGAAGACGGTGTCGCGGTAGTCTCGTGGTTCAGTCATCGGCCAGCGCTTAGAGCAAGCCGCGCGCCAAATAAAGGGTGGTTGCGGTTTCGATCAAACCAATCCCGTTTGTGTCGAGGGGGCAGGGGAGAACACCCCCAAAAAAAAGACAAAGCACCCCCCCAAAAACAGGGGGGGATATTAAACCCCCCCGGGCCCCCC
>JANOXQ010000185.1:0-4884 GCA_031418495.1 Sphingomonadales bacterium
ACCTGATGACTTACCGCAGGATGGGTGAGGCAGAGTTCGTCCGCAGCATCGCGGATGCTCTGGCGGCGGGTCGCAGCCTCAAAACCCTTCAGCGCCTTGAGGGGCGGCAATTGCCTAAGATCGATTTTGGTTTGACTCACCTCGCATCACCTCTCTTCAAGGGACGTTTTATGCCGTCTGCACATGGAGGCAACTGGTAAGATAAATTTACGCGTTATTTTTTGATCGATTCGCATCCTCAAGGATCATCGCAGCCCCTTTTTCCGCGACCATCACCGTCGGCGCGTTGGTATTGCCTGATGTAATGTTGGGAAACACCGAGGCATCGATAACCCGCAGACCCTCCACGCCATGCACGCGCAAACGCGTATCCACCACAGATGTCTTCGCATCCGGGCCCATCATGCAGGTACCGGTAGGGTGATAGACAGTATCGGCGCGGGCTCGGAAATCGGCGAGTTGATCTTCGTCGCCTTCGACAGCCTCGCCGGGGATAAGTTCTTCGGTGATGATATCCGCCAGCGGGCGGGTGCGAGCGATTTGGCGGATGAGGCGATTGCCCGCGAGGACATCATCGATATCCTCTTGGGTGGCGAGATAATTGGGGTGGATGACCGGGTGGGCGTTCACATCTGCGGATGCCAGCTCGATATGTCCCCGGCTGGTCGGGCGGCATGGATTGTGCGATAGCAGGAACGCCGAAAACGGATCGGGGTTGAGCAGCTTGCGTTCAGACAGCGGCGTTTTAGTGTAACTGACAGGGCTGAAATATAACTGCAAATTCGGGTGTTTTTTGGATGCGTCGCTGCGCACAAATCCGCCGCTCTGATTGACGCTGAGCGACAGCGGCCCGGCGCGGTCGGCCATATAGCGCAGGCCAGCGCGGATCTTCCCAAGCATTGGATGAAGGACATCATTCAGCGTCGCGGTGCGCGCCTTATAGAAATAGGAAACCGCGATGTGGTCTTGCAAATTGCGGCCGACGGCTGGCGCGGAAATCAGGGGCTCTATTCCCATCGACTTCAAATGATCGGGATCGCCAATGCCCGACAGCATCAACAATTGCGGCGAATTAATCGCGCCGCCAGCCAAGATCACCCCTCGCCGTGCCGTGGCCTCAAATGCTTCGCCTTTGCGCGTATAAGCAATACCAGTGGCACGCCGACCGTCAAACAATATCCGGGTGGCAAGCGCAAGGGAACGCAGCGTCAATGTCTTGCGTCTTAACGCCGGACGCAGGAAAGCGTTTGCGGTCGATGCGCGCCATCCGCCGCGTGTGTTGATCTGATAAAAACCTACGCCTTCAGGATGGCCGCCGTTGAAATCGCTGCTGGCAGGAAAGCCAAGCGCCTGTGCGCTCTCGATAAAGCTGTGGCATACCGGGTGGACATGAGGAGAGATGTCGGTGACATGTTGCGGCCCGCCGCGCCCGTGATGCGCGCTGTACCAGTCGAAATCCTCTGACTTTTTGAAATAGGGAAGCACATCATCCCAGCCCCAGCCTGAATTGCCCAGCGCTTTCCAATCGTCAAAATCATGCGGCTGCCCGCGCACATATACCATCGCGTTGATAGAGCCGGATCCGCCAATCACCTTGCCGCGCGGCCAGTAGCTTCGCCTTCCGCTCAGCGCCTCAACCGGCTGCGTATCGTACATCCAATTAATGCGTTTATCAAAGAATGTGCGTCCATAACCAATCGGCATTTGGATCCAGATCGAAAAGTCGCTGCCGCCCGCCTCCAACAATAGGACCGTATTTTTTCCATCTTCGGTCAGCCGATTGGCGAGCACGCATCCCGCCGTTCCTGCCCCCACGATGATATAGTCAAATTCGTCAGTCACCGGACAGGATGCTGTGTCATTTCGAGGTGGAGCATATTCCCAGTATAAGGGTTGGCGAGCGCCACCTCTTCGTTCAACTCGACACCAAGACCTGGCGCGGTGGACGGGATGACATGGCCACCCTCAAACTGGATTGGCGATTTCAAAATTTCGCTATGGAATCCGCCCCAGCTTTCGATGCTTTCCAAGATCAGGAAATTAGGCGAACAGGTCGCGATCTGGATATTGGCCGCGCCCACAATCGGCCCGCAATATAAATGCGGCGCGATTTGCACATGATCAACCTCTGCCATCGCAGCGATTTTCTTGGCCTCTAATATGCCGCCAACACGGCCCAGATTCATTTGCAATATCGCCGCCGCTCCGGCCTTTAACAGCCGCGCAAAATCATATTTGGTGGTTAGCCGCTCTCCGGTCGCAATTGGAATGGACGTGGCCCGTGCGACCTTTGCCATTTCTTCGGGCGCATCGGGCGGGACGGGTTCTTCCAGCCATAGCGGGTCAAAAGGTTCCAGCCGGCTCGCCAAGCGGATCGCACCCGCCGCCGTCATCTGGCCGTGCGTGCCAAACAACAAGTCCGCCTTCATCCCGACCGCCTCACGCAATTTCCCAGCAAAGCGCTCGCATAGGTCGAGCGCCTCCAACGACAATTGCCGTCCGTCGAACGCCGAATAAGGCCCGGCGGGATCAAACTTTAGCGCGGTAAAACCTTGGGTGAGATACTCCGCCGCCCGCTGGGCTGCCAAATCGGGATCATGATAGACATCGCTCTGATCACCGGGTCGCGGGTAAATGTACGTATAGGCGCGCAGCCGTTCGTGCACTTGCCCGCCGAGCAATTTGTAAACCGGCTTATTCGCTTCCTTGCCGATGATATCCCAGCATGCCATTTCGAGCGCGCTGAGCACGCCCATCAATGTCAGGTCGGGATGCTGGGTAAAGCCGCTGGAATAGACCCTGCGCCATAGCGTCTCGATGTCATGCGGGTCATTGCCAGCGGCGTAACGGGCAAACACATCCTCAATCATTTTCGCAACCAGATGTGGTTCGAAGGGAACGCAATACGCCTCGCCAATACCTGACAGGCCGGTATTGGTCGTCAGTTTCACAAAAACAAAATAACGCCCACCAAAATGCGGCGGCGGATTGCCGACGACAAAGGTTTCGATGTCACTGAGCTTCATGCCGCGTGGAAACCGTTGATGACTTTGATTTCAAGGAAATCGCGCAGGCCAAATTCGCCATATTCGCGGCCATTGCCTGATTGCTTATAGCCACCAAAGGGGGCCATATAATCCTGTCCCGCGCCGTTGATGCTGACGCCCCCAGCGCGCATATGCCGAGCGATACGGCGCGCGCGCTCCATGTCGCTGGTTTGCACATAGGCGGCAAGGCCGTAAGGCGAGTCATTGGCGATGGCGATGGCGGCGGCTTCATCCGCAAACGGGATCATGACCAACACCGGCCCGAACACTTCCTCCTGTGCGATGGCCATCTTGTTGTGGACGCCCGCAAAGACTGTGGGCTTCACATAATAGCCGCGATCAAAGCCATCGGCGCGGCCTGTGCCACCTGCGATCACTTGCGCGCCTTCATCAATGCCGATCTGGATCAACGCCTGAATTTTGTCAAAGTGCATTTTGCTGACGACCGGGCCGAAGTGCGGACCTTTCTCCATCGGATCGCCAAGCTTGGCTTCTTTTGCGACTCGCGCTGCGATGGCAACGGCCTGATCATAGACCGAAGCCTCGACCAGCATCCGGGTGGGTGCGTTGCAGCTTTGGCCGGCATTTTCGAAACAGTGCTGCACACCGCGCGTGACTGCGGCTTCAAGGTCAGTGTCCGCAAAGACGATATTGGCGGATTTTCCACCAAGTTCTTGCGAGACGCGTTTGACGGTTTCGGCCGCCGACTTTGCAATCTGCACACCCGCGCGCGTAGAGCCAGTGAAGGAGATCATATCGACTTGAGGATGGCTGGTCAGCGCGTCGCCAATCGCCGCGCCAGTGCCATGAACCATATTGAACACGCCTTTAGGGAAGCCTGCCTCATCAATGAACTCGGCAAAAAGTTGGGCGGAAAGTGGCGCGATTTCGCTGGGTTTCAGCACCATGGTGCAACCCCCAACAAGCGCCGGACCGATTTTGGTCGCAAGCTGGTTCACCGGCCAGTTCCAGGGCGTGATCAATACGCATACGCCTATCGGCTCATGTACGATCCGGCCATCGACGCCGACTTTGCGCTCCCACTCCATTTCGCGGGCTGCGGTAATCGTCGCGCGCAAATGGCCGGGGCCGCATTCGGCTTGAGAGTTAAAAGACAAATCATATGGAGCGCCCATTTCGGTCGATATGGCAGTCACCATCTCATCATAGCGTCGCTCAAAAATGGCGATCAGCTTTTCGGTCAAGGCAATCCGTTCGTCGAGCGAAAGCGCCGCATAGCCAGCAAAGGCTGCTCGCGCCGCAAGCGCAGCCGCATCGACATCATCATGTCCGCAGACCGCAACGGTCGCGCAGACTTCTTCGGTTGCTGGATTAATAGCGTCAATCGTCTGGATCGATGTCAGCGGAGCAACCCACGTGCCATTGATATAGGATTTAAGCGGAGCTTCAGACATATCCAATGGCTCTTTTCTGATCTTCAACGATGTATTTTTCAGCACGCCAATAGTGCCACGCGGCCCAAAGCCCGGTTGGCGCGAGAATCAACTGCGCCAACCGTAGTGACTCTGCATTACCGCCGCCGGTTGCGTCGAACATATCGCTCAACCCTCCGACAATTGCTGGGGCGATGATCAGATTAAGGACATTGGCGATGACCAGCGCAATCGCAACGGCCATTGCGCGCATTTTAGGCGCTGCCAAATTCTGGCACAGCGCAAATGCCGGGCCGATGTAGAAATAGATGGCGGGGATAAACAGCCACCACATGAGTTTCGCAATCCAGAGTTCCTGGGTGTAATAGGCGAGGAAGGACGGAACCGTCGCCAGCGCCGTTACAACCGCGAGCAAGCGCGCGATCTTGCGTGGGTCAGTATAG
>JANOXQ010000186.1:0-3729 GCA_031418495.1 Sphingomonadales bacterium
CGAAGTCGAGACATCCCTTGCGCGCGCGGGTGTCTCGACTTCGCTCGACACGAACGGGGTGGGGGTGGTGTTCATATCTCAATCCGCCAATCCCAGCCGAGTGGATCACCGTCCATCACCTCAACCCCCTTGGCGATAAGATCATCACGGATCGCGTCGGATTTGGCGAAATCCTTAGCAGCACGCGCAGCCTTGCGTTCGTCAAGCGCGGCTTCGATTTCGGCTACGGTGATGACGGCGGCTTTGGGGCGGATGCGGAGGTCTTTTCGATCCAGTTCTAGCAGATTAAGCCCTAGCATTTGATCCATCGTTGCGACGAGTTCCCACCGAAGGGGATTGTCTATACCCCTCTCGTGCAAAACATCCTCTAGCAACGGAATGCATTTTGGGGTGTTTAGATCGTCATAAATTGCTTCTCGAAAATCCATTAAATACCCAAATCCATCTGACGGGTTAGTATATGGTATAGGATGAAAGCTATTGGGATTATCAACATCTAGATTTGTTTTCTGATATTCTTCCCACAGACGAATTTGAATGACCTTCATCATCCGCTTCAACCGTGTAAGCGCAGCCTGCAAACCCTCCCAACTAAACTCCAGCTCGCTCCGGTAGTGCCCCTGTAGGCACATCAGGCGGAAGGCGAGGGGATGGAAGCCTTTGTCGATGAGGAGTTGGACGCGCAGGAACTCGCCCGACGATTTGGACATCTTGCCAGTCCGGTCGATCAGGAAATTATTGTGCATCCACACGCGCGCGCCAGAATTTTCGGCACAGTCGAGTCCGCCAGAATGCTTGAAAGCTTGGTTTTGTGCGATTTCATTCGGGTGGTGGATTTCGCGGTGGTCGATGCCGCCCGTGTGAATGTCGAAAGGTAGTTCCAGCAAGGCCTCCGACATCACCGAGCATTCCAGATGCCAGCCCGGAGCACCCATTCCCCAAGGCGAAGGCCACTCCATCTGCCGATTTTCGCTGGGTGATGATTTTCGCCATATCGCAAAGTCGGCTTCATTGCGTTTTCCCGGAACGGGCAAAATGCGGCTTTCACTTTGACTGCCATGAGAGGGAGCAAGGTTGCCGTAATCGGCAACTGTTGAGGTGTCAAAATACAGGCCGCTTTCCAGTTCGTAGCAATGTTTGTCAGTTATACTCTCGGCGAACGCGATCATCTGATCGATAAATTTGGTCGCGATTGACCAATTTGTTTCATCCGCTGCACCATTTTTCATTGGGCCGCGAATGTTGAGCGCCTTAACGTCAGTCCAATAGGCCTCAGTATAATGCTTCGCGATGTCCCAGATGGATTGGGCTTTCTCGGCCGCCATCTTCTCCATCTTGTCCTCACCGGCATCGGCATCATCGGTCAGATGGCCGACATCAGTGATGTTGATGACGTGGGTGAGCTTATAGCCCTTATAGCTCAGCACACGGCCAAGCGTATCCGCGAAGACATAGGCGCGCATGTTGCCGATATGCGGGTAATTATAGACCGTCGGGCCGCAGGTGTACACGCGGGCCTCACCTGCATGGACGGGTTCAAAGTCTTCGATCTGACGCGTCAGGCTGTTGAAGAGTCGCAAGGGGGTGGGGGATTGGCTCATACCAAATCCCCTTCTAACGGAAGTGTGCTTTCGTCAACCTTGGCTTATTTGGGTTTCGTGCAACCCTCAAGATTCTGATCATCGGTGCAATCGCGCGCATCAAAAAGTGCATAAAGATCATCATTGCCAACGCCTGTCACTGGTTCATCAATTACTGGCTGGAAATTGGCTTCATCAAGATTTTTGAACTGGAATTGGACGAAGTTTGCATCTGAACTGCTGCCGCCCCGGCTGGTTTCATCATCGGACTGGCCAATAACATCGCGCGCAATGCTGCCGCCATCAATCGTAATCAGGCACGCCGCCGAATTGATAATCGCACAGCCATTGACGGTTGACGCTGAGTCAAACGGCGTTGGTGGGAAGGTGCTCAGTTGAATCCGCGTGCCGTTGATCGTCTGTTGCCGCAAGAAATCGACGCCAGTGATAAAGGTGCCATTTGGCTGCACTTGACGCCCGCTGACGAATATCCGCGTTGTTGGGCTCGCTGCATTGATCGTTAGCCCGCCGCTGCCAACCGTAACACCGCGACGATCCCCAAAGCTGAACGCGCTCAGTTCCTTAATCCCGCTGTTTTGAACGAAGAAACCGTTGGTGACATTAACGATGATGCCATTCGCGCTAAACGTGCCGACATCGCTAATTGCATTATCGTTGATCGCGAGACGATCATTAACCGCACGACCATCAACGGCTGCAGCGACAGCCCCTATTGCCGTCAGGCTTGCGGCAATTACGCTTGGTGCGGTTAGTTCAATCGTGCCGCCGAGAGCGCCACCCGCGCCGGACAGGCTGACCGAGCCAGTTGCCGCATCAACCTCAATCGACTGCGCCGCGTTGACTTGGAAGCGGTTTGCGCTGGCAAGGTTGCTGATCGCAACGGCACCGACCGTGCGTAACTTGCCCGGCGTTTCGATGCGCAGCCGCCCGCTCGCGCCGATATTGCCTGCAGTCGCCCCGGTTTGGCCAGTAGCCCCTGTCAGAGTGAGGGCATCAAGCACAACATCGGGTGCCGCTGCGTTAAGTGTTGAAGGTGTTTGTGTGCCTGCTGGTGGGGAGGCGGTTCGTGCTGCTGTGATAATGATATCACCCGCAAAGATGCGCTGCGCCTCAGCATTTGACAAGCTGTAGCCAGTGGTCACGCCAGCGCCGCCGATCGTGGTAACGCCTGTGCCAGTATTGGTGAGTTGCGCAAGCGTCGTCCGGCCCTGTTCGCCAATCCGGCCCGATGTGGTGTTGACCGCAATATCGCTTGATCGCAGGTCAATCGCGGTGCCGTTTGCAACGCCGCCAACCGAAATCAGATTGCGCGCGGTGACGTTCAGATTGCGACCGGCACTACTATTGCCCGTCATCGTCGCGTTGCCATCGGATGCGATCACAATGTCACCACTACCGCTGCTCAGTGTACCGCTGGTGATGTTACCACCGTTGGTGCTGGTTAAGCGGGTATCGCCGGTTGCAGAAACCGTCATAGCAGAGAGCGCACCTGCCGCTGCCAGACGGACATTGCCGCCAGTTGCATTTGCGTTGCCAAGCATCATCGCTCCGCTTGATGCGGTCGCCTCAATATCGGTAGCGGCGGTAAGTGTCATTGCGTTGATGGATTGGCCAGCCAGCAAGATATTGCGACCAGCGGTGGCGGTGCCAAGCGTAAGCGATGTGGCAGCATTCAGCGCAACCGCCCCGCGCGAGGTGAGGGTGCCGCCCATAATCGCACCTGCAGTTGACGTCAGGATGATATCACTGTTTGCGAGTGCGGTTGGCAGCGCCGTTGCCGACATTATGTTGATTGGCCCGGCTGTTCTCACAAAAATATCATTGCCGTCGGTATCTTGATCGATACCGCCGCGTACCGTGACAGCGCCGACGGTAACGCCGCCTTCACCAATGATACGAAGATCGTCAGCGACACTTGCCGAGGCAAGGTTGACTGCGCCGCCGTTAGTGACGGTAATATCATTGCCTGCGGTCAGCGCACCTGTACCGATTGCACCGCTGATATTGGCGAGCGAGATTGAGCTACCCGCATTGGCGCTGCCAAGGGTAATCCCGGTATTCGCACTGACGATCACGTCATTTGCTGTGGCTGTTAATGCACCAGCGGTAACGGCGTTGCCAGCGCGCA
>JANOXQ010000187.1:0-12915 GCA_031418495.1 Sphingomonadales bacterium
CAGTTCGGCCAAACAAGACCAGCGGAACCAACCGCTTGGCCGGAAAAATTGATATTAGGAACTCTAACACATGGCCACCTCGGCAAACCCAACGCGCGATGATTTCGCGGCACTCCTCAACGAATCACTCGGCGGTGAAGACCAAGGCTTTGAAGGCCGGGTCGTCAAAGGCATCATTACCGCAATCGAAAATGACATGGCCGTCATCGATGTTGGCCTCAAATCCGAAGGCCGCGTGCCACTTCGCGAATTTGCGGCACCGGGCCAAAAAGCTGACCTTAAGGTTGGTGATGAAGTCGAAGTCTTTGTTGACCGCGTTGAAAATTCAAATGGCGAAGCAATGCTCAGCCGTGACCGCGCCCGCCGCGAAGCTGCGTGGGATAAGCTTGAAGCCGAATTCACTGAATCCGCGCGCGTAGACGGCGTGATCTTTGGCCGCGTTAAGGGCGGCTTCACCGTTGACCTTTCAGGCGCAGTTGCGTTCCTTCCCGGCAGCCAAGTTGATATCCGCCCCGTGCGCGATGTCACTCCGCTGATGGACATTGTTCAGCCTTTCCAGATTCTCAAGATGGATCGTCGCCGTGGCAATATCGTTGTTTCGCGTCGCGCCATCCTTGAGGAAACCCGCGCAGAGGCACGCACTGGCTTGATCTCAACACTTGCTGAAGGTCAGGTAATTGACGGCATCGTTAAGAACATCACCGATTACGGCGCGTTCGTTGATCTTGGTGGGATTGACGGTCTGCTCCATGTCACGGACATCAGTTACAAGCGCGTTGCGCACCCAAGCGAAATCATTGCGATTGGCGATTCAGTCAAGGTGCAGATCATCCGTATCAACAAGGATACCCAGCGCATCTCACTCGGCATGAAGCAGCTTGAAAGCGATCCGTGGGAAGCCGCCGTCGCCAATTATCCAGTGGGTACGAAACTTTCGGGCCGCGTCACCAACATCACTGAATATGGTGCGTTTGTTGAGCTTGAAGCTGGCATTGAAGGCCTCGTCCATGTTTCCGAAATGAGCTGGACGAAAAAGAACGTCCACCCCGGCAAGATCGTTTCGACCAGCCAGGAAGTCGATGTCATCGTCCTCGAAGTCGATACCGAAAAGCGTCGTATTTCGCTTGGCCTCAAGCAAGCCGTCAACAATCCGTGGGAAGCCTTTGCCGCTGAACACCCTGTTGGCAGCCAGATTGAAGGCGAAGTCAAGAATGCTACCGAGTTCGGCCTGTTCATCGGGCTTGATGGCGATGTCGACGGCATGGTGCATATGTCAGACATCGCATGGGGCATTTCGGGCGAAGACGCGCTTAATCTCCACCGCAAGGGCGAGAGCGTTACCGCCATCGTCCTCGATATTGACGTTGAAAAAGAACGCATCTCGCTTGGCATCAAACAGCTTGAAAAGGGTGCGCCAGCCGTTGGCGGCGGTGCAGCCACTTCGGCAGCTTCGGGCCTTGCCAAAAACGCAGTTGTTACTGTGACCGTGCTTGAAGTCCGCGATGGTGGCTTAGAAGTGCAGGCGGGAGATGATGGTGCAACTGGCTTTATCAAGCGTACCGACCTTGGTCGTGACCGTGACGAGCAACGCCCTGACCGCTTCCAAGTTGGTCAGAAGTTCGACGCGATGGTGATCGGCTTTGATCGTTCGAAGAAACCAAACTTCTCAGTCAAGGCAATGCAGCTTGCCGAAGAGAAGCAGGCCGTCGCACAATATGGCTCATCCGATTCGGGTGCATCACTTGGCGATATCCTCGGTGAAGCGCTCAAGGCACGCGACACCAAAAAGTAAATTAGGCCATATTAGCCGCCCTGTTGCCAAAGAAATGCGACAGGGCGGCCCCCTATCCAAGTGTTTGATCTTACGCGATAGTTTCAATCTGGTTGAATCGCCCAACAACCACATTCGCAGTCATTGTTCAAATTTGCTTGCAAAATCCCAGATTTCCGCCAAATTGATTAGCATCGAGGCTGTGTCGAGACAATATCACTATCAAGTATATAGTAGGATATTGGCTGCGGTCATCCCTATGGTAGGGCTGATCTAGTTGAACCTGACCTCGTTTTGGGGGTGTGTTATGATCCGATCGGAGCTGGTACAATTACTGGTAAAAGCCAATCCGGGACTGTCGCTGCGTGAAGTCGACAATATTGTAACCGTATTTTTCGATACCATTACCGAGCATTTGGCCAAAGATGGGCGCGTTGAACTACGAGGCTTTGGTGCCTTTTCAACGCGAGCGCGGGGTGCCCGTGTTGGCCGTAATCCGCGCACCGGCGTTAATGTTGAGATCAAGGCAAAGCGCGTTCCACACTTCAAACCTGGCAAGGAAATCCGCGCTCGTTTGAATGGCTGAGACATTCGCTGCGTAATTGCCCTTCACAGCGGCGCAGAAAATCGCTTATAGCCCCACTCGGTTAAGCGGGCGTGGCGGAATGGTAGACGCAACGGACTTAGACCAAATTGAGTGCCCACGCGGAAACGCGCGGCGTAGAACTGCTCAAATTCGGGGAACCCTGTCAAATGGCGATCCCGAGCCAAGCTGTGGTGCGAAAGCATCGCGGAAGGTGTAGAGACTAGACGGGCAGCGCCTAAACCTTGGAAATCATCCATGGCACGGCGAAGGGATAGTCCAGACCCCAAACGTCTTGCTTCGCGAGGCGGCGGTGAAAACCGTAGTTGGTAAGAAAATCCGTCGGGCGTTTGCCCGTGGGGGTTCAAGTCCCCCCGCCCGCACCATTTTGACTAGGGCCGCATTTGCGAGCGAGTGCGGCCCTAATTAATCAAAATCTTTGCTGTCGCTCGTAAAGCGATTTATATTGCTGAATCCGGGTGACACGCAGGCCAGGCATTCCCGAGCGGTCAACCGCGCGCTGCCAGCCGGCAAATTCTTCAAGCGTCAGGCTGTAACGATCACAAACCTCGTCAACGCTCAGCAAACCGCCATTGACTGCCGCGACGACCTCAGCCTTGCGTCGCACAACCCAACGGGTCGTGTTCGGCGGTGGCAAACTATCAACCGTCAGCGATTCGCCCAAGGGGCCAATAACTTGCGCTGGACGTATTTTCTGGTTCTCGATCATTCTTACCTCAAACTCGGGCGGGAAAGCCCGGATACTTGCCATGTTGTTATCCTTAACCGACAAGCGTTGAACGAACGCTGAAACGCCAAGGTAAATGTAGCGTTCATAAAGATTTACGTTCTATTGCGATTTCACTCGCAACCGCCGCATGGAAACTTGCTGAGTGCAATTTACATGCGCCACCGCGTTTCCCCGACACAAAATCAGTGATTCCGCCTCGTCCAATCGCGGCCTGCGCCCGCGCAGTCGGCGACACTGCTTGACGCGCCGAAACGCTGGCGAGCAGCATCCGGTAATCAAACGCTGGGTCAGCAGCGCCACTGCGCGATACGTGACTGCGACGGGAGAATCCTAAATCCATGTCACGTCTCTGCCACAAAGGCATGAAGGCCTTGTAAAGAGGAGAGAAACTCCCTGTTAAGGTGAATGGACTGTTGCTTAAGAAATATATCCTCTAAAGCGCTTCATCATGAATGATCTGTTTCAGTTAAGTAGCGGGGAAGGTCCGCGACGAATCGTCGTCGCGATGTCTGGCGGGGTTGATTCCTCAGTGGTGGCTGCACTTGCCGCGCAATCGGGCGCTGAAACGATTGGCATTACGCTCCAGCTTTATGATCATGGCAGCGCGGTCAAGCGCGCCGGGAGCTGTTGTGCGGGGCAGGATATCCGTGATGCGCGCGCGGTGGCTGATAGTCTTGGTATTGCCCATTATGTTTTCGATCATGAAAGCCGCTTCCGCGACTCAGTGATTGATCATTTTGCTGACGAATATATGCGCGGGCGCACGCCCATCCCCTGCGTCCGCTGTAATATGGGGGTCAAATTCACTGACCTGTTCAGGCTCGCGCGCGAACTTGGCGCCGATTGTCTTGCCACCGGCCATTATGTCCGCCGAGTCGTTGGCACAGGCGGGGCCGAACTGCACCGCGCACTCGATCCGGCACGTGATCAAAGCTACTTTCTGTTTGCAACGACACAAAAGCAGCTTGATTATCTGCGCTTTCCACTTGGCGGAATGCCAAAGGCCGATGTCCGCAAGATTGCGGCTGAACTTGGATTGGGCGTTGCAACCAAGCCTGACAGTCAGGATATCTGCTTCGTACCCGAGGGTGATTATGCCAGCATTGTTCGCAAAATCAGACCTGAAGCGGAGCGTGACGGCGCGATTGTTGACCTTGAGGGCCGCGAACTTGGCCGCCATAAAGGCTTGATCCATTATACCGTTGGCCAACGTAAGGGGCTTGAACTCGGTGGGCTTGCCACGCCGCTTTATGTGATCAGGCTTGAACCTGTAGCGCAGCGCGTTGTCGTTGGCCCGCGTGCAGCGCTTGCAGTGAGTGCGGCGCGGCTGTCGGAACCAAGCTGGCTAGACCATGTTGAAGGCCGCGCGGTGATGGCCAAAGTACGCTCACTTGCCAAGCCAGTGCCAGCGCGGATCGAGGGCGAATGGCTGATGTTCGACACGCCTGAATACGGCGTCTCACCGGGTCAAGCGGCGGTGCTTTATGACGGTGACCGCGTGCTTGGCGGCGCATGGATCGAGGAAAGCCAGACGGCGTATGCTGCAGTGGCGGCCTAACACTCGACAACATTGACTGCGAGGCCGCCGAGTGAGGTTTCCTTATATTTGCGGTTCATGTCAGCGCCCGTCCGCCGCATTGTTTCAATCACTTGATCAAGGCTGACGCGGTGGGTGCCATCCCCCATCAGTGCGAGTCGCGATGCTTCAATTGCCTTAATCGCACCGACCGCGTTGCGTTCGATACAGGGCACCTGAACCAGCCCACCAACGGGATCGCAGGTGAGGCCAAGATTATGCTCCATCCCGATTTCGGCGGCATTTTCAATCTGACCACTGCTGCCACCCATTGCGGCGGTCAGCCCGGCGGCGGCCATAGAACAAGCCACGCCAACCTCACCCTGACAGCCGACCTCAGCACCCGAAATTGAGGCATTTTCCTTAAATAAGCTGCCAATCGCGCCCGCCGTCAGCAGAAAATTATCCGCGCCTGCCTCAGTCGCGGTTGGCACAAAACGTTCATAGTATCGCAGTACCGCTGGGACGATTCCTGCAGCACCATTGGTTGGCGCGGTGACGACCCGGCCCCCGGCGGCATTTTCCTCATTGACCGCAAGCGCCCAGAGATTGACCCAATCGAGCACCGAAAGTGGATCAGCGAGTGCGCGTTCCTGCCGCGCGAGAATATTGGCATGAAACAAGGGCGCACGCCGTTTGACCTTGAGCCCGCCGGGAAGTTCGCCGCCGGTGCGCATTCCCCGGTCAATACAATCAGACATTGCCGCGCGGATCAACGCGAGTTTTGTGCGAACATTGGCTTCGGCGGTCTGTGCCATTTCATTGGCAAGCGCGAGCGTCGCGATTGAAAGCCCCGATGCTTCTGACTGCGCAAGCAAAGCGTCACCCGACGAGAAACTATGCGGAATATCGGCAAGCGTTGCAGGCGGCGCGTTCGCCGCAATCTGCGCCTCATCAACAACCGCGCCGCCGCCAATCGAATAGGCCGTCCATGTCCGCAGTTCAGCACCTGCATCATCATAGGCCGCGAAGCGCATTCCGTTTGAATGGAACGACAACCGTTCCTTACGATTGAAGACCAGATCGCGCGCTTCGTCAAAGTAGACGCAGTGGACGCCATCAAGCCTGATCTCACGGGTATGTCGGATTGCCTCGACCAGCGTAATCGCACCGTCAGGGCAAACACTATCAGGCCGTTGCCCGGCAAGCCCGAGCAGGATCGCATTATCGGTCGCATGGCCTTTCCCGGTGAAAGCTAAAGAGCCGAAAAGCGTGACCGCAACGCGCGTGGTACTCAGCATCAGGCCGTCACGGCGCAGCCTGCTAACGAAATCACACGCGGCACTCATTGGCCCCATCGTATGCGATGAGGAGGGGCCAACACCGATCTTGAACAGTTCAAAGACGCTGTGCACCATATCCGATTTATCCTATCGTTCGAGCCAGCGACGCCGCACGAAATAACCGATTACGCCCATGCCAACCAATAAGCATACGCCAACCACGCCCCAAAATGCCCAAGCCTCTTTGGCATAGGGGATGCCTTCCACATTCATGCCGAGCAAACCGGTGAGAAAGGTTAGCGGTAAGAATACAAAGGCCACAATCGCAATGACTAGCCCGCGCGAATCAAGCTGTTCAGCGCGCAGATCGGTAAGTTCATCATGGACGATTGCCGCGCGTTCGCGGATCGATTCAAGTTCTTCGGCCATCCGCGCAAAACGGTCTGCGGCATCGCGTAGGTGAAGCCTATCGTCTTCATCAAGCCAGTTACAAGGCTCAGTCGCGAGCCGTTCAAGCGCTGTACGCTGCGGCGATACAAAGCGGCGATAGCTGATCGCGCGACTCCGCTCATGATTCACCTTGCGGCGGAGCGCCGGCAGCCGCTCGCTTTCAATGCCAACCTCGATATCATCAAGCGTATCGCCCATTGCAGCAATATAGGGGTCAAGCTGTTCCGTGATTTCGACGGCAACTTCGGACACAAGATCACCGCCATCGGCAATCTCTCCGCTCAAAAATTGGGAGATCAAAGGCTCAAGCGCGAGCGGCGAACGATAGCTGAGCGAAATCGCCCGTCCTGTTTCGGCCCAGAAACGGATCGAAACCAGCGGATCGGGATCATCCTCGGGCGTGACACCAAGCGCGCGCAGATTAACCAGCGCACCGTGGCCAATCGTATCGCTGCGTGGCCGCGTTTCAGAGGCAAGCAGCGCACCGCGCGCGATTTCGGGAATGTCACTCTGCGATTTGAGCCATGCCTGCGCATCATCCATGCGGCCATCAAGATGAAGCCAGACAAACTGCGCCTTGCCAAATTGGGCGGCAGCTTCAGCAAACCCGATTTCTGTCGCGGTGCCGCCGCTCAAGATAAATCCGCGCATCAGCGCCGCTCCAGATAGAGGATAATTCCGTCAAATGGCGGATTGGGCGGCGTAGAGCAAGCGCTGCGCACCGCATCGGCGCGGCCGCGTGCAAGAATGGCGGGAGAAATGGCCGGGGTGTGGAATATCTGGTCAACCTGACCAAGCAACCGCGCTTGGTGCAGCGTCAGATCATCGGGATCATCCGAAGTTATAATCAAGTGATGATAGCCTCCACCCGTTTCACCAACCGAAGCGTCAAGCCAGCACTCAACAGCGTCGGCACCATGCGCAGCAAGCACATCAAGCGCGCCGCCGGGATCAAGGGCACCGTCAATCGCGCGGCGACGTTCAGTGGCATCGGGAAAACGCGCGCGCATTGCCCCGCGCGCAGCTTTCAACGCAGTCGCCAAGCGACCAAGCGATTGCGGAATCAACCCTTCAAGCCGCTGACGGAGCGCCTTGGCTAGCCCAGCCGACGCGCCGCCTGTGCCAATCGCAATCAGCACGGGATCACGGTCAATAATCGCGGGCAGCGT
Organism: Sphingomonadales bacterium; assembly: GCA_031418495.1. Lineage (GTDB taxonomy): Bacteria > Pseudomonadota > Alphaproteobacteria > Sphingomonadales > Sphingomonadaceae > Aquisediminimonas. The sequence goes on from JANOXQ010000187.1 coordinate 7,524, forward strand.
GAAATCACATAAGCTGGGCCGATCCACCGCGTTGACGAGAATGCCGCGCGCTTTCAACCGGGCAACTGCCGCTTGCGCCGCCGCTTCGTCTTCAAGCGCTACAATCGCGAGCGCAGCCGCGCCGTCTTCACCGACAATCTGAGCGCCGGCGCGCTCAAGCAGCGCGCGTTTGGCGGATGCCGCGTCGCCGTCACCAAGCAGGATCACCCCACGACCCTGCAAACGCACAAAAAGCGGCAGGCTGTGCATCAGCCCTTCACGCGCCAAAGTTTGTAGGGCGAACGCGGCGGCAGCGCGACGGGTTCAAGCCAGTCAGGCACCTGTCCCTTGGCAAGCTGAACATAAAAACCCTTGGGGTTCTGCACCGCATAGATTGTTGATTCAGACATGTTGGGGCAAATCAGCAGCATCGTTGCGCCGTGACGTTGCATAATCGCGCGCGCGCGGTCGGCAGGCCCACGAAACAGCTTGTGAATATCAAGAATCGCATCGCCGTTGCGGTGATACGGGCCAGCGATGGCATTATGGTGCGTCACCGTGATCAGGCGCGGCCCCAGATCGACAAAGGTCATGATCGTTGCTTTGGGCAGCAGCGCAATCGGGCGCAGCGCTGGCATCGTCGGGCAGGTAGAATTGGCCTTGTTGACCAGCTTCATGCGAGGCGTTGCAACATTGGGATTGGGAATTTGCCCGATCACCAACTGCGCCCATAGCCCCGAGACGAGCATGAACGCAGCCGTCGTGCCGAACACCCGCACCAGCATATTATTGTGCGCGCGCAGCCGGGGGATGATCGCCCAGCCAAGCGCGGTTGCGCCGGGAACGGCAAACATCAGCGCGCTTGCCGCCGCACGAGTCTGCCAAAGCAGCATCAGCGCTGAAAGCAACGAAAGCAGCGCAACGCTCGCCCAGGCCGCGCCGCGCTCGCTCATCCGCTCGCGCCACAGCGCCCAGAAACTGCCGATAAGGCCAATCAACAGCACCGAAACCGAAAGGATCGTTGGCCAATTTTGTTTATAAAGCGGCTTCGCTTCGCTGATATTGGCGAGCCAGAGCCTTTCAAGTTCAGGCGAAACTTGCTCAGGACGACCAAGGCAATCGGGCCAGACCAGCACCAGAAAAGCGAGCGAGAGCGCACCCGCAATTCCTTCCAGCAGGAACCGGTGGCTGGTCTTTTCCGCGCGAATGAATGACAGCGCCACCAGCAGCGCGCCTGCTAGCACCATCACCGACAGCCAAACCGGGGTCAGCGCATCACAGCGCGGCACGCGGTTGGCATAAGAGGCAAAACCGGCAAAACCGACCGCAACCCCAATCGCCAGCGATGCGCCGTAGCTGCGCAACCGCACCCGCTGATCCTGATCCATAATCCAGCGCAAGCCAACCGCTGTGCCGCCAATCGCGAGATACAGCAGCATCTCAAGCCCGATGACGAGCGAAAGTGCAGTCGCGATCCCAACGGTTAGCCCGCCGCGCATCTGCTTTGGATCGGCAAGTCCGGCAAGCATCAACGTCAGCATCGCCAATTGCCAGCCGTGATGATCAATCCGTGTTGGCATGAACATTAGCAGTGCAGTGTAAGAGCAGAGGAAAATCGCAGCCGCCACAATGAAACTCGCAGGCGCAACCAGCCGCCGCACGGTGAGGCCAAGCCCGACGAACACCACGCCGAGCGGGATTATTGGCGCAAGCGCAATCGCGATTTTTTCAGCGATCGCGCCGCCCAGAAATGGCTTGAAAATAAGGATGATCGCAGCCATCGGCAGATCAACCAGATGTGACCAGTGGATATCGGCACCCAGCGGCGGATTGAGCCGATATTGGCGCAAATCAAACCAATCCTGACCCTTGAGCAGCGCGCGCACCTGCATCATCCGCAGATTGTCATCAGTATCGCCAAGCGCGAACCAGTTGATTTGCGGCCAGCGGTACATCACAAGGCCAATCGCGCTCAACACCCACAGCAGCAGCAACCAGCGTAGCCAGTGGCGCGAAAAAATGTCGGTGCTGTCACTGTTCATCGAAGCAAGATAGCCTTGGCTGTTTTCATATTAACCACGCGGCCTTAAAGCCTCATGTCTAACGTGCCAAGTAAGGGGTAGATGTGAAATCTTTGGTAACCGGGGAAAGGCGCGCGCTGATTGGCCAGCTTGTCCGCTATGCGCTGACGGGCGGCCTTGCGAGTATTGTTAATATTGGCGTTTATCAGATCCTCGCTGCGCGGTTCGCCATTGACCCCAATCTTGCCTGGGCAATCGGTTTTATTGCAGCGGTGCTTGTTGGCTATATCACGCACAGCCGCTGGAGCTTTCGTGGGCACGGAGTGCGCGACAATCTGGCGCGAACCGGCGGGCGCTTTGTTGTCGTTTCGTTGATCAGTTTCGGGCTTAACAGCTTTTGGGTGTGGCTGTTTGTGCAGATGTTCGCGCTACCGCTCTGGTCACCCTACCCGCTCGTGCTTGGTATAACCCCGCTTATTGTCTTTACACTCAACCGCAAATGGGTTTTCGGCTAAACCGCTTTACGCTTCGTTAACCATAGTCGCGCCAAGGATGCTTCATGGCCGTTCCCACCGTTCCGATCCTGTCGATCATCGTTCCTGTAAAGGATGAGGAGGATGCAATTGCACCCTTCGTCGCGCGGGTCGGGGCGGTGCTTGACGCGCTTGATGATCCAGCGGCCAAGGCGTGGGAGATCCTGTTCATTGATGACGGCAGCAGCGATGCAACGCTTGCCGCGATCATCGTCGCCAACCAAGCAGATCCGCGTATCCGCGCGATCAGTTTCTCACGCAATTTTGGCAAGGAGCCAGCCCTTTCAGCGGGGCTCGATTTTGCGCGCGGGGCAGCCGTCATCCCGATTGATGTTGATCTGCAAGACCCGCCTGAAGTGATTGGTGACATGATCAAAGCGTGGCGCGCAGGCCATGAGGTTGTCTACGGCGTCCGCCGCAACCGCGCGAGTGACAGCCTGCCAAAGCGGCTGACCGCTGATCTGTATTACCGCGCGCACAACCGCCTAAGCCATGATAAAATTCCCGAACATGCCGGAGACTTCCGCTTGCTTGACCGCAAGGTGGTTGATGTCATCAAGGCGATGCCCGAGCGCAACCGCTTTATGAAGGGGTTATTTGCGTGGAGCGGATTCAAACAAACCGCAGTTGAATATGACCGGGTTGAGCGCAGCGTCGGCACCACTAAATTCCGCTATTGGAAGCTGTGGACGCTGGCACTTGATGGGATCACCTCAGCCTCAACCGCGCCCTTGCGCATTTGGAGCTATATCGGCGTTATCGTTGCACTGCTGTCGTTCCTTTATGCGCTTTATATCATCATCAGCACGATCATGACTGGCGTTGACGCGCCGGGCTACGCCTCATTGATGACAGCGGTGCTGTTTTTCGGCGGATTGCAGCTCATCTCGCTTGGTGTGCTCGGCGAATATGTCGGGCGCATCCTTGTCGAAACCAAACAGCGGCCGCTGTATGTCGTCCGCGAAACCTTTGGGATTGATTGATGGATCGGATTATCTTTGACCGGATGGCCGCCCTCGACCAGACGCATTGGTGGTATGTCGCGCGGCGCAATATCCTGTCTGACCTGATCGCGCGTAAGATCAAACCGCCCAAGGATGCACACATCCTCGAAATTGGTTGTGGCACTGGCCATAATTTCCCGGTGCTGACGCGCTTTGGTGCGGTCGATGGGCTTGAGATTGACGATAGCGCGCGCGCAATTGCGAGCGAACGACTAGGTCGCACCGTAGGATCTGCGCGCTTGCCCGAACTGCCCGGTATTGCCAATGCCAGCTATGACCTCATCGCGCTGCTTGATGTGCTCGAACATATTGAGGGCGATTTGGCTGCCCTTACCAGCATCAAGACAAAGCTGCGCCCCGGTGGCCATATTCTCGTCACCGTTCCGGCGAACGAATGGATGTGGAGCGCGCACGATATTGTCCATCACCACTATCGCCGTTATAACCGAACCACGCTTGGCAAGGTTGTCGCAGCCGCTGGCCTGCGCGTTCAGATGATGAGCCATTTTAACAGCCTGCTCTTCCCGCTTGCCGCCGCTGTCCGCATTGCGGGCAAGGTCACAGCTCGCGAAGAGGCCGACGACGCGCAGCCCGCCGCACCGCTCAATGCCTTGTTCAAAGGCGTGTTCGGGCTTGAACGTCATCTGCTTGGCCGCGTGCCGATGCCGTTCGGGATTTCGCTCGTTACAGTACTGAGCGCAGACTAACGCGTTTTGGCGTAGCGCCCTGGCGCATCCTCGATGGCTTTAAGTTTACCCGCGCCGGGTATGCGAGCGCCTTCAGCTTTGACCGTCTTACTGTCATGGCCGCGCAGCCATTCGATCCAATCGGGCCACCAACTGCCCTTGGTTTCAACCGCACCCGCGACATAATCAGCAAATGTCTTCGCCGCATCATTGCGCCAATATTGGTATTTATGGGCTTGCGGCGGATTGACCACGCCCGCAATATGGCCGCTGCCCGCAAGCACAAAACGCTTTGGCCCGGCGAAATGATCCATAATTTTCCAGACGCTTTCGGCAGGCGCGATATGATCCTCGCGTCCGGCCTGGACATAGCTCGGCGTTTTGACAGTGCTCAGGTCAATCGGCGTTTCCGCAACCACCATTGAACCGGGGATCACCAGCCGGTTATCGCGATAGAGGTCTTTCAAATAGCTTTGGTGCCATTTAACCGGCAAGTTCGTGGTATCGCCGTTCCAGTGGAGCAGATCGAAGGGCGGATAATCCTCACCCAACAGATAATTATTGACGACATAATTCCAGATCAGATCGCGCCCGCGCAGCAGATTGAACGTCAGTGCCATATAGCGCCCGTCAAGATAGCCTTCGCTCGCAATCCCTTCAATCATCTTCAACTGTTCATCATCAATGAACACCTGAAGCTCGCCCGATTTGCTGAAATCAACTTGCGCCGTGAAAAAGGTCGCGCTCTTGACCTTTGCCGCTTCGCCGCGCGCTTCAAGCAGCGCGAGTGCGGCGGCAAGCGTCGTACCCGCGACGCAGTAGCCAATTGTATGAACGTTTTCGACGCCGAGCAAATCGAGCACGGTATCAATTGCATCAATTTCGCCGCGCACGACATAATCGTCCCAGATGACATCTTTCATCGACGCGTCAGCCGATTTCCACGAAACAATGAACACCGAAACACCCTGTTCAACTACCCATTTGATGAAGCTTTTTTCCGGATTGAGATCAAGGATGTAGAAACGGTTGATCCACGGCGGGAAAATTACCAGCGGCGTGGCAAGAACATCAGGCGTCGTCGGCGTATAATGGATCAACTGATAAAGCGGGGTTTCGTGGATGATCTTACCCGGCGTAATCGCGATATTGCGGCCAACCTCAAACGC
>JANOXQ010000188.1:0-4378 GCA_031418495.1 Sphingomonadales bacterium
GAGCGGGCGGAGCAAACGGTAGTCAGGACGGAAATCATGCCCCCATTCGGACACACAGTGCGCCTCATCAATTGCGAACAGCGATATCTTCGCTTCACGCAGCAGCCCGCGAAACTCATGTCCTGAGGCGCGTTCGGGCGCAACATAGAGCAAATCGAGGCCGCCGCTGCGAAAACGATCAACCGTTTCGGCGCGGTTATCATCAACCGAGGTCAGCGTTGCCGCGCGGATACCAACAGCGGTTGCCGCGCGCATTTGATCATGCATCAGCGCGATGAGCGGGGAAATAACGATGGTCGCCCCCTCAAACATCGTCGCCGGAAGCTGATAGCAGAGCGATTTGCCAGCCCCCGTCGGCATCACCGCGAGCGTGCGTTCGCCCGCCATCACGCGGTCAACCACTTGGCGCTGCACCCCGCGAAATTCGGAAAAGCCGAAAACTTGCTTCAGACGCTCAGTAACGCTCACTGCGCGGCGACCATCTCATCATCGCTTTCGGCCTGCTGCCGCATCCACATTTCGGTGTAAAGGCCGTTTTTGCGGAGCAGTTCGGCGTGGGTGCCTGCCTCGGCAACTTGACCCGCATCAAGCACGATGATCGCATCGGCATCAACAATCGTTGAAAGCCGATGCGCGATGATGATTGTTGTCCGCCTCTCTGACACACGGTCAAGCGTTGCCTGAATATCGGCCTCGGTGCGGCTATCGAGCGCGCTCGTTGCCTCATCAAGGATCAGGATCGGCGGGTTTTTGAGGAGGGTGCGCGCAATCGCCACGCGCTGTTTTTCTCCGCCCGAAAGCTTTAATCCACGTTCGCCGACCTTGGCCTCATATTGATCAGGGAGGCTTGCGATAAAGCCGTGAATCGCCGCACCGCGCGCGGCTGCCTCAATCTCATCTTGTGTGGAGCCTTCGCGCCCATAGCCGATGTTATAACCAATGCTGTTATTGAACAGCACCGTATCCTGCGGGACAATGCCGATATTTGCGCGCAGGCTTGATTGCGTAACGTCGCGGATATCCTGCCCGTCAAGCGTGATCCGCCCGCCCGTCACATCATAAAAGCGGTAGAGCAACCGAGCGATGGTCGATTTGCCTGCGCCTGATGGCCCGACCACCGCGAGCGTCCCGCCGGGCGGAATGCTGAAGCTAACCCCGTTCAAAATCTGCCGCTCAGGGTCATAACCAAAGGTAACGCCTTCAAACGCGAGCGCGCCGCCGCTGATCACAAGTGCTGGCGCGCCAGGCTTATCGACAATTTCGGGGGCTGAGTCGATGAGCTCAAACATCGCCGCCATATCGATAATCCCTTGGCGGATCGTGCGGTACACCATCCCGAGCATATCAAGCGGGCGGAACAATTGCGCGAGGAGCGTGTTCACAAACACCACATCGCCAGTGGTAAACCAGCCCTTTGACCAACCCCATACAGTATAACCCATCGCGCCCGCCATCATCAGATTGGTGATCAGCGATTGACCGACATTGAGCAGTGCGAGCGAATTTTCTGATTTTACCGCTGCCTCGGCCCATGCCTTGGCAACCTTCCCGTATGCCTTGGTCTCGCGCGCCTCGGCATTGAAATATTTGACCGTTTCATAATTGAGCAGACTATCAACCGAGCGCGCCACCGTTTGCGTGTCCAGATCGTTCATCTCTTCGCGCAGCTTGGCGCGCCAATCGGTCACGCGCTGGGTGAAAAATATATAGGTGACGACCATCACCATCGTTGCCGCGACCAAGCCAAAGCCGAACTTCGTCCAGAAAATGATCGACACCCCGATCAGTTCAATCACCGTCGGCGCAATGTTGAACAGGAGGAAATAGAGCATGATATCAATGCTCTTGGTGCCGCGCTCAATCACCTTGGTGACAGCGCCTGTCCGCCGGTTCATGTGGAACCGCATCGAGAGATTGTGGAGATGCGCAAAGACATTTTCGGCCAGACGCCGCGTGGCATCCTGCCCGACGCGTTCGAACACCGTGTTGCGCAAATTATCGAACAACACCCCGGCAAATCGTGCGCCCGCATAAGCAGCAACCAGCGCAATCGCGATGGTGACGCCGCTTTCTTGCCCCGGTGTCATCCGGTCAATCGCTTGGCCATAGAGCCAGCCCATGCTGAACATGACGAGTTTTGAAGCAAGCACCAGCAGCAGTGCGATTACAATGCGGACGCGCAGTGCCGGCTGATCCTTGGGCCACAAATAGGGCAGGAATCGTCGCATGACTGCGAAATCAAGATTGGTGGCGTCAGTCGCTGGCGGAACTTGGGGTGGCATGGCGCTCATTTAGGACAATTCGGCGCACTGTCCATGACAGAAGCATGGTATTTTTATTGCATTTTAATGAAACTATGCACAGGCTGCTTTTTTGTAGTTTGATTGAGTCTCACCCAAATGTACCAAAGTTTCGCCCCGTCCGATTTTGCAGCCCCACCTTTATCGCTCTTGCTTGGTGAGGCGCGGGTGGTTGGCGATTGGGCGCGCGGCGCACGGCAGAATGGCCGAATTGCCAAAGCGCATCAGGGTGACGGCCATCCAGTGATGATCCTGCCCGGCTTTATGGTGGCCGAGGCACGGATGGAGTTTCTGCGCCTTACGCTTGGTCGTGCTGGCTACCGCGCATTTGGCTGGGGGCTTGGCCGCAACCTTGGGGTTACGGCTGATATTCTTGACCGACTTGACGCACAGCTTGATGTAATTGAACGCGAAGCCAGAGCCCCAGTCACTTTGCTTGGCTGGAGCCTTGGCGGTCTGATTGCGCGCGAATATGCCAAACACGCGCCGCACCGTGTTGCGCGGGTTATCACAATGGGTAGCCCTTTTTCAGGTGATCCGCGCGCCAATAATGCGTGGCGGGTTTATGAATGGTTGACAAAGCATTCGGTTGATTCGCCGCCGATTGAGGCGCGGCTCGCCGAAAAACCGCCGGTGCCGACTTATGCTCTATGGTCACGGCGTGACGGGATTGTTTCGCCCGCAAGCGCTTGCGGATTGCCGGGTGAAGCCGATGAACAGATTGAGCTTGATTGCGGCCATCTGTCGTTTGCCTGCGCGCCCGAAGTTGTTTCGGCTGTGCTCAAACTGCTTGCGCAACCTTGCTAAAGCAATTCCGTCGCTCAAGCGTGGCGGGATGAAAAAACTCGTCACCACATTTGCCCTGATCCTTGTCGGAGTTCCATTTAGCGAAGCGCAGGCTTGGTCACGCGAGACGCACATGACTACTGGCGCGATTGCGTTTGACGATCTTGATCGCACTAGCCCTGCATTGCTTGCCCAGCTTGAACCGATCCTTGCCGCTCACCCTCACCGCATCGGGCTTGATACGCATCTGGTTGGCCTTACTGGCAAGGCGCGGAACCGAGCAATGTTTGAATGGCTGGCGCGCTGGTCAGATGATGTGCGTGGGACGCCCTATGATAACCCCGATTGGCATTATGAATTGCGGGTGATTTCGCCGTGGGCAATGGTCTGGCGCTTTCGCAACGGGACAGCGCGTGCGGGTTTTGATGAGAATTACCGGATATTCGCCGATCCCAAAGCCGCAGTCGCAGCGCGCGCGATTGCGCTTGGCTGGCTGCTCCATATCGTCGGTGACATTCAACAGCCGCTCCATGCCGCGCATTGGGCGTCAGGAACATATCCGCTGTCAGACCGGGCAGGCACGCTTGGTTTTGTCCTGCGCAAAAAGGGCGGGCCAGCGATTGATTTGCATGAATATTGGGATCAAATCCTTGATCGGCCCGGTAGGGCCAACGCAACGTCGCAAGCGTGGGCAGGCCCGCTGATCAAAGAATGGCCACGCGCGCGACTGCCTGAACTTGCTTATGGCGGCACGCCACAAGTGCAGTTTAGCCATTGGCTTGATGAAAGCCTCGCTCTTGCCCGCAAGGCGGCATACCGTGGAGCTTTCCTCCGTGCGACGCCTGACCCTGCTAACGCGCCATCGGTTTCACCGGCCTTTGCAAAAAGGGCCGAGGCCCTTGCCCGCCGCCGCGTTGTTACCGGCGGATACCGAATTGCCGATGTAATTCGAATGGCACTTGTTATGAAGCAGCCATAAACGGTTCAATAATATCAGCACGGATTCGCAGCAGCCGCCCGCTTGGCCGGTCAACCAGCGCCCATGCGGTCTTGGCGGTCACGATCACGCTGCCGTCAGCTTTAGTGAAGTCAACATTGCGATTAAAACGCGCACCGCGCGGCATTTCACTCAGCCACGTCCGCGCGGTCATACCTCGTCGCCGGGCGCCCAGTCCCGTGCGAGGGTGCGGGCCATGTCGAAGGTCAGCGCCGTCATCGATCGGCCGAACACGACTCCCGACGGATCGGGCAGACCCACGAACCGAGCGAGGGCTGCGCGTGCCGCGACGACG
>JANOXQ010000189.1:0-37679 GCA_031418495.1 Sphingomonadales bacterium
ATCTTCCGCCCCGAACGCAGCGCAAACAACGAAACCAAACGCTTCAATCCGCAATCACAGTCAGTCAGCCCAGTCAAAATCGCGTTTATTACTACGGGCGCCAGTGCCTCGGCGAGCGAGTTAATCATCAACTCGTTCGCGCCTTACCTTCGGGCTGACCTTGCGCTGATTGGTGGCAATACATTTGGCAAGCCCGTCGGCCAGATCGCGGTTGACCGTGCGGCCTGTGATGACCGACTCCGCATTGTTGCCTTTTCAACGCGCAATTCTATTGGCTTTGACGATTATTTCAGTGGGCTTGCCGCCAGCATCGGCACGACCTGCCAAGCCGCCGACGATCCGTCCCGCCAACTCGGTGACGCGCAAGAAGCCTCGGTGCGGACAGCGCTTGATTTCCTCGCCGGGCGGAGCTGCGCACCGATTGTGGCGGGCGGGCAAACCAGCCAATCAGCCCGGACACAGCCAACCATCCTCTCCCCAGCCAACCCAACCGTAGCACAGCGCGAAATTCCGGGGCTGTTCTAAACCTAACGGCTGAGCAAAAACACCGCATGTTCGGCGAGCAGGTTCGCGCCCGCTGCTGTGGTCGTCTTGTCGCCGCTTAGGAACCATTGCCCCTCAATCTGGACGTCCCGCTCCTTGAGGAACCCCCGGAAATCATCAATCGTGACGTGATGGATGTTTGGCGTGTCGTACCAGCGCGCGGGGAGTTGCTGCGTAACCGGCATCCGCCCGCCCCACATCAGCGACACGCGAATCCGCCACTGCGCAAAATTGGGGAAGGATACGAACGCCTTACGCCCGACACGCAGGAGCTGCTCAAGCACAAGATCGGGCCGCCGGGTTGTCTGTAGCGTCTGGCTAAGGATCGCATAATCAAACGCGGCTTGCGGGTAATCGGCGAGATCCGTATCGGCATCGCCCTGGATGACCGAAAGCCCGCGCGCCATTGCCGATGAGACATTGCCCGCATCAATCTCCATGCCGCGTGCATCGCAGCCTTTATCGTCGCGTAGTGCCGCCATGAGCTCACCCGCGCCGCAACCGACATCGAGAACGCGCGCGCCGGGTGCGATATTGGCAGCAATAATCGCAAGATCGGGGCGAAGCTCTGTCATAGCCCGCCCGCCCGGATGAACCCATCCACGACCCGATCAAACTCGGGCACGTCGAGGAAAAAGGCATCATGACCGAAGGGGCTGGCGATTTCGACGAAGCTGACGGCTGCGCCTGCTGCGTTGAGCGCCTTGACCACAGTGCGTGATTCCGCCGTTGGATAAAGCCAGTCGGTATCAAAGCTGACGAGACAAAAGCGTGTCTTGGTGCCCTTGAACGCATTGGCGAGGACGCCACCATAATCCTCGGCCAAATCCCAATAATCAATCGCACGCGTGATATAGAGATAAGAGTTGGCATCGAACCGGTCAGTAAAACTCAACCCCTGATGACGGAGATAGCTTTCGACCTGAAAATCGGCATCAAAACCAAACGTCTTGGCCTCACGGTTTTGCAACTGTCGCCCGAATTTCTCGGTCAGCCCTTGTTCGGAAAGATAAGTGATGTGCGCCGCCATCCGCGCAACCGCGAGGCCCGCGTCAGGCGTCTTACCGCCGCTATAATAATCCCCGCCGCGCCAATTGGGATCGGCCATGATTGCCTGTCGGCCAACCTCATGAAACGCAATATTCTGCGCCGAATGACGCGCGGTTGAGGCAATGATCAGTGCAGCCTTAACGCGGTCAGGGTAAGTTGCGGCCCAGCTCATCGCTTGCATCCCGCCCATTGATCCGCCGACAATTGCATGAAGCCGCGCGATGCCAAGATGATCCATCAGCAGCGCCTGCGCGCGTACCATGTCCCGAACCGTGATAACGGGAAAGCGCATCGCAAAGGGGGTTCCGTCCCCGCTATCGGTTTCGGGGCCAGATGACCCCATGCAACCGCCGATGACGTTTGTACTTATGACGCAAAACCGGTCAGTATCAATCGGCTTGCCCGGCCCGATCATCCGCGTCCACCAGCCGGGTTTTCCAGTGATTGGGTGGTTTGATGCCGCGTGTTGATCCCCCGTCAGCGCATGACAGATCAGAATTGCATTTGAGGCATCGCCGTTCAAGACGCCGTAGCTTTCATACGCAATCTCAACTGGCGCAAGACTGCCGCCGCCATCAAGCGCGAGCGGCCCGAGCAACTTTACATGGGCGTTGAGGCCAAAACGCTGATCTTCGGTCATTGGATCGGGGGCTAAGGCGCACACCCCCATCTTGTCAATCAATCGCACGCTGCTTAAGGCTTGACCCTATGACAGCACCACAACCAAAACCCTGGATCATGGCCATCGCACCTTATGTGCCGGGCAAGTCTACTACCGATGACGGCCGCAAGGTGATCAAGCTCTCCTCAAACGAAAATCCGCTTGGCACCAGCAAAGAGGCGATTGTTGCCTTCACAGAACATAAACGCGATCTTGAGCGCTATCCTGATGCGAGTGCTGCGAATTTGCGCGAAGCCCTCGCGGCCAAATATGATCTTGATCCGGCGCGGATCATCTACGGCACGGGTTCGGACGAAATCCTCCACCTGATCACAGGTGCCTATGCAGGACACGGTGATGAGGTGATCCATGTCAAATACGGTTTTGCCGTTTATGAAATCGCGGCACGGCGGGTGGGTGCCACAGTGGTGGTTGCGCCAGACAATGACTACGCAAGTGATGTCGATGCGATCCTTGCCTGTGTCACCAAAGCGACACGGATCGTTTTTGTCGCCAACCCAAACAACCCAACTGGCACTTTCACCGCACGGAGTGAAATCGCGCGGCTTCATGCTGGTTTGCCGCCGCACGTAATGCTGGTGGTTGATCAGGCTTATGCTGAATATATTGAGACTGAGGATGACGATCAAGGCCTCGAAATGGCGCGCACCCTTCCCAATGTTGTTGTGACACGAACATTTTCAAAGATTTATGGGCTTGCTGCCGAACGGATTGGCTGGGGTTATGGCTCGGCCGAGGCAGTGGCAGCGATGCACCGGATTCGCGCACCTTTCAACATCACCAGCGCTGGACAAGCGGCTGCGATTGCGGCGATCAAGGCAAACGGCTTTGTAGACAATAGCCGCGCGCACAACGCACAGTGGCGTGAATGGCTTGCGAGTGAAATCGCCAGCCTTGGCAATGCCGGCCTGCGCGCAGTACCAAGCAAGGCCAATTTCTTACTGGTGCTGTTCGAAGGAAAGCTAACCGCCGAAACAGCTTATAAGAAGCTGATGGATCACGGCTATATCACGCGCTGGCTCCCCGGACAGGGGCTTGGCCAAGGCTTGCGGATTACAATTGGTACAGAGGCTGAAACACGCGGCGTGGCCGAGGCGCTAAGGGCGATTGTGGCTGAAGCAGCCTGATGCTGCCGTTCTCGCGGATATCAATCATTGGGCTTGGGCTTCTCGGCTCATCGATTGCGCGTGCGGTGCGCGCCGCAATGCCGACTGTGGCACTCAGCGGCTATGATAATGACGCAGAAACACGCGAAACCGCGCGTGCGCTTAGGCTTGTTGATGATGTCAGCGATACGCCGGGTGCAGCAGTGACCGATGCAGACCTTGTGATCCTCTGCGTACCCGTCGGCAGTATGGGCGAAGTCGCGGCGAGCATCTCCGCCGATCTGCCTGCCGATGCCTTGATCAGCGACGTTGGGTCATCAAAGGCAAACGTCTTGGCGGTCTTGACGGCAGCGCTCCCGAACCATGTGGTGATCCCAGCGCACCCCGTTGCAGGCACCGAACGCAGCGGGCCAGAGGCTGGCTTTGCCAGTCTATTTCACAATCGTTGGTGCATATTGACCCCGCCTGAAGGCAGCAACCCAGCAAAAATTGCGCAATTACAGGCATTCTGGGAAAAACTTGGTGCCAATGTCGAAGTGATGGAGGCAAGCCATCATGATCTCGTCCTCGCGATCACCAGCCATTTGCCGCATTTGATCGCCTACACCATTGTTGGCACAGCATCTGATCTTGAGTCAGTGACACGCTCTGAAGTGATCAAATATTCAGCCGGGGGCTTCCGCGATTTTACCCGGATTGCCGCATCTGACCCGACGATGTGGCGCGATGTGTTCCTCACCAACAAAGACGCGGTGCTTGAAATGCTCCAGCGGTTTTCGGAGGATCTAACCGCGCTCCAACGCGCAATTCGTTGGGGCGACGGCGACGCGCTGTTCGATCTCTTCACGCGTACCCGTGCAGTCCGCCGCGGTATTATTGAGCAGGGTCAGGATGATGAGCGCCCCGATTTCGGGCGGGCAGATCATTAATTTCGCCATTCAATACATTGATCGCGGCGTGAACGCGCGCTTCAACCTCTTCACGTTTTAATCCCGGTGGGATCGTCTCACCAACCTTAAACGTCACCACGCCCGGTTTCTTGATGAACTGTCCGTTTGGCGCGAGCAATCCGCTATTCAGCGCAACGGGCACAATTGGCAGGCCAAGCAGCCGGTAAAGGCCAGCCATTCCCGCTTTAAGTGCTGGCTGCTCACCGTGGGGAATGCGAGAGCCTTCGGGAAACAATATAATCGGGCGATCTTGTGCAATCGCAGCCTTGCCCGCCGCGAGCATCAGCCGCACCGCAGATGCACCACTTTCACGGTCAACCGGAATCACGCCGTGCCGCCCGGCAACATAGCCCCACACGGGAATCTGAATGAGTTCGCGTTTGACAACAACGGCTGGCCGTTCAAACAGCGCCAGTGTTTCAATCGCCTCATACATCGACTCATGCTTCATGACGACAAGCACCGAATTTTGGGGCAAAACCCCCTCAATGCGCGTTTCTATGCCGAGGATATGGCGCGCGCACCAGCGGTGCCATAGCGCCCAATGACGTGATCCGCGCACAATCGCGGCTTGGCCAAATGGTATCATCAGCGTCGCCCCAAGCACAGTTGGGATGCAACCGAGATAATAGATTAGATTAAAGAGAATCGTGCGGAGCAGGGCCATTGCTACAGCCCTAGTCTTATAGCGACCCAGCGTATCCAATATTTATTATATTCGCGCAGAAGAACAATGAAGCCTGGCGCGCTTTCAACCGAATCGCCTACAATCACGATATCCTTGCCAACGGCACGACTGAGCTCAAGCCGCGCACGTGCCATATGCCAGTTAGTCGTCACTAACCGAACTGACTTATACCCTTTGCGGCCAAGCCAGAGTGCAGTTTCATCGGCGTTGGTGCGGGTATCAACCGCCTCTTTGCCAAGATCAACACAACAATTAAACAGCGCAGGCGGCGCGCCCTGAAGTTTGGCAAGGTCTGCAATATGAACCGAGGGATCAACCCCAGACACAAGCATCCGTTTGGCCTGTCCCTGTTCAAGTACGGCAAGCCCACGTTCAATCCGGCCTTTCCCGCCGGTAAGGACGACCACTGCGTCTGTGCGTTCTGCACCTGCGGGTTGGGGCAAGCTGACCGTGAACAACCCAAAACCAAGCGACCAGACAAGAATCACAAGCGAAGCGATCCGGCGAATCACAATATTTGCCTCAACGCGCGCAGCACGGTTATCCGAGCAGATAGAGTGGATAGGAGCGCACCGATTAAAGGCAGCGTCAGCAGCAAAAGCCAACCACCCCAGCCAAGCCCAGCAGAGCCAAGCAATTCAGAACCAATCGCCCGCATCCGATCCCCGATCAACAAGATAACAATGAGCGCAAGCAAAAGCCCGGCAAGCCCACCGAACAGTGCATCTAGCGCAATCCGCCGTTGAAACAGCCCCGCAATCTGGCTGTCACTTGATCCAAGCAAATGGAGCACATCAATCGTCGCACGGTGGGTATTGAGCGCAGCACGCGCAGCGAGGACAACCGCCGCCGAGGTCGCAACCGTCATGAGTGTTACTAAGCCAATCGCAAGCCATATCAGTGATTTAAGTAGGTTGGAGAGGGGTTGCAACCACTGCGCCTGCTGATCAATCCGCGCGGCAGGCGCAATCATCGCTACCAATTCGCGTACAACGGCAATATCGGGCGCTGCGGTGCGTTTCAGCTCAACATCAATCAGCAGAGGCAGCGGCAAATCTGCGTCAAGGCCTTCACTACCAAGCCACGGCTCAAGCAGCGCGGCCAATTGCGCCTGCGGCACAGCTTCAGCAGTTTTGACAACAGCAAGCCTTCGAAGGCCAATCAGGATTTGGCTTGCCTGTGCATCACGAAGACCTGCATTGGGTTCGAGCAGTTGAACGGTTAGCCGCGCATCAAGATTCTTGCCAAGATTTCGCGCAGAGCCCGCAAGCGCAATCCCAGCAGCAGCGGCAAGGATTGTCAAAAACATCATGATCGCGATCACCCACGGCATTGGCCCGGCAAGCCGCCCTTCGGGAAGCAAGCGCCGATCAGCGGCTGACGGGCGAAACCGGTTCACCACTTAATTCACCACGCTATTTTGCGGTGGATGGCGTAACATACCCGTTGGATCGAGCAACCGCCCGTTATCAAGCCGCATCATCGTTGCCCCACCAATCCGGCTGAGCAGGTGAAGATCATGCGTCGCAACGACAACTGTGGTGCCAAGTTTGTTGAGGCCATCAAACAGATAGAGCAGTCTGGCCGCCATTTCAGGATCAACGTTGCCAGTTGGTTCATCGGCAACAAGGATATCAGGCCGCGCAATCACAGCGCGTGCAATTGCCACGCGCTGCTGCTCGCCGCCTGAAAGCGTAGCTGGCCTAGCGCTTGCCCGATTTGAAAGCCCAACCCAAGCAAGCATTTCATTGACTGGCTTTTCAATATCACGGTCATCGCCACCGGCAACGCGCAAGGGCAGCGCGACGTTATCAAAGGCGGAAAGATGCGGCACCAGCCGAAAGTCTTGAAACACCACACCAATGCGCCTGCGAAATAGCGGCAGCCGGTCACGCGGCAAGGTCACCATATCCTCATTAAACAATCTTATCAGCCCGCGACTTGGCCGCTGTGAGAGATAAAGCAGCTTGAGCAAGGAGGTTTTGCCAGCGCCCGAAGCGCCCGTGAGGAAATAAAAACCACCCTTGGTCAGTGAAAAACTAACGTCAGACAAGGTTTCAGCGCCAGTCCCGTAACGCAGGCCGACATTCTCAAATTGGACGATTGTCGCCATAACTCCATTGCCACTTTTTCTGCTTCTGGCCTCATTGCACGGCAACATCGCGCAGGTAAAGCACGTCTTGTCAGCAAATGCCGCCCTTTAGCCATGGACGCCCGCGCGACGGGCTTGCATCGCAGAGGGTATCAGTGCTTAGGGAACTGCCATGATCCTTAACTGCCCAGCTTGCAAAACCCGCTATCTGGTTCCTGATACTGCCGTCGGCACGACCGGCCGTCAGGTGCGGTGCGCAGCGTGCAAACATAGCTGGTTTCAAGATCCGCCTGTGCTTGACCTTGCGGTAAGCGCTGAATTGCCCCTGCCGCCGCCTGCCCCACCACCTGCACCGCTTCCCTTTTCGCAAACAACTGTCGAACCTCCGCCAATCGCAGCAACTCCGATTGAACCACCGGCGCGGCGTGAGGCAGAGATGGTTGCTGAGCCTGATTATGATGCCTTCGCCCATACCCCGCCGTTCAAGCCGCGCATTAACCCAACGCGGCGCTGGACAATCGCGGCCGTTGGCGCTGCGGTTCTTTTGATAAGTGGCGCTGGTGCAATCCAATTTTTCGGAACGCCAACAATTGCAGCTAAACTTGGCATTCCAATTGGCCAGTTTGAGGTGCCTTTGCTGCTTGAGGTGCCTTTAAAGCCAGAGCGTCAGACGCTCCAAAACGGCAATGAAATGATTGCGGTTGTCGGTAAGATCATCAACCCAACCGACACCAGCCAACGCGTTCCCGATATCCTAGCCGAACTGCGCGATGCACAGGGCCGTGTCGTCTATAGTTGGACGATCAGCCCGCCCAAACGCACGATCAGCCCACGCGCAACAACTGAGTTCAACAGCGCCGAGGTCAATATCCCACGCGGCGCACGCGCGCTCAACCTCAGCTTTTCAGGTGCTGAAGCTAAATAACCCTTAGTTTTCAGGGAAATTCGATCAAGCCTTTACGGATGATCGCTTCAACTGGCTTACGCGATGGATCGCGCAGATTGATTCGGCTCGCACGAAGTATGCGAACGCGCGCCACAATGCTGATGCGCGATGGGAGTGGCGCAGTTGGCACAGCAGCAGCAAGGGCGAGCACAATAAACATGCGCAAGCGTTAACATTTTGTTTACCTATTAGGGCAGAGGCAAAGAAGGTTAAGAAACTCAGGCCGCTTCAATCGATAATATCAACCATTGCGGTGCCCGCACAGCTTTGCTAGGGGCGCTTGCCTACCAGCCAGCCGGACATGTCCGGCAGCGATCATGAGTGTGCGGCCATGGCGGAACTGGTAGACGCGCAACGTTGAGGTCGTTGTGGCCGAAAGGCCGTGGAAGTTCGAGTCTTCTTGGCCGCACCACTCACCCTTTTTGGGTAATTCTGCTTACTGATTTGATGCAATCGCCGCAGTCAGGGGTCTCGCGACAACCGCCCCCATGTGGAACAGCGGTGTTTGATCGTTCACGATCGCAATCCCGCCGAGCGAGGGCTCAAGTTTGATTGCATCAGCAATTTTTTTGGCAATGCGCAGCGAGTAACGGCCATAAGGAACGCCTTCAAACAAAAAGAAACCGTCAAAATCACTCCGTGTTTTACGCGCCACGCGCCCTTCCACATCGATCAATTCAAGATCAACGCCTTCAAGCGAGGTGCCGCCGTCACGCAGCAAAGTCCCATCAACCTCACCAGCGCTACTCAAGGGAAGGTCAATTGTGATTGATACGCCCGGCCTTGGCGTGACAACAACACCTGCACTTGCGGGCTGAACATACGGATCGGGCAGCGAAGACGCATCAACCCCGATCAAAACTGGCTGAAACGGCTCAAGCGCATCGATCAGCACAACGCCGTCAGCCCCGGTCAGGCGCGATACTGGCGCACGCCCAGCAGAAAGCTGAACGTCCTTTTCCTGTGGTTCGCCCGGTTGCCAGCGGCCATCACCGTTCAGGTCACGAAACACCCGCGCAACCGCCTGTCCCTGGGTTGCCAGTCGATCAGACGTCACCCTGAGACGGTTCTTACTTGGATCACGGCCAAGGCTGAACGCAAGATCAAGCCCCGCCGCCACTGCGCCATCGGTTGCGCCCTCAATTGAGGCAGTCAGCGCAACTTTTTCGAATCGGCGAATATAGCCAAGCCCAGCACGTGCGCGGCGAAGCGGCTGATCATAGCCAATTTCGGCGCGCCAATCGTTACGATAACGATCATCGCCACCCGCCGACCATTCACCAACCAGCGTTGCGCTTTCAAACCGTGCGCCGGCGGTAAGACGGTAACGCGCCTCACCGCGTAATCGCACGCCCTTGATCCGTGCATTGGCGAGCAGCGATGCCTCGGCAACTCCGGCTGGATCAGGGCCAAAGCGTTGCCGCTCATCACGCCAGTCAACTTGGCCGGTCAGGATGATACGGCCAAGACTGGCCGAAACCCGTGCAGCGGCATCAAAACTGTCATTTCCAGTGCTTCGCTGGGTGTAGCGCCCTTCAAGATGAACCGGCACACTGTTGCCGCCACCCCCAATGGCACGATCAATCGAAACGCTATGAATGCCGGTAACAGTCGTAAGCACGCGGTCTGAACGATATCCGCCGCGCGCGTTAATCGATTCAGCACTCACCGAAGCACCAAGAAATTGGCCGAGTAGATTGGCGCGCAGCGCAGCCCCGCCGCTGTCGCTTGCTGCGCCTGAAACTTCGATCAGGGTTGGCCCAATCGCCCTGCGCAGCGAGACTTCACCGAAGTTGCGGCGGCGACCATCTTCGAGATTAAGGCTGTGACCAGAGGCAGCAATTGATGTTTTGACGTCAAGACCACGCTCAATCCCGAATGAACCCCGCAAACCGCTGCGCGCAAATCGCGTTTTAGGACCAAGATTGATCAGATCGCGGCCTTCTTCATCAATCACGGCCCAATAATAGGTTTTGCGCGGTGGAATCGAATCGAGCCCAACTGGAACAACGCGCCGTTCGCGCCGCACCTGGCCTTGCGGGCCGTACAGCACGACTTCAAAATCATTCTGCCCATATAGCAGCGGCACATCGAGAAATTCATAGCGGCCATCGGCGCGATTGGCAGCAAAGCCAAGCAATTGCCCGTTGCGATAAAGCTCAGCATCCCAGCCATTTGGCAATTCCCCGCGAAAATCGGTGCGATCAAACGCATCACTTCGCTCGACCGGGCGGTTTGAGATAAAGGCACCCCGACCAACCCCTGATTGGCTGACCAGCGCAGTCGAAACCCCTGAGACATCGCCGATTGCAACTTGAGTCGCCTTAAGCGGCCCGAACAGCCGACCCTGCGGATCTGTACGATAGGCCTGAAGCCGCAGACTTTCGGGCACACCTTTCCGGTTTGAAGACAGTCGCGTATTGTAAGCCACTGGCCCGGCTTCGCCCGCCACATAAAGCTCATAGCCTGCGTTAAGCTGAGTTCCGCCGCGATCAGAGCGTTGATGAAGCCCACCGACCCTGACAACCGCATCAAGTGAAGGCGTTTTAATCCCGCGAAACGGAGCCTCGGCTTGCGGCAGTGATTTGAGATCAAATTCAGCAATGCTGCGAATTTTTGCCGCACGGTTGCGCCTCTCAAGCGCAAGTTCAACGGGCAATTTGAAATCTGAGCGAATGAACAGCAGTGCGCCTGCCTGATCCACCTCAAATGTAATTCCAAACCACGCCGATAATTTCGTGCTTGCCACGCACCACCCTTCAGGCGTGTCATAAATGTCTGTTTGGCTAAGTTTTTCAGTCTTGTTCACGATTTGTACTATATTGGATTCGCGGTCAATAACTACCGTGCGGCGCTCTTCGAACACCCAGCCAGTTGCGCGGCGCAACTTCTTGTCGAGACGGACGGGCACATCAAGCGCGATGATGACATCGGCAAGATCAAGGCAGCTTCCTTCGGGCGTCTGATAGCCGCGCACGCCCTCACCCAGCCGGTACTGGCCGAGCCGAACGTCAAAGAGTAAGGCATCATCGGGATTTGCCGTCCACACAGGGGCGGCGTGCGCAGCAGGGATAAAGCACAAAATCAGAGCGCCAATCAGCGCCCTGAATAAGAAGGAAAGAATATCGCGCATTGTGGCGCTACCGCTCTGTCTGTCGCGGTTCTAGCGGATCACGGTCTGGAGTTCGGCAATTACGCCGCCGCCTGCGTCAATATCTTCAAGATATTGGATCGTCGCTGGCCCTTTGAGTTGGGCGGCAAGTTCGGCATCAATCGGAAAGATCACGCGGCGGTCTGCCAGCTCAGCATAAACCGCTATACCGCGCGCATCAATCAATGGCTTTTCTACGCCTGGCTTGATCACACGGATTCGTCCGTAGGTTGAGCGGGTTCCGTTGCGCGCAAGGGCAAAGCTAAATGTATCGCGCTCAGCGCCTTTTTCGATGCGCGCATCCGAAATGGCGGCTTTTGCGCTGAGATTGCCCTGGCGCACGATGATTGGGATCGTAACACCGTAAATCGGGGTGAGCGCAATCGACACGCCCTCCTTCGGGCCAGTGCTTGCGACCGCAGGCTTGCTGTCAGGGATCGCGCGGAAAAGCATGTGCGCGCGGTATTCACCGTCAGGTAGAGATTGCGGCGCACGGATGCCGATGCGAATCGATTGCGGCTGGTTTGGCGGCAAGGTGACACGGCGCGGCGCATAGCTGATCATGCCAAGCGTTGTTGCTTCAACCGCACTTGCTGCGCTCTGTTCAACCTCTTCAAGCGAACCGTCAGGACGCATCCGCCTAAGCTCAAGCGAGATTCGATAGGTTGCGGGTGCAGCGCCAATATTATTAAGAATCACCTCGGTTCCACGCGCGCCATCAAGCACAACGCGCGTTGGCGCGACGAGCAAATCACCCGCACCCTGCGCGAACGCCGATGACATTGGAAAAACTGTGAGTGCGACCAGAGCAAGCGCCCCGACTTTTGCGAATTTTCGCATTATATTTCCTTACGCAATACCAAATAACGGCACGACAAATAATCCGTTACGGACAGACTATGACACCAAATGGTTAAAATAAGAAAAGCGAAGGCCCGCCTTCGTATAAAACGAAGACGGGCCCAGCAAAGCATTTCAGACAAAATGATTATTGATAATCGGCGGTCACGTTGAACGTGCCTTGGTAATCACCATCGATTTGATCAGCGCCAACAGTCAGTGTGCCACCAACCGAAAAGCTACCTGCGCTGTTGGCAAGCGTCAACGATGTTGCACTTGTAGCAAGAGCAGCCGTCATCGAATTAGAGCCTGATGTCAGCGTAACAGAGCCTGGCACGACTACGGTGACAATCTGACCAGTTGTGCCAGTCACGTTAAAGCCTGCCGCTGTCGATGCGCCAGTGCAAACAAGACCTGTGCCACAAGTGCGCGTGCCTGTGGTTGAAACAATAACCGTTGCCTGTGCTGGCGACGAAACAATCGTACCAAACTGAAGGTCAGTTGTGTTTGTAACCGTCACCTGACGAAGAATTTTTGCTTTTGCAGTGCCGCTTGCATTAGCGGCGTGTGCAGCCGTTGCACCCATACCAAGCGAAGCGACTAGCGACCCGGCGATTACCGCCTTCAGAACGTTCTTATTCATTGAAATTTCCCCTGAGAAATCTTTACCCGGAATGGAACAACTCCATTCTGGATATGTCTCTGGTGTCAAACGCCTTCACAACTCACTTCGGAGATTGGTTAAAAGATAAGAAATTTTTGGCGTCAGTGCGCCGTAGGCCTACTGATATTCAGCAGAAATCGGAAAACGCCCCTGAAATTCACCTGATTCGCCGCTATGAACGGTCATCCGGCCACCAAAGGAAAATAAAAGCTCACCATTTGCGCCAATCATCGGATCGGCAGACAAAGTTGTTTCAATATCTGATATGGTGGCAGTCGCGCCGCCAAGCGCGCGCAGTTCAAGCGCTGCGGGTAGGCTGACTCGAACACGCGCGAACGGTTCTCCGGTCATCCGTACTGTGCCGCGCAGCGCAGGGCCGCCCAATCCAATCAACCCACCAGAAACACGCCGTGCGCCAGTGTGCGAATCGATTTCAACCGCTCCGCTACCCGGATGACGGATCGCGATGCTGCTAAAATCGAGCACCGAATCAATCTCAATACGCAGTGGCCGCCGCTCGGCTGCATCAGCTGGCGGTTGGGCTTTTGGCTGGCAAAGCTGACAGTCAGCCGCGCTGGCCGACATCGCAACAAATGGGCCGCTCAAAAGCGCCACAATCAATCCAAGGCTCGCATGACGCCACATAAACGCAATTTTTAAGGTTCAACTTTCAATATCGGGTTAATTGCGCCATGAGCAGGCTTCAAAAGATTCCCAGCCTTCCGCTGGATCACCGGACATTATGTGTGCCATCTGAGACTGCCAGGATTGTTGCAATTGGGACTGCGGTTCCAGAGCATGACATCCATAATGCCTTTATCGACTGGGCGGCGGCGCGGCTGGCCGATTCAACACAGACCGCGTTGTTCCGGCGAATGGCGGCACGTTCGGGAATACAACGCCGCTATTCAGTGCTGCCGATTGGCGCAGATGGCGGATCCCCAATCGCGCCGGGCGGCTTTTATGAAAATGCGACTTTGCCACCAACCTCAGCGCGGATGATGCTTTATGGCGAACATGCACCTGCGCTTGCGCTCCAGGCAATTGCTGCGCTCACCGAGAAGACCAATCTCGACGGCATAACCCATATTGTCGTGGCGAGCTGCACTGGCTTTGTAGCCCCCGGCATTGACCAGATCATCGCGCGCGAAATGGGGCTATCTGATCAGGTCGAACGGCTGCTTGTTGGCTTCATGGGCTGTTATGCCGCAATCGCAGCGATACGCAGTGCGCGCCATATCGTTCGTTCTGATCCGGCGGCGCGCGTCCTCGTTGTTACGGTTGAAATTTCGACGCTCCATTTGCAGGATGATGTTGAGATTGAGCCGCTGCTTGCGATGCTTCAGTTTGGCGATGGGGCAGCGGCGGCGCTGGTTACCAACGGCGGCACTGGACTAAGCATAGAACGGCCGTTCGCAATCAACCTGCCTAACAGCGAGCAACTGATTCGCTGGACAATTGGCGATCAAGGCTTTGCGATGCACTTATCGGGCGAAGTGCCGGGGCGAATCGCCGATGCACTGCGTGAGAGCCATGTTCGTGATATTCTGACAGCAGGCGAGGCACCCACAGCGATTGATGATTGGGCGGTTCATGCCGGTGGCCGCTCAATCCTTGATGCAGTGGCTGGGGCTCTTGCTCTTGCTCCAACTGCGCTTGACGCATCGCGTAGCGTGCTTGAGGCTTACGGCAATATGTCCTCAGCAACACTCATGTTTGCGCTGGCTGCGAGCTTTGCCAAAAAACCAAAGTCAGGCGTCGCGATTGCCTTTGGCCCCGGCCTTGCGTGCGAAGGCTTTGGCTACCGCTGGGTCGATAATGCTTGAAACGCGGGCAATCGCTGAAGAGCTCATGGATGATCCATCGCTTGATCCGGGGGTATATGCTCACGTGATGCGCGATCTTGGCAAGGTCAACTGGGTGACAATGGCGCGCCTGCCAACGCTTGGATTTCTTAAACGCGCGCTCGGGGCGCGAAAGCAGTTTCGTTTGCTTGATGTCGGTTATGGCGGCGGTGATATGCTCCGCGCAATTGCGATATGGTCGGCCAAGCGCGGAATTAGCGCTGAACTCGTCGGGGTTGACCTGAACCCACGCAGTGAAACCGCCGCGAAAACCGTAACCCCGAAAACAATGCCAATCCGCTATATCACTGGCGATTATGCAGATATGGCGAGCGAAGGCTTTGATTTCATCGTCTCAAGCCTTGTCGCGCATCATATGACACGCGCTGAGCTGATCGCATTCTTACGATTCATGGAGGCCAATGCGTCTCGCGGCTGGTTCATCAACGATCTCCACCGACACGGCTTTGCGTGGCTCGGCTATCCATTGCTTGCAAACCTGATGCGCTGGCACCCGATTGTGCGCCATGATGGGCGGCTGTCGATTGCGCGCTCATATCGGCCCGAAGAATGGCCGCCGCTGCTTGATGAGGCTGGGGTGAAAAGCGCGCGCGTCCGCCGTGTCTTTCCGTTTCGATTATGCGTCGAAGCGATCCGTTAATCCTCGGCGCTGGCCCAGCTGGGTCAGCAGCCGCGATCATGCTCGCGCGCAACGGGGTAAAGCCGCTAATTTTAGAACGCAACCTTGAAACAGGCGATGCGATTTGCGGCGGGTTTATCAGCTGGCAGACGCTGGCCACGCTTGAGACGCTTGGGCTTAATTTTAGCGATCTACGCGGACACCGGGTGACCCAACTAAGGCTGTTTACAGCCAAACGGACGGCAAGCGCGCCACTACCCAAGATAGCGATTGGTCTTTCACGGCGACGGCTTGATACGCTGCTGCTCGCCCACGCGCAGAAAGAAGGCGCGACCGTCGAGCGTGGGGTTACGGTTCGTGGGATTAGCGCAGGTGGGGAAGTCCGCACCAGCGACGGGGCGACCATTTCGGCGCAAAGCATTTTCCTCGCAACGGGTAAACATGATGTGCGCGGCGTGGCACGACCTCGCTCTGATCAGATCACGCTTGGCCTGCGGCTGATGCTCCCGGCGCACCCGCAGATGACCGCGCTGATTGGCGATGCGATTGAGTTGCATCTGTTTGATGGCGGCTACTGCGGGGTAATGATCAATGAAAATGGTGAGGGCAATCTCTGCATGGCGGTGCGCAAAGATCGGCTTACTCAAGCAGACGGCGATGTGGCGACCTTGATTGCTCAGCTAGGCATCGAAAACCCGGCACTCGGCGAACGGATCGCGTTTGCTGGCAGCGCGCCTGTCGATGCCATTAGCGCCGTCCCTTACGGCTGGATCGCGCGCAAAACGCAGCCCGGCCTGTTCCGGCTTGGCGATCAAGCCGCCGTCATCCCTTCGCTTGCAGGAGAGGGCAATGGGATAGCGCTTGCCAGCGGGATTGCTGCGGCCAAGGCGTGGGCGGATGGAAACAGCGCACAACACTATCAGGCTCGCTTCGCCAAAGCGGCGGCCAAACCCGTGATAACCGCAATGCGGCTTTGGGAAATGGGTGAACGGCCACTTGCGGCAGCGATTGCGACGCGACTGGTTGGGCTATTTCCCAAAATGGCCGGTCATTTTGCTGGACTCACGCGGATTGATTCTTGAACTTTCGCCGCTTTGCACCCACCTTGTACTTATGGAAAAGCTGACCCTTACCGAAGCCGAATGGCGTGCGCGCCTGTCACCCGAACAATATCATGTGCTGCGTGAAGCGGGCACAGAGCGCGCCTTTGCCGGATCGCTCAATTTCAATAAGGACACGGGCCGTTATGACTGCGCGGGCTGCGGCAATCCGCTGTTCACCAGCGAGCGCAAATATGATTCAGGGTCAGGCTGGCCGAGCTTTACTGCGCCCGTCTCACCTGACGCAGTGATTGAGCATGTTGATAGCAGCCACGGGATGCGCCGGGTTGAAATCGTCTGCGCGCGGTGTGAGGGCCATTTGGGCCATGTTTTCCCCGATGGGCCAGCCGATGACACTGGCTTGCGCTACTGCATGAACAGTCTTTCGCTCGATTTCAAACAGACATAAAACGGTAATGCTTGTCGCTTTGGCGCTTCGCACCTATTAACCACGCCTGATGGCCAAACGCTCTGCCCGAAAGTCCCCAAGAGGCTGGTTCGCAAAACTGTTCCGCCTTGGGCTGTTTTTCGGATTTTTGGGTGTGCTTGCGCTCGGTATTGCGGTCTCGATCGCTTACTCAACCCTGCCGGGTTATGACGAACTCAAGCAGTCACCCAATGGCCAGATGATCCGCGTTCGCGCGGCGGACGGCACTGTGATTGTGTCGCTTGGTCCAAGTTTTGGCGCATGGCTGCCCTATAATCAAATCCCTGCGATCATGAGCGATGCGATGGTTTCGGTTGAGGATCGCCGCTTTCGCAGCCATTTCGGGGTAGATCCAATCGGTATCGCAAGATCGGTGAGCGTCCGGATTCAGCGCGGGCGCTTTGCCCAAGGCGGCTCGACGATCACGCAGCAGCTTGCGCGCAACATCTTCCTCACCAACGACAAAACATGGACGCGTAAATTTCGCGAAATCATCCTTGCACTCGCAATGGAGCGTAAATTTTCGAAGGATCAGATCCTCGAACTTTACCTCAACCGCGTCTATTTTGGCGGCGGCGCTTACGGGGTTGATGCGGCCTCACGCAAATTTTTTGATCATCCAGCAACAACGCTAAGCCTTGCTGAATCGGCAATTATTGCTGGCCTTGTCAAAGCACCATCAAACTATTCACCAACTGCGGATGCCAAAGCAGCGGTTGGCCGCGCTAATGTCGTCCTCGGCGTGATGGAGAAGAACGGCACGATCAGCCCCGGCGAAGCGCGCAGTGCCGATCTTTCAAAAATAAAATTCGCCCCCGAAGCACAGCAAAATAGCGTTCGCTATTTCACCGATTGGGCACTGCCCCAGCTTGATACGCTGATCAGCGAATCGACCGTGCCAATTGATGTCTGGACGACGCTTGATCTTGGGATGCAGCGCGCTGCCGATGCCGCAATCCGTGCCAATGCCCCGGGCGGTGCCCAAGGCGCATTGGTGTCGCTTGACCGGGACGGAGCCGTCCGCGCGATGGTTGGTGGAACTGACTATGTTACCTCAATCTACAACCGATCTACCCAAGCCGTGCGCCAGCCGGGATCCGCGTTCAAACTGTTCGTTTATCTTGCCGCGCTTGAATCGGGCATGACGACCGAATCGGCCGTTGTTGATGAAGCGGTTGATATCGGCGGCTGGAAACCGCGCAATTCGAGCGGGCGTTATTCGGGCGAAATCAACCTGCGCACTGCCTTCACCTATTCGGTCAACACCGTCGCTGCAAAGATCGGGGCTGACGTTGGCACAGCCGCAATCGCCGATATGGCGAGGCGCTTTGGTATCACAACGCCGATCAATACCCATCCTTCAATGGTGCTTGGTACATCTGATGTCCGCTTGCTTGATATGACGCGCGCCTATGCGTCAGTCGCGTCAAAAGGCATCGCGGTTGTTCCCTTTGGGATCGTTAAGGTAACGACCGACAAAGGCGAACTGCTTTACCAACATCAGGCCGATAATTCGCGCGTGCTCGTTGCGCCCTATGTTGCGGCCGGGATGACCGATTTGCTCCAAACCGCTGTCAGCGTTGGGACTGGCAAAGCCGCCCAAATCGGACGGCCAACCGCTGGCAAAACGGGCACAACCTCGTCAAACAAAGACGGCTGGTTCATGGGTTTTTCAAGCGGGCTGACCACTGGCGTGTGGATGGGCCGCGATGATGCGCGCCCGGTTAAAGGCCTGCAGGGTGGCACAGCGCCCGCGCGCGCTTTTGCTGCATTTATGAAAGTAGCCGTTGCCAAGCGAGCGATTGAGGCCTTTGATACTGAGGTTACGCTTCCTGAATGGCAACTTGAACCCGATGAAGAGGCTTATTTCGGTAAACCCGATGAAGGTGCATTTGTTGACGGCGATGGCAATCCGATTGAGCAGCCAACTGATGGAGCAACCGTTGAAGAGATTGAACGTGATGCGGTACGCGTTGAACGCGGCGGCGATGCGCCAAAGCCACCAACCGACCTAATGTCTCAGGAAGAGCGGCCAAACCAGTGAAGCGCTGAGCCATTGCTGCGAAGCCATTTGCGTGCGGGTGCCGGGTCTTCACCAAGGGTTTTTTTAACGAGCGTGTGAAAGGCTGCACCGTGGTTCATATGAATGCGGTGAGCCACCTCATGCGCGACGGTTGCGCGCCGCACAAACGACGGCGCAAGAATCAAACGCCAGCTATAACGAATCTGCCCAGACGAAGCACAACTCCCCCAGCGTGAAACTGGGTCGCCAATGCCAATCGGCGGTACTGATACGCCAATTTTTGCGGCAAATTCCTGTGTTTCAAGATCAAACAATGCACGTGCTTCATCCTTGAGCCAGCGCAGCAGCCGCGCCTCAAGCCGCTCAGCCGGGCCACCAATCTGTAAGCGACCCTCAAGGCAGATGGGTTTGCGTGGATGGCGCTCTGACCAATCAATCAAAAGCATTTCGCCAGCAACTTCAAAGCGCATCCCGTTCACGATTGGCGTGGCAACTGGGAGGCGTGCAAGCTGCGTCTCTATCCAGCTGCGCTTCGTTTCAGCCCAGCGCAGGCCGTGATCAAGCTGGGCTCGGCGCGGCAAGGTGAGGCGGACGCTGCCATCGCGCGGATCAACAGCAAGCCGCATTTGGCGCGCACGCGGTGATCGCAGCACCGTCAGCGCGCGGCTATTTGCGCCGCCGCTGAACTGAGGATTAGTCGTCAGAGGATTAGTCGTCACTGTCAATCAAATGATATTCAAGTTCGCCCGCATCATCTTCCGAAATCGTCCAGCCGCGCACTGATTTACCGGCAGCATGGATGCTTTCGCGGTCACCACTCACCAGATAATGCCACGCGGGCAACGGTTTTCCCTCAGCACGCAAGACATAGGCGCAAGTGGGCGGCAGCCAATCAAGTTGCTTGAGCTTGGCAGGGGTTAGGCGGATACATTCGGGCACATAAGCATGGCGATGCTTGTAGTTCGAACACGCGCCAGATCGGCGATCAAGCAAGCGGCACGCAACATTGGTGGCGTGCAGTTCACCCGTGTCCTCATCCTCCAGTTTGTGGATGCAGCATTTGCCACAACCGTCGCACAGCGCCTCCCACTGCGCCCGGTCTAGCTTATCGAGCGGGACATCCTCCCAAAAACGCGGCTGATTGCTCACCGCACCCAACGCGCAAGTTCACCGGCAATAGCTTGTGGCGTCCCATCCTGCGGGATCAACGCAACCGGGCTACCATCGGGCGCGTAAAGCACCGCTGTTCGGCTATGATCCATCAGATAGGCATCCTTGGTGCCGCCATCAGCTTTTTGATAAACCGCCGCATAGCGTTTGGCGACCTCAGCAATCTGCACATCGCTTCCTGTCAAGCCGATCAATTTGGGATGAAATGCAGTGACAAACTGCTTAACTACCGCTGGAGTATCACGCTGCGGATCGACTGTTATAAAAATTGGTTGGAGTTTTGCCGCTGTCTTTGCATCGGCCTTTTCAAGCGCCCGGTAGCCCTGCATCAACCGCTGAACATCAACCGGGCAAACATCGGGGCAAAAGCTATAGCCAAAATAAATCAGGCGATATTGCCCAGCAAAATCAGTGTCACTAACGGTCTTTCCGTCCTGATTAGTAAGCGTAAATGCGCCGCCCATCCGCGCGCCAGCCAGCGGCGGTTCTTGCGCCACTTGCTTACCACAACCAGCGACAGTGGAAAAAGCGATCATCAGAGCAATCAGTGCGTGTTTGTTCATAGCGCGGCTAACCTTCATTTGCTAAACGCCTTTGCGCAACATCAGTAGCAAATGCAACGGGATCAAGACTATGCGTATGAAGAGAGCGACCGGACTTGTCATATGTGCCTTAATGGCAATGGCCCCGAGTGCGGGAATCGCCCAATTTTCCGAAAGCTATAATTTTATAAAAGCCGTGCGTGACCGTGACGGGGCAAAAGCGACTGAGCTTGTTTCAAAGCCAGGTTCAATCATCGTCAACACACGCGACGATAAAAGTGGTGAGAGCGCGCTCCACATAGTGACTAAGGGTCGCGATCTCGGCTGGATGAATTTCCTGCTTTCACGCAATGCGAAGACCGATCAGCGCGATAATCAAGGGAACACACCACTTATGGTAGCAGCACAGCTTGGCTTTGTTGAAGGCGTGCAGCTTTTGATCAAGAATAGGGCAAGCGTTGACCTTCCCAATGCTTCGGGCGAAACGCCGCTGATCCGGGCGGTGCAACTGCGCAATGGGCCAATGGTGCAATTGCTGATTACGGCTGGCGCCAACCCCGCCAAAGCCGATACAATTGCAGGTATGTCAGCGCGTGATTATGCTCAGCGTGACAGCCGTGCAACCGCTATTCTCAAGATCATCACTGAAGCGAAGACGGTAAAACCGGCCAAAAGTTTTGGGCCAAATTAAACCCTTTTTCTAAAAAGCGGCATCATCCTCAATTTCGATTGAAGTAAGCAATCTTCGGGCTGCGCGTCTGGCAAAGCGCAACGTCTCAACCTTGCGTCGTGCGGGAGAAAGTGGCGTGCTGACAGGCTCACGGACGATTGCGGCATCATAACGGTCGGCTACGATCAAGCCAGTCCGCTCGGGCTGCATCATCGTCCGATCAAGCAGCGTGAGATCAAACCCCTGCGGCACCGCCCAGAAAAAGCGGTCGCAATAATCAAGATAATCTGTCCATTTGCCATCACCGAGCA
Organism: Sphingomonadales bacterium; assembly: GCA_031418495.1. Taxonomy (GTDB): domain Bacteria; phylum Pseudomonadota; class Alphaproteobacteria; order Sphingomonadales; family Sphingomonadaceae; genus Aquisediminimonas. Next base: position 21,440 of record JANOXQ010000189.1, read on the forward strand.
AATCGGCCTTTGAGACCTTAATCTCAACGATTGTTACCAACCCTTTTGGTGAGAGCGCAAAGAGATCAACCCGCCTGCCGTTGCCAATTGGCACCTCAGCAATGCTGAGCAAATCATGCCGCATAAACATTCGTGAGACGCCGCGCACGACATCGGCTGCAATAATGCGTTCACTCGCTTGATCCATAATGTTTTGATAGAACAAGCTAAGAACATTTGCGAGCTAGTTTTTCAATTTAATCGCTAATCAGCGATAAAAGACGTGATTCCCGATTGAAGCAACACGGCTCAAACGCCACTTAGGGCTGACATGTGTCGCGTGGAAAAACAGCGCATCATTTGCGCCGCTGCGATGAAGTTTGGCTTGGGCAATACGCGCAATCGCAAGCGCTTCGCGCCAATCCGTGCTACCTTTACTAATTGCTGGAATGGTGCCGCCACGCACAAAAGAAAACTGACCTGATTGAAGAACAACACCGCAAATTGAGCGGGCAAAACGCCCTGATTCAACGCGGTTGAGAATGACCTGAGCTACAGCAAGCTGACCTTCAAAGGACTCACTACGGGCTTCGTAAAAAATTGCACTCGCAAGGCATTTTTCCTCGCTATCGATGGCGGTATCAGCACTGTTCGTTTCAACAAGTGCTACCAAATTAGGCTTTTTTGCCTTAGTTGGAATAGTTTCAAACCTGACTTCAGGAATCAGACTATAATCAGAAGGTGACTGCGCTTCATCAACAGCAGCATCACGAACCGATTGTGGCAGTAGCGAAAAACCATCGACGATTTCATCACTTGCAGCACCAAATGCTGTAGCCGAACCAGTAGCTGTCATCGCGAGCAAAAGCGATGCAACCGCAATCTTTGCGGTTTTTTTGGAAACAATCATCAAAACACTTATCTATGCAGTGAGTCGATCAAACAGCAGAAGCGCAAACAAACCCGCCTCTGGATCTTCCCCTGTCTACGTCCCCGCTAAAAAGCCCATCTTGTAGATGAATGCGAGGCTACGCACCAAATATAGGTGTATAAATATTGTGCGGCGCAGCAAAGTCAATCGGACACGGTAAAATCAGCGATGAACCGTTCTGCATTCGGGATATCTAGTTCAACAATCCACAAATCAGGATCAAAGCACTGTCTTCGTGCACACAAAGCGTCAATTTCTTTTTGATTCTCAATAGGTTGAGGGTGGGCGCTGGCCCAAACATAGCGTCCCTTCTGACCAAGAACATAGTCATAAACGCCGGTAATCTGCCCTTTTTCCATACAAAGGAGCAGAATTGCGCCAGCTATTGCATCGCCTTTAGCAATGACCGCTGCTGATCCGCCACGCGCGTTGACTTCACGAATCAGAGCGCTGATAAATACGGCTGATGCCAGCCTTCCTATCACTGCGAAAAGGCGGCTTGATATTCTTTGTTAGAGGAAAGCAGCATTGCCGACGGTGCGAAAGTTCCTGTCCCGCGCGCAACGATTTCACCCTCCCCGTCAATCAATCGAGCATCCGCAATAAGGATTCGTTTACGCCCGCTAACCCAGCGCCCTTCGGCAATTAAGGGACCAACCACAGCAGGCTTGATGAATGTCAGATTAAACGATGATGTGAGCAAAATGCGGTCTGTGAAAAGGCTGTTTGCAGCGTAAAACGCAGCATCACTCATTGCTTTATAATGAACAACCCCGTGGAATCCACCTGCCGCATGGAACAGCTGTGGGTTAATTGGAAATTCAATACGCGTCTCACCCTCGGCAAGGATCGTTAATTCTGAATCTATCACCTGATTGACAGGTGCTGCGCGAAACAAGGCTTCGAGGCCGCGATAATGCGCCTTCACATTGAAGCCAAAGGGCGATACTATTTCATCATCAGGCTGCATTTCGCGCCTCCGTTCCGTTCAGCAGGGCGTAAACTGCATCATTTGATGCAGCTCCACGTACTTTTGCAACAAACTGCGGATCGCGCAACCAACGGCTTATCTGAGCGAGCGCTTTGAGGTGATCGGCACCGGAATCAGGCGGTGATAACAAACAAAAAACAATATCTACCGGCATCTGGTCAATTGATTGAAAATCAATTGGCTGAGCCAAACGAACGAAGACTGCAACAATATGATCAAGCCCATCTATTTTACCGTGTGGAATAGCGACGGCGTTACCAAAACCAGTCGAACCAAGCCTTTCGCGCTCAGTCAGCCGATCAATGACATCATGCGCCGAGAGACCATATTCACGCTCAGCAACAGCCCCGAAATGCTGAAACAATGTCTTTTTATTCGTCACCGACAGCCCAACCGCAACTCCATTAGGCGTCAGCATTTCACTAAATAATTTCATCAAATTTCCATATGCTCTAACTAGGCCAAGGCACAGCAATTAAGAGCCTCTCGGCATGCGTTTCAATCAACCCCGTTGCGGTTCGACCCAACCAATAGTGCCATCACCGCGACGATACACCATATTATAGGCCCCGGTTGCGACATTTTTGAACAACAACCCATTGGTGTTGCGCAAATCGAGCATCATCACTGCGTCGGACACGCTTGCTTCAGGCACATCAACTTTGGTTTCAGCAATAATCAGAGGATAATCGCCCGTAACCTCATCAACGCTTTCAGCAGCATCAAAGACTGTGTAACCTGCATCAGCTTCGCGGATCGGAACTGTCTCAAGCCCGGCACCGTGATGGTCTTTGAGGCGCTGCTTGTACCTGCGCAACTGTCGTTCAATCTTATCAGCCGCTCCTTCAAATGCAGGGTGAGCATCCATTGCACTCCCAGATCCTTTGAGAACAACGCCTTGCATAACATGTGCGACAATATCGCACACAAAACCGTTATCGTGCGGCCCTTTGCCAAAGGTAACATGAGCTGAGTGCGCACGCGAAAAATATTTCTCCGCAGTCGACTGAAGCCGCTGGGTCACATGGATTTTCAGTGCATCACCCGTATCAACTTGATGCCCGGAAACACGAACGTCCATGTAATCCTCCTTTCAAAAAGCCGCGCCACTAAGCGGCAGAAACATCTTCGTCAATCGCTACCGCATTAGGAGATGATAAAGGCACATCACTCCCATCAAGCCACAAGGGTTTGGTCAATTTCTTCAAAAATGCCTGATGTAGTAAGCGTTCTTGGGGTGTTGGTTCAAAAACACGGATCGGCCTTTGAACTGGGTTCTTCCTTGCGGATTCAGCAGCGCGTGTAGCATCATCATCAATAAAACCGTTATTTTTGCTTTCCGTCGGCAGTTGCAAACCGATTTGTCGACCACCAGTCAGTTCAACATAAACTTGGGCCAACAACTGAGCATCGAGCAGCGCACCGTGCATCACTCGGTGGCTGCGATCTATGCCAAAACGGGTGCATAACGCGTCGAGACTATGTTTGGCTCCAGGATGACGCGCGCGCGCCAGAACCAGCGTATCGACCATTCGGCTTTCGGAGATATGGAGCCGACCGCACGCACCGAGTTCATGATTGACGAATGAAAAATCAAAGCGGGCATTATGTGCAACCAGCGGCGAATTGTCCAAAAAGTCGAGCAAATCCTCAACCTTGTCTTCAAACAGGGGTTTGTCTGATAAGAAAATATCACTCAAGCCGTGCACAGCCTCAGCTGCCGGGTCCATTGGTCGTTCGGGATTAAAATAGCTGTGAAAACTCTTGCCGGTTTCAACCCGGTTGATCAGCTCAATGCAACCAATCTCTACGATTCGGTCGCCATTAGCGGCGCTTAGCCCAGTCGTTTCAGTATCGAAAACAATCTCGCGCATGTTAATCTGAGTATCTGCCTGTTTGTCGCATTAGGCAAGCGATCACTTGTCTGACCACCACATTGGTCGCGCTGGGTAAAATGCCTGTGTTGATAATGAAATCCGCCCTTTTCCGTTTCTGCGCATCGGGGAGCTGAAGCTTTCTGATCTTGGCAAATTTGGCGTAGTTCATTCCGGGTCGGGCAAGTACCCGCTTACGCTGTTTCCATGCGGGGGCTGAAACAACAACAATCTCATCAACCGATTTCCAACCCTTCTTTTCAAACAACAGCGGAATATCGAGTACGACAATCGGGCGCGACCGGTTATGACGCAAAAAATCACGTCGCAGCGCTGCAACTGCAGGGTGGACGATCCGCTCAAGTGCCTTCAGCGCATCAGCATTACCAAAAACTGCGGCACCGAGCTTTTGCCGGTCAACACCTGCTGGCCCGGTCGTTCCTGGAAAACACGCCTCTATGGCAGCGAGAAGCAAGCCGTTTGGGCCTTGTAACTGATGGACAGCCCGGTCAGCATCAAACACCGGGATTCCGGCGCGGATGAACATAGCCGCGACAGCAGATTTGCCCATGCCAATAGATCCTGTAAGGCCAATAATGATCATTTGATCAGCAATTCCCGAAGTTCATCATCATAATCGCGTGGTGCGGGCTGACCAAAGAACAATTCAAATGCTTCGGCAGCTTGCGCAACGAGCATTTGCAACCCATCGATTGTTGCAAAACCTTCTTTTCGCGCTGCGGCAAGCAAAGGTGTTTCGAGCGGCGCATAAACCATATCAAAGACGATTTTTGAGCTTTCGCTGCCAATCATTGCTTCAAGTGAGAGGTTAAGCGGGGCTTTTCCAACCATACCGAGCGGACTCGCGTTGATCAGGATCGTAACCGCATTAAGCGCTGCGTTCTCAATTGGCCAGACATCGGCTGTAACGCCAATCTCATGTGCAACAGCTTCGGCCTGTTCACGACGTCGCGCCAGAAAGCGGATTGGCCAATCCGGAAAGCGCGAACGTATCGCGGCGGCAGCCGGACGAGCAGCACCACCTGCGCCAATAATTGCCACCGTCTGCGCGTGAGTGGCGTTGTCACCAAAAAGCGCAGTCAGCAGGCTCTTCAGCGGCGTGATAATCCCGGCGATGTCCGTATTAGCCCCAACAAGTTGGCCATTACGCTTGATCACTGTGTTGATCGCTCCAATGTCAAGCGTTCCGGGCCATAGATAATCAACGGCCAACGCAACGCTTTGTTTGTGCGGAATGGTAACATTACAGCCGCGCCAATCAGGGTCATTGCGGCGTTTAGTGAGATAGTCAGTCAGTTCAGTCGGCCGGACGCGACAAGCCTGATATTCAGCATCAATCCCGCGTTTTTGCAGCCAGAAGTTGTGAATCAGCGGTGATTTTGAATGGGCTATCGGATCGCCAATCACCTCAGCATAAGGACGATTCATGATGTGATCACCCCGCGTGTACGCAGGATATCGAGCAGTGGAAGGAGTGGAAGCCCTAAGATACCAAAATGACTGCCTTCAATGTGGCTAAAGAGCTGAATCCCATGCCCTTCGATCCGGTAACCGCCAACGCAGCCGAGCAGAGCATCGCCTTCAGCCGCGATATATTCGTCAATGAAGAGGTCAGAAAGTGGTCGCATCATCATTTTGCAGCGTTCAATATGTCGCCAAATCGGTGTTCCGCCTTGAGCCAGCACCGCCGCGCTCCATAAATTATGGGTTTTGTCTGACAAACTGACAAGCTGTGCTTTGAGCATCGCGGACGACTCTGGTTTATCAAACATAGTACCATCATCAAGCGACAGCGTTTGATCGCAGCCAAGCACAAGATCAGCAGGAAAGCGACGCGACAGTCTAAGTGCTTTGAGCTCAGCAAGCGCGTCAGCAAGTTTACGGGGACTAATGCCGTCAGTACGAAGTGCTTCTTTGGCTGATTCTTCATCAACCATCGGCGCGATGGCTTCAAATTCCAAACCTGCGGCTTCGAGTACAGCGCGCCGTGCGGCACTTTGGGATGCAAGGATTAGCCGCATCACAGCGTTGCCAAGTGGCGTTCGTTAACGAGATTGATGATAGCAGCAGCTGCCTCCTCAATTGATTTGCGCGTCATATCGATCACCGGCCAACCGTTATCGGCAAAAATCCGGCGGGCAAAACCAATTTCACGCGCAACAGCAGCCTGATTGACATAATCAGTTTCGGGCGCCTGATTAAGCGACAGCAGCCGATTGCGCCGCACCTGAATTAAGCGGTCTACGCTGGTGATCAAACCCACCACAAGCGGGTTTTTAAGCGAGTAGAGCGAAGATGGTGGCGGTGATTCAATGACAAGCGGAATATTCGCTGTCCGATATCCACGATTGGCAAGATAGATTGATGTTGGGGTTTTTGATGTGCGTGAAACCCCCGCAAGGATAATGTCGGCTTGCTCCCAATTTTCCCAATTGAGCCCATCATCATGAGTGATCGTAAATTGAATGGCCTCAACGCGCGCGAAATAAGCCGCATCGAGCGCATGTTGGCCACCGGGACGCGCTTTTGCGGTTTGCCCAAGCATTTCAGACAGTTGATCAGTCACCAGATCAAGCGGCGCAAGCGCAGGCAGCCCTGAAGCACGGCACTTATTTTCGAGCGTACGGCGAGTTTCAGGATTGACGAGGGTAAAGAGAACAAGCCCTGGATTTTTAACAATATCAGCAAAAATGCGTTCAAGATGCCCTTCGGAGCGCACGAGTGGCCAAAAATGTTTGACCGTTTCAACCGCATCAAATTGTGCCAGAGCGGCCTTGGCAATCGTTTCAAGCGTTTCGCCGGTTGAATCGGACACAAGATGGAGATGGAGCCTTGGCATCGCGGCCTAACTTTGCTTGGGGATAAGTTTGTGGAAATGACCTAGCGTAAATCTGCGGATGAATCCAAGCGGTCTAATTATCCCCGAAGGCATCAAATCTATCCACAAGAGCATCCCCAAAGCGCTGATAATCCAAAAAGCTGTGGATAGAGGGGATGAATCTAACGAATCGCATAAGATTAAGTGCTCTTGAAAAATGCAAACTGTTGGTAAATATGCGCGCAGTCCATAAACACCGCAAAACGCTCGCCTACTATCCTCAACAGATTCTTTATAATTAAGATTGAATTGAACCTATATGCCAAGCGATCAAAGTTCTGAAAAAAGCCTGCTCTCCGTGCTTAAGGGGAAACGAAGCGAAAAATTGCCGGTATGGCTAATGCGTCAGGCTGGACGATATCTCCCGGAATATCGTGCGCTTCGTGCCCAAAAAGGCGGCTTTCTCGAACTGGTGAATGATGCTGAGGCCTCGACCGAGGTCACACTTCAACCGATCCGCCGTTTTGGATTTGATGGGGCCATCCTCTTTTCAGATATTTTGGTAATCCCGCACGCTTTAGGACAAAAACTCTGGTTTGAGGAGGGTGAAGGCCCAAGGCTTGCTCCAGCGCTGGCCACTCATGATCTTGCCGCTCTCACTACAGCACCTGAGCGCCTCACAAGCATCTATGAGACGGTCAGGCGAGTTAAGGCTGGTTTGCCCCCCGAAACAACACTGCTTGGCTTTGCGGGCAGCCCTTGGACGGTGGCAACCTATATGATTGCAGGGCAGGGCAGCAAGGAACAAGCTGAGACGCGCCGTTATGCTTACCGCGACCCTATAGCGTTCAGAGCGATTATCGATGCGATCAGCGATATGACAGTCGATTATCTCTCAAAGCAGATAGAAGCAGGCGCTGATGCAGTGCAATTGTTTGACAGCTGGTCGGGTAGTCTTTCGCCGGCACAATTTGAGCAATGGGTCATTGCGCCAACCGCAAATATTGTCGCGCGTTTGAAAGCGCTTCATCCAAACACACCGATTATAGGCTTTCCTAAGGGTGCAGGTGGAAAACTTCCCGCTTATGCGCGTGAAACAGGGATATCAGCGGTTGGCGTTGATGAAACGGTTGATCCGCATTGGGCCGCAGCTTCGCTCCCTATAGATATGCCAGTGCAGGGTAATCTTGATCCGCTTGCTCTTATTGCAGGTGGGGAAACGCTTGATGTTGCCATTGACCGGATCATCAATGCTTTTGCTGATCGACCGCATGTGTTCAATCTTGGTCATGGTATCCTTCCCGACACACCGATTGCGCATGTCGAAGCATTACTAACGCGGGTGCGTGGATGATGTACCTCTGGCTCAAGGCGGCACATTTGATTTTCGTAGTGTTTTGGATGGCCGGACTGTTCATGCTACCGCGCTTCTTTGTCTATCATCAGGAAGCAGCGTTAGGGTCGCCCGAAAATGCGCTTTGGATCGAGCGTGAACGGAGGTTGATCCGTATCATCCTTAATCCAGCAATGATTGTCGTTTGGGTGTTAGGGCTTTGGCTTGCCGGAATGATTGGGGCATTCTCACAAGGCTGGTTTACTGTAAAACTGCTCGCTGTTTTTGGGCTGACAGCCTATCATGGTTGGATGATTGGCTATGCCCGCAAACTTGCGGCGGGTGAGCGTACCACGTCTGGGAAAACGCTACGTCTGGTGAATGAAATTCCCGGTATTGCGGCGGCTTTGATCATTGTTTTGGTGATCGTAAAACCCTTTTAATACGTGCGGCTTGACAGTATTTTGCGTCAGGCCTAGGGCACATCATCCGCTTTGCCATTCGTGCAATTTCGTTTCAGCCAGACTTTTTTCGCTGCTCGCGGCTTTCCAAAATCAAACCAGAATTTCATCCGGATCAATATTATGCACTTAAAAGACCTTAAAAAGAAAACACCGGCTGAACTGGTCGAAATGGCAGAAGCACTCGGCGTTGAGGGTGCATCGACGCTACGTAAGCAGGATTTGATGTTTGCGATTCTCAAGGTCGAGGCTGAAAATGGTGCCCAGATCATGGGGCTTGGGACGATTGAAGTTTTGCAGGATGGTTTTGGATTCCTTCGCAGCCCGGAATCGAACTACCTTGCTGGGCCCGACGATATTTATGTCTCGCCAAACCAAGTCCGTAAACATGGCTTGCGGACGGGTGATACTGTGGAAGGTGAAATTCGCGGGCCGAAAGATGGCGAACGCTATTTCGCGTTGAACCGCGTCACTGCAATTAATTTTGATGATCCTGAAGTTGTCCGCCACCGCGTCAATTTTGACAATCTGACGCCACTTTATCCTGATGAAAAGTTGACGCTTGATACGCTTGATCCAACGATCAAGGATAAGTCAGCGCGCGTCATCGATATTATTTCGCCACAAGGTAAGGGCCAGCGCGCGCTGATCGTTGCCCCACCGCGTACCGGCAAAACTGTCTTGCTCCAAAATATTGCCAAGGCGATTACTGATAATCATCCCGAGGTGTTTCTGATCGTCCTTCTGGTTGACGAACGCCCCGAGGAAGTTACCGACATGCAACGCAGCGTGAAGGGCGAGGTTGTGTCATCAACCTTTGATGAGCCGGCCAGCCGCCACGTTCAAGTCGCTGAAATGGTGATTGAAAAGGCCAAGCGGCTGGTTGAGCACAAGAAGGATGTCGTGATCCTGCTTGATTCGATCACGCGACTTGGCCGTGCCTACAACACCGTTGTCCCTTCAAGCGGCAAGGTGTTGACCGGCGGTGTTGATGCTAACGCGCTTCAACGGCCAAAGCGTTTCTTTGGTGCCGCGCGGAACATTGAAGAGGGTGGTTCGCTCTCGATCATTGCGACAGCCCTCATCGATACTGGTAGCCGAATGGACGAAGTGATTTTCGAAGAGTTTAAAGGCACCGGTAACAGTGAAATCGTGCTTGACCGCAAGGTTGCCGACAAGCGCATTTTCCCCGCACTCGATGTTGGAAAATCGGGCACGCGTAAGGAAGAGCTGCTCGTTGAAAAGGGCAAGCTCTCCAAAATGTGGGTGCTGCGCCGGATCCTTATGCAGATGGGCACGATTGACGCGATGGAGTTCCTCCTCGACAAAATGAAGGATTCGAAGACTAACGAAGATTTCTTCGATTCGATGAACCAATAGGGCTGCTTCATGTTTGATCTCATTCTCGCTGCCGCATCTTCGGCAACCGACCTTGGTGGCCCCGCTGATATTTGGGCCGCAATCGTCAAGGATTTCTCCAATATCGGCGAACCTGCTGCATTTGCCGCATTTATTCAGGTGTTGATGATTGATCTCGTGCTTGCGGGTGACAATGCGATTGTCGTTGGCGCGCTCGCTGCTGGTTTGCCGCCCGAACAGCGCAAGAAGGTCATTCTGATCGGGGTGATCGCGGCACTTGTGCTGCGGATCGTCTTTGCATTGATGGTAAGCTGGTTGCTCGGGATTGTTGGGCTTGTGCTTGCTGGTGGTCTACTCTTGTTGTGGGTGGCGTGGAAAATGTACCGCGATGTAACCCGTTCAGAGGTAAGCGAATCGCCTGGGTCGCCCGAAATTGCAGGCGACGAAAATTCTGGCATCCCAGCGGCGAAGAGCTTTGCTGCGGCGGCTTGGTCGGTCGCAATTGCTGACGTTTCAATGAGCCTTGACAATGTTCTCGCGGTTGCAGGCGCAGCGCGTGAGCACCCCGGGATTCTAATCGTTGGCCTGATCTTTGCTGTCGCGCTCATGGGGATCGCCGCGAACATTATCGCCCAATATATTGAGCGTTACCGCTGGATTGCATGGGTTGGCCTTGCTGTCATCGTCTATGTCGCTGGCAAGATGATCTGGGAAGGCTGGCATGAGGTTCAGCCTTTTGTGATGGCTGCGGCTGGTATATAATTTGTTGGGGTATCCGCTCCTTAGATCAATATGTCCGATCCGTAGCGATATTCCTTTCCTTGTTCGAAGGCGATGAGCCATGCCTTGGTGCGTGGGCCTTCGCCGCCTGAGTAAAACTCTTGGGCACCCGCCGAAGTCACGCGGTGGCAAGGAATGATGATTGGGAATGGGTTGCGCCGACAGGCTTGACCCACAGCGCGCGCGGCTGATCCAATCCGCGCGGCAAGTTCGCCGTAGGTTAGCGTCTCGCCGTAGACAATCGCTGTGATTCCAGCGCGCAACGCTTCACCGCGCGGTGTGGAGAGTGGAGCGAGTGGAAGGTGAAAGCCTTTGCGCTTCCCCGCAAACCAATCTTGGATTTGCATAACCCCTGCCTCAAGCACCGCGTGCCCTGCCGGGGCATAGTTGGGACTATCTTTGGTGGGATCGATCCGCACGCCTTTTAAAACTCCATCATCGGCAGTCAATTCGACGAGACCGATGGGCGTTGCGATTCTGGCGATTGCGCAAAGGCGGTTCATGCGGCAAACCTTATCCACTTTATCCCCTCCGGCTCAAGCGAGATGCCCAATGAAATTTAATATCGAAGTTGATTGCACCCCCGAAGAGGTGCGCCGTCTGGTTGGCTTACCCGATCTTACCGCTATTCACGACGTCTATCTGGCGCAAGTTAAAGATGTCATGACGAAGGGCGTTAGCCCCGATCTGGTTGAAGGGTTGGTGCGCAACTGGGTGCCGATGGGTGGCGCAGGCGTTGATTTGGTCAAGGATCTAATAGGCCAGTTTGCCGGTGCGGCGACCAAACCCAAGGGCAAGAAAAGCGAAACCTGACCACGGTGACTGAAACGATTTTTGCGCTGTCGAGCGGACTCCCACCTGCCGGCATTGCGGTGCTACGGATCAGCGGGCCAGCGGCGGGTTCAGCACTTGTGGCGCTTGCTGGGAAGATACCGGCCCCGCGTCGGGCGACGCTCGCCCGATTGATTGACCCGAGTAATGGTGGCGCGCTTGATCAGGCACTACTGTTGTGGTTTCCCGGCCCGGCCAGCGTGACGGGGGAGGACCTCGCTGAATTGCATCTTCACGGTGGCCGTGCGATTGTGGCAGCCGTGCAGACAGTACTCGGGCGTATTGATGGCTTGCGGGCTGCGACCGCTGGCGAGTTTACGCGCCGCGCGTTTGAAAAGGGTCGCATTGACTTGGCTGAGGCAGAAGGGCTGGCTGACTTGCTTGCTGCTGAGACCGAAGGGCAGCGCCAATCAGCGCTTGCGCTCGCCGAAGGGGCGCTTGGGCGTCAGGTGACGATTTGGCAGTCGGCGCTGCTTCGGATATCGGCATTGGTTGAAGCTACGCTCGATTTCTCCGATGAGGGTGATGTTGGCGAAGGTGACACCTATCGTCAGCCCTTGGTGGAATTGGTGGAAGCGCTTGAGGCGATGCTGGCTTCGCCGCCTGCTGAGCGCCTGAAGGACGGTGTTCGCGTGGTTCTTGCGGGGCCACCAAATTCAGGAAAATCTAGTCTTTTCAATAAGTTGATTGATCGCGAAGGGGCGATAGTGTCAGAAATAGCGGGCACAACGCGTGATCGGATCGAAGCGCCTGTCGTTATCGCGGGCATTCCATTGCTTTTGATTGATACTGCTGGCCTGCGTGACGAAACCAATGATGCAATTGAAGCGATTGGCATTGCGCGGACGGGGGAAGCGATTGCGGCGGCGGATATCCTCCTGTGGCTCGGTGACTCAGATGAGGCTCCCTGTGACGCGCTGATCGTGGCGGCCAAGGCTGACCTTGGGACGCATCGCGCGGGCCTGCCAGTTTCGGTTGTGACGGGAGAGGGCGTGGAATCGCTCAAACAAGTGATCATTGCACACGCAAAAACGCTCCTGCCAAAGTCCGGTGCCCTCGCGCTCAACGCCCGCCACCGTGCGATTCTAAGCGAAGTGCGCACCGAATTGTGGGCCGCACGCGCGAGTGGTGATGGACTCCTCACCGCCGAACATCTCCGCCTCGCACGCGCAAAGCTCGACGCGATTACCGGCAGAAGTGGCGTTGAAGATATGCTAGATACTCTGTTCGGCGCATTTTGTATTGGGAAGTAGACTCATCCGTTTCACGTGAAACATTGACCGAATCCTCGTGCGGGCTTACCGCGTGGACCATGCATAGTTTTGATGTCATTGTGGTGGGGGCTGGCCATGCCGGGTGTGAGGCGGCGGCGGCGGCGGCGCGGATGGGGGCATCGGTCGCGCTCGTTTCGTTTAATCGAGCGCAGATTGGCGCGATGTCTTGTAACCCTGCGATTGGCGGGCTTGGCAAGGGGCATCTCGTTCGTGAGGTTGATGCTTTTGACGGGTTAATCGCGCGTGCAGCCGATGCGTCGGCAATACATTATCGGATGCTCAATGCCTCAAAAGGGGCGGCAGTGCGCGGCCCGCGTATTCAGGCTGATCGCAAATTGTTCAAAGCTGCGATTCATAAGATGCTTGCTGCCCAAGCCAATCTTGAAATTGTTGAAGCGAGTGCCGAGGCCCTGGTCTTTGATGATGCGGATGGCACTATAGCCGGGCTTCAGCTCGGCGACGGCCGTACCCTTAACACCAAGGCAATCATACTCGCGACGGGTACGTTCCTTGGCGGCAAAATGTTTTGCGGCGAAGCACGCAGCAGCGGTGGCCGGATTGGCGAGGCGTCCGCGGAAACGCTTGGGGCGCAGCTCCGATCGCGTAATCTTCCGATTGGGCGGCTCAAGACGGGGACGCCACCGCGCCTTGATGGCCGCACCATTGATTGGGCGAAACTTGAAACACAAGTTTCGGATAGCGACTCATGGACATTTTCTGATCTGACACTCGCACGCAGCAATCCGCAACTTTGGTGCGGCGTGACCCGGACTAATGCGCAGACCCATGCCATCATACGCGCAAGCCTTGATCGCTCACCTTTGTTCAGTGGTGATATCGAAGGGCAGGGGCCGCGCTACTGCCCATCGATTGAAGATAAGGTGCACCGCTTTGGTGACCGTGATGGCCATCAGATTTTCCTTGAACCCGAGGGGCTTGACGACGCGTGGGTCTATCCCAATGGCGTCTCGACTTCGCTTCCGCTTGATGTACAGCTTGCGATGCTGCGAAGCGTTGCTGGACTAGAAGCGGTTGAGATACTGCAGCAAGGTTATGCGGTTGAATATGATCATATCGATGCCCGCGCGCTAATGCCAACGTTAGAGCTCCGCGAGATTGGCGGATTATTCTGCGCTGGTCAGATTAACGGCACGACCGGCTATGAAGAGGCGGCGGCACAAGGCCTGATTGCTGGAATCAATGCGGCGGCACTTGCATTTGGGCGTGCGCCGCTCATTCTTGATCGCGCCTCATCTTACATTGGCGTGATGATCGATGATCTCGTGCTTCAGGGGATTACTGAGCCCTATCGGATGCTCACCGCGCGCGCGGAATATCGCTTACGGCTTCGCGCCGATAATGCTGCTACACGCTTAACGCCAATTGCAATTTCCACTGGGTGCGTTGGAAAAGAGCGCTGTGACTGGTTTGCTGCGCGCACTGCAGAGCGCGAATCGCTGATTACATTGCTCAATAGGCAAAAATCGCCCGATCCACGAACACCAAAGCTTTTTGACTGGATTCGGGTCAACGAGGCTGATCGTGTAATGCTGATCGAGGCAGTTCCAGCGCTTAGCGTCTATGCTTGCGGACTGCTCGATGAAGTGATCGAAGATGCGCGCTACGCCCCCTATCTTATGCGACAGGACGCCGAAATCCGAAATATGCGTGCGAATGAGGGGATAAGCCTTCAAGCGCTTGATTATAATGCGATCGCTGGCCTTTCAAATGAGATGGTTGAGAAGTTGAACGCGAGTCGGCCGGCAACGCTTGGCAGCGCGGAACGTGTCCGTGGGATAACGCCAGCGGCGCTCGCGCTACTTCTTGTTCACGCGAAACGGAAAGCTGCTTGAGTGAATGAAGATGAGGCCAAGGCGTGGCTTACCGATACGCTATATGTTTCACGTGAAACATTGGAGCAGCTTGATCGTCTCCGTGAGCTAGTGGTTGCTGAATCGACGCAGCAGAATTTGGTGAGCGCTGCGACTATCCCACTGTTCTGGGTGCGGCATATGGTTGATTCAGCCCAACTCTTGCCACTGGCAAATGATGCGCAGCCAGGCACTTGGCTTGATCTAGGCACTGGAGCGGGCTTTCCGGGAATGGTGATTGCGATTCTTTCCAATCGTCCGATTATCTTGGTTGAGTCGCGACGTAAGCGATTTGAGTTTCTGCGTCATATGGTGCTTGCGCTTAACCTTCCGCATGTTTCAGTCCATGGCGGAAGGTTAGAAACGCTTGAAACGCGAAGTGTTTCAGTGATCAGTGCGCGCGCTTTTGCGCCTCTGCCCAAACTTCTTGACCTTTCCGCGCGGTTTTCCCGGAATGAAACGATCTGGCTGCTGCCAAAGGGGCAAACAGCAGAAGATGAACTGGCATTAATTGATGGCATGTGGCACGGTAAATTTCACGTTAACCGATCAATCACCGATGAAAACGCTGCAATCCTAATTGCGCAAGGCGTTTCGCGAAGAAAGTAGGCGTTATGATTCGCATTGCTGTCGCCAATCAGAAAGGCGGAGTTGGCAAAACCACCACCGCAATCAACGTTGCCACTGCGCTTGCAGCAACAGGCTGGCGCGTGCTGTTGATTGATCTTGATCCGCAAGGCAACGCCTCAACCGGGCTTGGTGTTCATCAATCAGAGCGGGTACGCTCAAGCTATGACGTGTTGCTAGGTGATTCGCTGCTAGCGGAGACCGTAATTGCAACGCGCATTCCTAGGCTTGATCTGATCGCATCAACGCCAGATCTTTCGGGCGCTGAAATTGAATTGGTTGAATTTGAGGAGCGAACACACCGGCTTTCGAAGGCGCTTGATGCAGCGCCGCTTGGACGTTGGGACATTGTGATGTTTGATTGTCCGCCCTCGCTTGGGTTGCTGACGCTCAATGCAATGGTCGCTGCACAGTCTTTGCTTGTGCCGCTGCAATGCGAATTTTTCGCGCTTGAGGGGCTGAGCCAATTACTCCAGACGGTTGAGCGGATTCGCGCGCGCTTCAATCCAGGGCTTTCGATCCTTGGCGTTGCGCTCACCATGTATGATCGGCGTAATCGTTTGACCGAACAAGTGGCGCAGGATGTTCGTGCTTGCCTTGGTAAAGCCGTGTTTGAAACGGTCATTCCGCGCAATGTTCGTCTGTCCGAAGCGCCGAGCCACGGCCTTCCTGCATTGATCTATGATTATCGCTGTTCGGGATCGGAGGCCTATATGGCGCTTTCACGTGAACTGATCGGGCGGCTCCCCAAGGCAAGGGTGGCGGCATGAGCGAGGATGAAAACCGGGTAGTGCCGCTCAAAAAACGCCCGATGGGACTGGGTCGCGGGCTTTCGGCACTCCTTGGTGAGATTGAGCAGGAGCAGCCGGTAGGGAGCGACGCTGTCCCGTCGCAAGGGATCATGATGGTGCCAACGGTTGATTTGTCGCCGATGAAAGGCCAGCCGCGCAAGCATTTTGACGAGGCAGCACTTGACGAACTGGCGCAATCAATCGCGACGCGCGGGTTGCTTCAGCCGATTGTGGTGCGGACGGCCCCGCCGGGGATTGTCGGTTATCAGATTGTTGCGGGCGAACGGCGCTGGCGCGCG
>JANOXQ010000190.1:0-19125 GCA_031418495.1 Sphingomonadales bacterium
CGCACCGCTGACCTTCAAGGCGCGCGGCGCAATGCAAAACCTCCTAGATCTTGAGCATTTCTCAGCGACAGTTTCGGCAAGTGGCCCATCGCTCAAGAACATTGATGACGTGATTGCTGCGGGTTTGTTTGAAACCCAGCCCTTCGCTTTGACTGCCACCATTCAGCGGAAAAGTCCGGTCTGGGTGATCCAGCGTCTGACGGGAACAATCGGGCGTTCTCGCCTGACAGGTTCTGCGACAATTACCAAGAGGGATGGTCGCAACAAAATAGCGGGGTCAATCCGCGCTGCGACGTTTGATTTCAACGATCTGGTTTCTGATCAGGGCCTGGCAAAGCGGCGAGAACTTCTGACCGTTCTTGGTCCGCGTGCTATCCCGAACACACGGATCAATCTCAGTAAGATCGGCAAAACCGACGGGCGATTATTCTTCAAGGCAGACAAACTTCTGATCGCAGGCGGGTCTGTGTTTCGCAGCCTTTCTGGCACCCTCAGTCTTGACCACCGTATTGTAAGGCTCGACGATATTGTTACAGGGATGGCGACCGGCCAGATGACGGGAACCGCCATCGTGCGCCATGTTAGTGGCAGGCCAAAGCTCACACTTGATATGCATGTAACCGGGGAAACACTTGACCGGATAGTCGGCGCGCCGACTGAAGTCAGCGGGCCGTTGCGCGCGCGTATATTATTATCCGGGACGGGTGATACAATTCGAGAGTCGCTTGCGCATGCCAATGGTCGTGTGGCCCTCGTTTCGTCTCAAGGGCGGATCAGGGCCACTGCCGCCTCTGTATTGGGGCAGGATCTCGGGCGAACGATTGGTCAGGTGATCAAAGACAAGCGGGCACAAACCGCAATGCCCTGTCTTGTCGCCAGTTTTGAAGCCAAAGGCGGACTTTTGCGCCCTAATCCAATGGTTATTGATACTGCGGTGTCGGTGGGCAGGGGGACGGGAGGCATCAATCTGTTTGATGAGCGGATCGCGCTTGTCATTAGTGGGGCCGCAAAGCATCCAAGCGGTTTGCGAATCGCCGATCCGGTGCGTGTTGGCGGCACACTGATGCAGCCGACAATTACAATCGCTGGGATTACGGCAACCGGGAAACCAAAATTTTCGTCAGTCTTGACTGTTTTTGGCAAAGCCATCGCCGGGATATTCAAAGGCAAAGAAACACCCATGCCCCTAGAAACCATTCCGTGCGCTATGCTCACAACGGCAGCACTGCGCTAACTTTGTGCGTCCGCAAGTTACCTCCCCAGCGTTCAAATTTCTCATTGGGAACCATGCGGTCTGAACTCAGTTAAGAAGATACGATGAGCCTCCTGCTCGCGAAACTACGAGGTGTTCCATGTCACCCGGCCTTATCCTCATCATTCTCCTCGTTATATTCCTGCTGGGCGGATTTAGTGGCCGTCTAGGCGGCTATGGGTATGGTTTCGGGCATCGCGGAGTCGGACTAATCGGCTTCGTCCTGATCGTAGTTGTCGTCCTTCTGCTGATGGGGCGGTTGTGATTTGCAAGGGGTGCCTAAATCGATGCAACGCTTTGGATCGGTAAAACTTTAAGATGACAGCGAAGCGGTTGACCAAAGATTTTCCAATCGTGTGCGTGGGAGGGTCAGCAGGCGGACTTGATGCTTATATCCGCTTGCTCAAGAATCTGCCTCCCGATTTGGGTGTCGCGATTGTCATTGTCAATCATCTCCGAACTGTGGCGACCCTGCTGCACGAGATTTTGCCGCAACACACCGCAATGCCTGTCGAACTGATCGTCGTAGGCCTCAACATAACGCCAACTCACGTGTTCATCATTCCTTCGCAGCGCGACCTTCTTGTTCAAGACGGAGAGTTCCGGCTCGAAGCGATTTCAAAGCCGCGAGGGTGGCCCGATGTCATTACGGTATTTCTGCGCTCGCTGACACAAAACTGGGATGGCCAGATCATCGCTGTTATCGTGTCTGGTTACGACGGGGACGGCGCCGCAGCACTTTGCGGTATCCGCGAGATCGGGGGAATAACCATAGCGCAAAAGCCCAACACGGCGGGTGTCCCTGACATGCCCGAAAGCGCGATAGATACCGGATGTATCGACTTCATTCTCTCACCTGAAAACATTGCCGCTCAAATCCGCAAAATTGCGCAGTTTTCGCACTGACCGGCGTCGACTAGAAATCAAGTCAGTTTATTTGTCGTCGCCCAACGGCAAGCGGAACATTTCGCAGCGTCTAAGGTTTATGGCTTTGTTACCGAAGCTGAACACTTTCCTTCTCCACCCGTCCTCTGGGAGGTTCAGCCAGACTTAGAGCCCGGCACTTGCTTACTGCGCAGTCGGGCTCATTTTTTGGCAGCGTCGAGTGCGTTGACACAGAGATTTAAGGCAGTCTGGATCATAATGCGGAAAACTCTCATGCCATTAGCTGATGATGCATTCTGGATGCGAAAGGCGATTGCCATCGCAACATCAAAGGGCAGCAGCCCTGCAAGTACACCTATTGGCGCGATCATTGTTTTTGATGATAAGCTGATCGCAGCCGAGCGCAATCAGTGCCATGAACTGCATGATGCGACCGCGCACGCCGAAATGATGGCAATCCGCAAAGCCGGCGTCGAGATATGCAATGCAGACCTGCGAGGTGGAACCTTATATTCCACGCTTCAGCCTTGCGGCATGTGCACAATGGCCACAATCTGGAGCAAAGTCTCACGTGTTGTATTTGGCGCTGGCCGCGAGGATGTCCACGCGATGTATTTTGAAGCGCGGCACATCGACACACTTGCCTTTGTCGCCAATGCCTACCGCGACGATATCGAGATTGAAGGGGGGTGCCTGCGTGAAGCCTGCGCAGCGCTCTATTACGGACCAAATGATGATGTTCCGCGACGCGAACAGGGCAATCTCTGACACCAGATGTCGCGCCAGCCTCGGTTCCGAAAATCACCGTGAGTGATTTGTTTTATGCCTTCAGAATTCCTTGGTTGATCCCAGCCTTCCGGTCAAAGCGTATCAAAGTCACTATCCGCTGGGTGCCGAGAAAATATTCGCTGCTAGGCGCCGAAAATTGCGAGCCAAACGACCATCTAAGGCAGCGCTTTCCGAATGGGCGCTTTAGCCCAGTCTCACCCTGAAATCTTTAATTTGGTTCGGCGGATAATAGGCAACAACCCATACGGGCTTGCTTGACAGATATATCCGGACATTGCCGATGGCTCTGCGATTGGGCTATCCTAAAAAAACATGAAACAAAATTGTTCCTGAATTGTTTGGGCTTGAGAGTCTTGCTATCGCATGATTCGAACGGAGACGGCGATGGCAACCCAGCAACGAGTTCCTGCAATCGACAGGCTGGCTGAAGTTTTTGCTTCAACGCGTTGCCATTCAATAGCGCTTGTCAATGGGCTGTCGGACGCGGACGCGACTGTGCAGTCGATGCCAGACGCGTCGCCCGCGAAGTGGCATCTGGCACATACGACATGGTTTTTTGAAACCTTCGTGCTGCGCGACCATGCAGCTAACTATCGTGTTTTCGATCCGGCCTATCATTATCTGTTCAACAGCTATTATGATGGCGAAGGTGGTCGCCATGCAAGGTCACGGCGCGGCATACTGACTCGACCGTCGCTGGACGAAATCCTCGCCTATCGCGCACATGTTGACGCGGCGCTGGCGCACATCCCAGATGCGGCACGCGATCTGGTCGAGCTTGGCTGCCAGCACGAAGCGCAGCATCAGGAGTTGTTGGTAACCGACATCTTGCATCTGTTTGCGCAGAACCCGCTGATGCCGGCCTATCGCAATAACATTGCACAACCATCGCAACCGCAGCCTCTTAAATGGATCAAATCGCGAGCCGGAATTGTGGAAATCGGTCACAAGGGTGGCGATTTCGCGTTTGATTGCGAAGGTCCGCGCCACCGCGTGGTGATCGAACCACATACCATAGCCAGCCGCCTCGTTAGCAACGCAGAATGGCGCGAATTCATGACGGACGGCGGTTATTCGCGACCCGAATATTGGTTATCGGACGGCTGGGCTTGGCGGCTGGCAGAAGGCATAACCGCGCCGCTTTACTGGCAAGGCGACCAGACATTCGGGCTAGCTGGTTTACAACCAATCGATTGGAATGCGCCGGTAGTCCATGTCAGCCATTATGAGGCCGATGCTTTTGCGCGATGGGCGGACGCGCGCTTGCCAACCGAATTCGAATGGGAAGCCGCTGTCGGTCTTGAGGGTATCACGCATATGTTCGATACGACATGGCAATGGACTTCATCGGCGTTCCTGCCCTATCCGCGCTTCCGCGCCGCGCCCGGCGCCGTTGGTGAGTATAACGGGAAGTTCATGAGCGGGCAGATGGTGTTGCGCGGATCGAGCCACGCCACGCCGCAATGGACGGCGCGGCCCACCGTCCGCAATTTTTTTCCGCCGACAGCGCGGTGGCAATTTAGCGGTTTGCGACTGGCGCGCGACCTCTGATGTTGCTTCATGAACCAATGGAAATGGTGGTAGATCCGGCTTTTCGCTCCGACGTGCTTTTGGGTCTCAGGGCAAGACCACGCGCAATCCCCGCGCGCTGGTTCTATGACCATCACGGCTCAGAATTATTCGAAGAGATTACCGGCCTTCCCGAATATTATCCGACGCGGGTAGAAACGGCGATCTTCGTCGAACGCGCGGCAGATATCGCACAGATGACGGGGACAGGCCGCGCCGTTGTCGAATTTGGCGCTGGCAGCGCGGTCAAGACACCGCTGATCCTGTCGGCAACATCGCCGTCCGCCTATGTTCCCGTCGATATTTCCGGCGCGTTTGTGCGCGCTTCCGCCGACACACTGCGCGGCCAGTTTCCTCATCTGGAAATTCTTCCGGTTGAAGCCGATTTCATGCACGATGTGCCGCTCCCCAAAGAGATTGAGAATCTGCCAAAACTTGGCTTTTTTCCCGGTTCGACCATTGGCAATCTGATCGCGCGATCTGCGGTCGATTTGTTGCGGCGGATGCGGTTTACGCTTGGTGTCGGATCGATGTTATTGATCGGCATGGATCGCGTAAAGGATGAAGAAACGCTCGTCCGCGCCTATGACGACGCGTCCGGCGTAACCGCGCGGTTCAACAAGAACCTGCTGGTTCGCATCAATCGCGAGCTTAAGGGCACCATAGCTGTCGACCAGTTCGTCCATGTAGCGCGATGGAACGAGAGCTATGCACGGATTGAAATGCATCTTCAGGCGTTCCGTGATATGGCATTCTGTGTTGACGGAGACGCGTTTTCAATGGCAGCCGGCGAAACCATCCATACCGAAAACAGTCACAAATACGGCGCGCGTGATGCCCGCTTGTTGTTGCGCGCTGGCGGCTGGTCGCCGGTCGCCGAGTGGACTGATGGGGATGACCGGTTTGCAGTCATTCTGGCGGAAGCGCGTGCGCAAAAGAGCGCACCCTAAATGAGAGCGGCGGGGCCGACTGTCACATTGGAAAACATGTGCAAGCGTTATCAAGGTGGCGGCGGAATTTCTGACATATCACTGACCATTGAAGGGGGCGCATTCGTCGCGCTGGTTGGCGCCTCAGGGTCGGGCAAATCGACGCTGCTGAAGACAATCAATCGACTGGTCGAGCCTGATTCAGGTCAGATCACCATCGATGACATAAGCATCAAGAATATTGAGCGATACGCGCTGCGTCGAATGATCGGCTACGTGATACAGGGTGTCGGCCTCTTCCCTCACCTCGACGTGGCGGCGAACATTGCGATGCCGCTGAAAATTGCGGGCGAGGCGGTGGGCCGCCGGGTCGAGGAATTGCTAGATCTGGTCGATTTGCCGCAGACATTTGCGAGCCGGATGCCCGATACGCTGTCAGGCGGTCAGCAACAGCGTGTCGGCTTTGCCCGCGCACTGGCGCGCGAACCGCGCCTCATACTGATGGACGAGCCCTTCGGCGCGCTTGATCCGCTCACGCGCGATACGCTGGGCAAAAGCTACCGCGCGCTTCACGATAGGATCGGGCTGACAAGTATCTTGGTCACGCATGATATGGCTGAAGCGCTGCTCCTCGCGGATCGGGTTGTCGTGCTTCACGGCGGGCAAGTTGTTGCGAGTGAATCGCCGATGGCATTGCTAAAAGGGACGGGCGGACCGATTGCGCAAGCCATGGTGGCCGTGCCGCGCAATCAAGCGACACAGCTGGCGGGACTTGTGCAATGAGCTGGACTGACGCGTTCGAGCGCGTGCCCGCGCTGCTTGCGTCGCATATCCTGCTGGCCGCATCGGCGATGCTGGTGGGTTTGATCGTTTCATTGCCACTTGGGGTGTTCGCCGCCCGTCATGGTCGGTTCGGACGCTTTGTCCTTGGAATTGCCAGTGTCGTGCAGACGATTCCGTCGCTGGCGTTGCTCGCGCTTTTCTATCCCTTGCTGCTCGCAATCGGCACGCAGGCGCTGGGTTTTCTGCCCTCGCTCCTCGCCCTGTCTCTTTATGCGCTTCTGCCAATTTTACGGAACACCGTCGACGGGCTGAATGCAATTGATCCTGCGGTTGCCGAAGCGGCCGACGGTATTGGCATGACGCCGTGGCAGAAGCTTAAACTGGTCGAGGCTCCTTTGGCGATAACGGCGGTGATGGGCGGAATCAGAACCGCCGCCGTGTGGACGATTGGTGGGGCGACGCTGTCAACGACCGTCGGCCAGCCGAGCCTTGGCGACATCATCTTTTCAGGGCTGCAGACACAGAATTGGGTGCTGGTGCTGACCGGCTGCATCACGTCCGCTGCTCTGGCTCTGGTGGTTGATGCGATGCTGGCCAGTGCGCAGCATGGACTTCAAAACCAGCGGCGCTGGCGCTGGATCGTGCCGCTCGCCATTGCAATAATCGTCCCGGCTGGCATCGCGATATCGCAATCGACGCGTACACCCATGATAACGATTGGTGCAAAGAATTTTTCAGAACAATATATTTTAGCGCGCCTGATCGGCGGACGACTCGAAGCAGCTGGATACAATGTCCGTTACAAGGAGAATCTTGGGTCGGCCATCGTGTTTTCAGCGCTTTCAGGCGGTGATGTCGACGTCTATGTCGATTATGCGGGGACATTGTGGGCCAACGAAATGAAACGCCGCGACGCCGTGTCGCGAGACGTTATGAACCAGACCATCGCGGACTGGGCACGGACCAAACATGGCGTGATGTCTTTGGGTTCGATCGGATTTGAAAATGCTTATGCGCTTGTGATGCGCGGCGACCGGGCGGGCAGCATCAAGACGCTGGCGGACTTGAAATCCATCGCACCCGATTTGACGCTCGGCGGCGATCTCGAGTTTTTCGACCGGCCCGAATGGAAAAGCATCCGCGAAGCCTATGATCTGCGCTTTGCTAAAACCCGCGCGTTCAGCCCGACTTTCATGTATGACGCGCTGAAATCCGGCGATGCCGACGTGATTTCGGCATTTTCATCGGATGGCCGAATCGCTGCTGATAAACTGGTTATCCTCGGTGATCCAAAAGGGGTGGTCCTGGGTTACGACGCGCTATTGCTTGTTGGGCCAACAGCCACGCACGATAGACGGTTGGTGAAAGCACTGCAGCCTTTGATCGGCGCAATTTCGGTTTCAGACATGCAACGAGCGAACCTGATGGTCGATGTTGAGAAGCAATCGCCAGGCGATGCAGCGAGATGGCTCGAAAGGGCGGCTGTCAGAAACAAAATAATTGGAGCCACCGGCAAGAGCGACTTTGAATGAGGGTGACACCTCGCCAGAGGGGGAACAGGCGAGGTGTCACGGTCGCGGATTGCAGACCGGACTACATGCCGTGATGGACTGTATGTAGTCATAACATTTGGAACCGACTGGGTCGTAAATTAGCGGAGCATTGGCCTCATCTTGGAGTTGACATTAAGCGGCGATCTTGCGGTGTTGCAAGCGCCGGTGTTTGATGGTCATTCGATTGATGCGGGCGCGCGGTGCAAGGATGTATGTATCCCCGCCGAAGTAGGCGTTCGCATGCTATCCCAAAACCAGGCTAACGGTTAGCAGTTATAATCACGTGAACGTATGGCCTCTATCAGGAACCTAGTTTTGCCTTTCGAACGGCGGCAATGTTCGCAGGATCTGCCGTTCAGCCTATCGCCTCAGTACAACAAACACCCGTGACATTGATCTGCGCTCGCGCGCTAGCATCTCCGCCATCTGGTCAGCCATGAGGCCCTATCTGAGCTTGACCCGATTGAGCCGCAGCGCGTTCATCACGACGGTGAACGAAGATAGCGCCATCGCGGCCCCAGCAAACATTGGTGACATAAGGATACCCGAAACGGGATAAAGCAAGCCCGCCGCGACCGGAACACCGATTCCGTTGAACAAAAACGAGAAGAACAGGTTTTGGCGGATGTTGCGCATGGTCGCCTTGGCAAGTGCGCGCGCGCGGACGACGGCGGCTAGGTCGCCTTTGGTGAGTGTGATCCCGGCACTTTCAATCGCAACATCGGTGCCGGTTCCCATCGCAAGGCCGACATCTGCGGCGGCAAGTGCCGGGGCGTCATTTATCCCGTCGCCCGCCATTGCTACCTTTGCACCTGCTGCTTTGAGTTCACCAACAATACGTGCCTTGTCATCGGGTTTGAGTTCTGCGTGAACACCGTGTAACCCGCCAACAAACGCGCTAATTCCTGCCCCGACCTGAACCCTCGAAATTCTCTGACTCGCCAAGTGTCAGCTTGCGTTCTTGTGCGGCGGTCACAATTGCATGAGCAAGCGGAAGTTCTGAGCGCGCTTCGACAGCCGCTGTCAGGGCCAGAAATTCATCCTCATTCATGCTGTCGATGGTTTCAATGGCAATCAGCTTTGGCTTGCCTTTGGCCAACGGAATGTTGGTTTCTGTCCCATCGTCAGGATCAGAAGCGGCACCGCGAGGGCCGCCGAAACCCACCAGCGCCGCGTAAAATCAACCAGTTCAGGATTGGGCGCGTCATCGAGCGAAGGCTCTTCGGGTTCCAATGCCATCCCGCAAATCGGACAGGTTCCCGGCCCCTGCTGACGGATTTCAGGGTGCATCGGGCATGTCCACATCGCACCGAGTGCGGCAACGAGTTCCGTACGCGGTCTATTGGCGAGATATTTGGTGGGGTTCGCCGTGAATTTTGCCAGACATCCAGCACTGCAAAAATGAAAATGCGCGCCGTCATGCGTGGTGTGATGGCCTGTTTTTGCTGGATCGACTATCATCCCGCAAACTGGATCTCTCATTATGGTCGTCGTTTCTGACGGAGCCGCATCAGTCGCCAATTTTGACAACGAGTGATCACTTGAATTCATTGCCGGTCTCCAAAAAATGCTTGCCTGCGCGGTAAGGTACAAACAGGCGGTGCCAATTTGCGCCGCCTGTTTGTATTAACTTCGGCCAAGCGATTTTGTGCAATCGAGGCGATTGAGCGATCAAAATGGCTCTTTTCGTTTTTACTCCCTTACCCGGACATTCACGGTGAACGGCACGATTCTTTGTTTCCCGCTGATTTCGCGTTAGTTTCCGCAACCTGCCTTTCGTTCAATTTACCGAAATTGAGAACAGTGCGACAACCACAACGGCAGCGCGGTGGATCGTTTCTGACAGTGCTGTCGTTGTTGGTTCATTGCTTAACAATCCTTGTAATCTCATACTTCCCTCCGCCAGAGCGGATATCAATTGCGACTTTATCTCCCGGTGAAATCGTACCGAGCACTTCGGGTTTAGCGACGAACCCCATTTTCATACCGGGCCACTTGAGCGCTGGGATGGGGCCGTGATTGAGCTTGATCTTACCTGCGGCTTTATCAACCGAAATGACCGTCGCGGTGCCGCTTCCAGTTTTATAGGTCGGTGTTTTGGCAAATGAGGGTGCCGCAATAATGGCAAAGATCGACAAAATTGCGAATGGCACTGTGATAACGCTCTTTTTCATTTCAATTATCCTTCGACGTTGACAGTGAACGGTACAATCGTTTCTTTCCCGTTGGCAAGAATCTGTACGAATATCTTCAGCACTCCGCCATTTGCCGGCTCCATATGGAACCCGATGACGGGGCCGCTGCGATCGCTGTCCTTGCTCGGCTCATCGCCAAGCGGATGAACATGCTCGATTGAACCCCAATCCCGCGAGAAAGCAACGACATGGCCGAAAGCGCCCATGATTGGTTGCAACTGCGTGAAAGGCTTACCCGATTTAGCATCAACGACGGCTACGCTGCCCATCACACCTTCGCCTGCCTTAACTGCTCCGTCAAACGAGAGCGAGAATTTCAAGCCATTCAGCGCGGCTGCTGCGACAGGCTTCGCGTCGGGGGCCGACGCCCTTTGCGATCCAGCAGGCAAATCAGCAAATACATATTCCTGATCAGCGCCGTTTCGCTTAGAATCACTCCAAACGCGATATGTTCTGGCAAATTTGGGGGCAAAGTCGAACGTCCACTCACCGGGTTTCGCGCCGGGAACCGGATGAATATGCTGATAGTCGGTTAGGCTTTCATCAATGATCAGCAAATGCAGCTTCTTAGTATGCGCAATTTCAAGGTCGTTCGGGCCAATTGGCGCGCCGGTTTTTGCATCGGTTAGCATCAAGGTGACAGGTTGAGTTTTGCCGGGCGTAAAGGCACCCGCAGAAGTCAGGGCAAGCTTGAGCGTTGCTGCGCCGCTGTGATGCCCGCCCTTGCTCATATCCATACCCGGCATATTCATTCCTGCGTGGTCATGACCTTTTGCTGCATCCTTTGGCGACATCGCAGCATGATCCGCATCCGTGTGACCGTCAGCATGTTTATGTTCGCCGCACGCTGTGAGTGCGAGGGCAGACACAGCCATTAGAAATAGAGCTTTTTTCATTAGAGGTTCCTTTGTTAATAGGCTTGCAAATTGCCCGATTGACCGACTTCGGCGATGATATTTTCTAGTGGTGCGCGGCCAAACAGGCGAAACAGGATTGGCGTGATCAGGGCATCGAGCAGTGTCGCCGACAAAAGACCACCAAAGATGGTGACGGCGACCGGATGGAGGATTTCCTTGCCGGGTTCGTCTGCTCCAATAAGCAGCGGCGTGAGAGCAAGCCCGGCGGCCAACGCTGTCATCAACACAGGCGTCAACCGTTCGAGCGTGCCGCGAACGATCAGCGCATCGCCCCACGTCTCACCTTCATGAAGCACGAGGTTGATATAGTGGCTGACCTTCAAAATGCCGTTGCGCGATGCAATCCCGGTAAGCGTCACGAACCCGACCATACTGGCGACAGAGAGCGGCAACCCGGCAATTGCGAGCGCGATTACCGATCCAACCAGTGCCATCGGGACGCCCGCCATTATGATGAGAGCCAGTTTGACCGAGCGGTAACGCGTGAACAGCAGTATGAAAATCATACCGAACGATACGAGCGATAGCCCTCCAATCGTCAGAGATGCCTCGCGCTGCGCCTCGAACTGCCCT
This sequence comes from Sphingomonadales bacterium, assembly GCA_031418495.1. Lineage (GTDB taxonomy): Bacteria > Pseudomonadota > Alphaproteobacteria > Sphingomonadales > Sphingomonadaceae > Aquisediminimonas. Next base: position 11,446 of record JANOXQ010000190.1, read on the forward strand.
TCGACACGAACGAACCCGCCCACAGGCAGCTTGAGTTTTGCAGTTTCCGCCTCGATGGCTGCGACGATGCTGCCTAAATTTGCACCCGGTTCCGTATTGGCGGAGACTACGATCCGGCGCTTGCCGCCTTCGCGCAAAATTTGATTTGGCCCGTCGGTCTCAATGATTTCCGCCAAGTTACGCAAAGGAACCGGGCCTTTGGGTGTTTCAATCAGCAGATCAGCCAAAGCCGCCGTTGTGCGCTTCTCATCGGCGAGCCGAAGCACGACATCATAGCGTTTGAGGCCGTCAATTACACGGCTGACGACCTTGCCGTTGGACAATGTCGTGATTGCATCGGAGACTGCCGCCGGGGTGATGCCGTAGCTGCCTGCACGATCATAATCGATCCGCAGGTCGAGCTGCGGCACGCGCACCTGCTTTTCGATCCGTAAATCGACGATGCCGGGGACCCCGGATATATCCGCACGAAGCTGTTCGGCACTACCGCGCGCGCCGTCCAAGTCTTCGGCGAATATCTTGATAACGATTTGAGCTTGCACGCCAGAAAGCAGATGATCGAGCCGGTGCCCGATCGGCGCACCGACCGAAACCGAACCCGGCAGAACTGCCAATTGCTTACGGATTGTCTCGGCGATCGCGTCTCGATCTTCGGCGTCGGGTTTGAGCGCTACGTCGAGTTCACTTGAGTGAACACCCTCGGCATGTTCATCAAGTTCGGCACGGCCTGTTCGTCGGCTGACGCTTTCAATTTCCGGGACTTGAAGTAGGAGTTTTTCCGCTGTTGCCGCCAATTGGCTTGACGCTTCAAGCGAAATACCTGGTTCAAGCTGAAAACCGACGACAAAACTGCCCTCATTAAACGTTGGCAAGAAGGCGCGGGGCAGTAACAACGCGCCGCCAATCGCCAATACGCTGACAATGGTAGCGGTGATCAGCACACCCCGAACACGCGCAAAGCCCCATTCAAGCACCTTTGCATTCACCCGCTTGAGGCCCGTCACTAGGCTGGATTCGCGCTCGGCATGGAGCTCCGCAAACTTAGGCAGCAGGTAATAACAAAGCACAGGTGTGAGTGTCACAGCGGTAACAAAGCTGGCAAGAATGGAGATAATATAGGCTTGGCCGAGCGGCGCAAACAGGCGACCTTCAACCCCGCCAAGGAAAAATAGCGGCAAGAAGACAAGGATGATGATTGCGGTGGCATAGACAATGCCTGACCGCACCTCACCCGTCGCACGGGCGATAACTGACAGCGATGATTTCGGTTCGGGTAATGCCGCATTTTCACGTAGTCGCCGGAAGACATTCTCAACGTCAACTACCGCGTCGTCAACGAGTTCACCGATTGCAATCGCCAGGCCGCCCAGCGTCATTGTATTGATCGACAAACCAAATCCAGAAAAAACAATTGCCGTAATCAGGATCGATATAGGTAATGATATGAGCGAAATCGCTGTGGTACGGACATTGAGCAAAAATAGGAACAAGACGATTGCGACAACGATTGTGGCTTCGATCAATACTTTCTGGAGCGTACTGATCGAGGTTTCGATGAAATTGGCTTGGCGAAACTGAACCTTGTCGGCGGTGATCCCGTCGGGAAGTGTTGCGCTGATTTCCTTGAGCGCTTTTTCCACCTCGGTTGTAACCACGAGCGTATCGGCGGTTGGCTGTTTCTGCACCGCAATCACCACCGCCGGAGCACCATTATATCCCGCTTCACCGCGCCGGAAACCGGCTGCAAAATCAGCAGACGCCACCTGCGATAGCCGCACCGGCCCGTTCGCACTTTCGCCAACGACGAGCGCGCGCAAATCCTCGATCCGGGTTGTCTGCGCGACACCCCGAATGAGATATTCTTTTTGAAACTGATCGACGAACCCGCCGCCGCTATTGGTTCCAAATTCACGCAGCTGCCGGTCAATTTGGTCAAGCGTGATACCAAGTGCCGCCATCGCGGCCGGATCGGGCGAGACCCTATACTGCCGCACTTCGCCGCCAATCGGGATGACCTGTGCAACGCCGGGAATAGTCAGTAAGCGTGGCCGTATCTGGAAGTCGGCAATCGCGCGTGCCTCCATTGGGCTAGCTTTCCCGTAAGGAATCGCGACGAGCATGATCTCGCCCATGATCGACGTCACCGGTCCCATCTGTGGGGCCGTTCCGGGCGGGATTTGTTCACGCACAAGTGTAAGCCGTTCCGCAACTTGCTGGCGCGCGCGAAACACATCTTCGCTCCAGTCAAATTCGACGTAGACCACCGACAGACCGATCCCCGAAACCGAGCGCACACGCTCCACACCGGGAACGCCGCTCATCGAGGTTTCGATCGGGCGGGTCACTAGCGTTTCAACTTCGGGCGGCGCGAGGCCGGGCGACTCTGTGAGAATCGTAACGACCGGGCGATTGAGGTTGGGTAGAACGTCAACCGGCAAGCGGCTAGCCGACACCAGCCCCATCGCGACGAGCGCGAAGGCCGCAAACAGCACGAGTATTCTGTTGCGAAGCGAAAAGGCGACGATCGCGTCAAACATGCTTAGCGAACCTGACCCAACAAGGTTGCGCCAATCGTCACCACGCGCTCTTCCGCCTTGATACCGCTTAGTATCGCGACGTTGCCAGCATCTACAGGCGCGGTGGTCACATTGCGTAAGGCAAATGCCTCGGCGCGCGTCTTGACAAACACCGAAGTCAAACCGTTGGTTCCGCTGATAAGGGCGGCGCGGGGGACAATGACCCCGGCAACTGGGTCGCCCAGCGATGCGGCAATGGTAACGCTTTCGCCAATGCGCAGACGCGGCAGCGCGCCTACGATGCGGAACAGTCCTTGTGCCGCGCGGCCCCGGTCAACAAGGCCAGCACCCTCGAATACCATATCAAATGTCGCGCCGTCGCTCGTCGTGCCGACCGCACTCGCGCCTGCGACTATCGGGCGGCGGTCGAACAGATTGGCTTCGACATAAAGGCGAGTAGGATCGACAATTTCGAACAGCGTCGTTTGCGCGGCGACAACTTGGCCAACGCGAACGCCGCTGACCGAGATAACACCGCTGATCGGCGCACGCAGTACCTCGCGCGCCGATGTCGCTTGGCCGAGCCCCGTGCGGCGCGATTGCAGGCCGCGCAGCGTGATCGCAGCCTCTTCAATTTCACGGCGGGGAACGACGCCTTCAAGCCTGCGAAGGCGTGCCGCACGATTGGCAGCGAGTGTAATTTGCTGATCGAGATCGCCGAGCTCGCGCGATAATGAGGCACGGTCTATCGCTTGAAGCGGCGGCTCAATGATCGCCAATATCTGCCCGGCGCGTACCGATTGTCCGATGACTGCAATGCCAGAAGTGCCGGTACTAACGCGCCCGCCGGTGGCACTTTGCACCAACCCGCCGCGACGCGGATCGGCAATAATTTGGCCGGTTAGATTGGCAGACGGTGTGGTAAACCCATCCACTGCAACAATTGTGCGCAGCCCAATGATCCGCTGGACACCCTTGGGGGCAAAAACATCGCCACCCGGAAGTCTAACCGCTGCATCGCCTCCTCCGCCTGCGACTGTTGAGGCAGGCGTGGCTGCTGCGGCACTGTGATCCTCATCGCCGTGCGCCTGAATTGGGCGAGGTTGTAACAGCAATAACCCAAGCGCCGCAACCGCAACCGCAGCACCCGCCTTACGCGAGCGCCAAAAGACAAAACCGATGATAACGAGCACTGCGATACCAACCGCAACCATCCAATAAGTCCAACCGCCGCTGGCGGTTGTCGCTTCGACTTCGGGCACATTGAGTTCAGCGGACAACGATTCTACCGTTCCCGCACGCGTTATGAGAAAGGCGACTTGGTGTGCGCCAGCGGTTTCAAGCGTTTCGTCGGACACCGAGTATATGCCGCTCGCCAATTTCGCGGATTGGCTATTGCCATCAATTGTGACATTCACATTGGCATTGGTTATCGGCGCATTATCGGCCCAGCCGTCAATCCAGATCGTCATGTTGTCGCCGTCGACCGCCGCAACAAGTTCAAGTGCAGCCGTGCGAGACTCAATACGGGGCTTTGCACTTATCGGCGTACTGGAAACAGCGACAGCGCCGTGATCTTCATCGCCGTGCGCGTATGAGTTGGACGGTGTGGACAGCAAAATGGCTGCAGCAATTACTGCCATGCAAGACTTTGAAATCATGGCAATACACCCATTGATTGATTGACGTCAGAAATAGCAGCAGACGTGGCTATCCGCGCCGATCCAAGATCCAGTTCAGCATCAAATAATGTCTGACGCGCGCGCAGATACTCAAGATAACCGATCTCGCCTTCTGTGCGACCCTTAGCTGTAAGCGCTAAGACTTCCCGCGATGCTGCGTAACGCGCTTCTGATTCAATCAAACGACGCTCAGATAGCGCATGTCGGGTAGATGCCGCGCGTTGCTCAGCGAGCAAACGGTTGCGCAGGCGTACAGACTCAGCTGCAAAAGATAAAGCGTCGCCCTTCATTCCCGCTACATCGGCTATAGCGCGGCTATCACGTCCAAACGGCATTGTAACGCCGAGCAACAGAGCATCCGAATAATTGCCGCGCGGATCAGCCCTCTCGCGCCGTATGCCGACCGACCCTTCCAATCTTGGCCGGGTAGCGAAGCGTAAATAAGCTGCATTGGCACTTGCCGCAGCAGCTTTTGCCTTCGCAGCAACCAGTGCTGGGTGGTTTTCGGTGTCAGGGGGGGCAGCTAGAGCTTCTTCAGCGAGACGCGCTGGCACCGTGCCAATTAGGCCCAGCAAAGCGGCTTCAGAATTTGCAAGTTCAGCGCCAACATCGGAAAGCTTCCCCATAACGGTCGCGAGTTCGGCCTTTGATGCGAGTAAATCGCGGCGCGATTGTACGCCCGCCTGAACCAGCCGGGCCACCTGATCAGTCTCAGTTTGCGCAGTGGCAAGCTGCCTCTGCGAGACTTCTGAGACTGCGCGTGCTTTTGCCAGCCGCCACCATGCCGTGCGAAGCGCACCAGCCAAAACCAACTGTGCGTCCGCGCGTGCTGCCATTACGACATCGCTACCGCGCTTTGCAGCATTGACACCAGCGCGCGCTTCTTTTGGCCATTTCAAGGCCGCTGATACACTCGACTCTTGTTCAATGATGCCACCAGATCGGGTGAGTAGATCGCTGCGCGTCACTGGCGGCCCAACAAATGGGCTGCGTGCGGCCTTTCGCTGTGCCTCGGTCTGTGCTGACCGTTCCTCCTGTGCGGCATTTTCTGGGAGCAAAGTCGCCGCGCGCTCAAACGCATCACGAAGCGATGAGATGGGCAGCGTTTCTTGAGCCGAGGCCGGCGCAACCAAGCTGATTGCAACACACAGCAACATGATTTCGGCGCGCCAATGCCTGAAGGCCTGATTAAGGCTTATGGTGTAGTTTTTTCTGATCATATATCTAATACGCGCGCCATAGGCATCGCCCTCAAAACGCGATCATTTTTATAAAGCGGGAATCTTGGGCTTATTGTCTGCGGATGACCAATGAATATGGACTATCTTCCATTGCCCGTCGCTTCGCCGCAACACCATCGTTTCAGTCGAATCGCTATCGATGGCCTTGTCCTTGTAAGTGCCTTTTGTTTCCCCTTGGCTCGTCACCCATGCAACATCGTCAACCATTTGTGCAGAACGAGCAGAAACGCTTTGCTTCACGCCCTTCAAGAAGGCGATATCCGCCTCCAAATGATGGGACGCATATTCTGCTTTGCTCGTTTCGGCGGCCCCGCCCTCATAAATCAACACATCATCTGCTAAGTGTGCCATTGCTTGCTTGGTGTCAGCAGTGGCCAGTGCGTTATGGAACCCCTCGACTACATCAATGGCAGGCTTGGTCGTTGCATCAATCTGCGGATCTGCTGCCGCCTTCGTTTGATTTTCGATTGATGTGCCGGTTCCGCAACCAGCCAGTGTGGCCGATACCAAACCAAATATAATGTAATGCTTCATGCTATATATGCCTCTCATTCAGTGTTGATCCATGCTTTAATTTGACGCTCTAGCGCTTGCCGAGCGCGGCGCGTCCGCCCTTCTATGGCTTTGGCACTCAAGCCAAGCTGTGCGCCCGCTTGTTCGTGGCTGAGACCTTCAAAGACTGTAAGTAACAATGGCTCTTTGAGGCCGCGCGGTAGCTGCACAATCGCCTTGTCGAGCAAATATAACTCTTGGTTAGAGCTCATCACTTGTTCGGCACTTGGGGTGCCGTCTGGAACATCAAGCGCACTGTGCGACCACGCGAATTGAAGAAATCGCCGCACCTTGGCCTTGCGGCTTTGATCGCGGCATTTGTTGAGCGCGATGGTGGTCAACCACGGCCCAAGAGGACGATCCAGATCATAACGTCCAAACGACTGCCAAGCGGCGATAAAAACCTGCTGGAGCAAATCATACGCGTCCTCATTGCCGCCAATATAGCGTCGCACAAAATTGAAAATAGGCTTTTTGTAACGGCCGATGATAATAGCATAGGCTTGACTGTCGCCAGCAATGGCGCGCTCGCAAAGTGCACGGTCAGTTAGTGCATCAGTCAAGCTCACTTTGGTTCTTGCATCAACGCCTGCGCCACCGAGCGATCAAAAATCTCTGCCTGCTCCGGCGTCAGAACAGCCCGCATAAGGAAAATATGGCTTACGGTTTCTTTCTGATAAGCGCCGAGCGCAATATGAACGCGTTCAATTGCAAGCTGTACTTCAGGGCCATCGCGCTTGCTTGTTTGGATTGCTTTCGCCAGTGCGACATTGGCACGATGAGCATCGGCCTCAAGCTGTAAACGGACGGCGGCAAACCGTTTCTCTTCTTCGGAGATGTTTTTTTCTTGGGCTACCGACAGGTTTAACTTATCATGTAACAGCGCATGGAGCGTGTTATCGCGTGATGCTGTAGGTAGGAGTAACTTCGTGCCCACAAAAACACCGCCAGCTCCCGCCATAAAGGCCAAGATTACAGTCAATATGATCGCGCGACGTGCGGGGTTCATGAGGCAAGCGCCAACAAAGCAGTAGGTGCCAAATGAGCGCCTGAGACTAGAGTCCCACCCTGCTGCTCATTAGAGGCTGCCGCTGCGAAGCCGCCGAGGCTTATGCCGACAACCAAAGCTGCGGCCGCCGCACCAACCCTGATCGGCATTTGCGATCTGATAACGGCTGTTGTTTGGGCAAGGCCGCGCATGACGCCTGTTTCAACCCGCGACAGATCTATTTGCTCCAAAGGCGCACTGGCCAATTGTTCTAATGCATTGTCGACATCCATGCCGTTCACCTCTTTGCCAGAATAATCTCTAATCTAGCTATACGTATCACGCAGCTCTAGCCCCCGATATTTGCAAAACGTGGCAACTCTTATTTTGCGCTACTGGCACCTCAGTGCTGAACCTGCCTAATTTGAAACATCGCACATCAGAAAACTATGCCGGTCCGAGCAAAAGACTGAAGGGCAACTATTTCACTGCGGAAGTTCAAAACTGTCGTTCCGTTTTTGGCCCTCGCCGTTCATTCGTTAGCGATTCCACCTCAACAACCTAGGCTCAGGATCTATTAAAGTGCTTGCATAAGTGTTGCGAGTTTGATTCAGTGGTGATGCGAGGGAGGCATTGCCAAGAGCGATTTGCTTTGGTTGACCGAGGCGCAGATGCGCAAGATTGCGCCGTATTTTCCGTTG
>JANOXQ010000191.1:0-61290 GCA_031418495.1 Sphingomonadales bacterium
ATCACGAGCTTATTGCCCAAGGTGAGACACGGCCCTTCCGCTCCGAGGCTGTTGGGTCATGACCCAACAGCCTCAAGATCATCGCACCACAAGATGCAGCAAATCCCAAACCCAATATGCAAAGTGAGACTTTAGTGTGACCTTTGAGGTATTTCTGAGGCTTTCGGCGATTTGAAACTCCGAGCCCACAATGGGATGACCGCTTCCTTAAAGCAACAAAGGATACAAAATGAACCGCGTTGGCCGTTGCTTTTGTATCTTTAGGGGCACTTAGATAGGCGAAGGCAGCCCTTCAACGAGCTCAGGGCGAACGGATTCAGGGTTTGGCACGGCGTTTGCTTGGCGGGTGAAAGTAGCCGTCATTGCGAGCGAAGCGCGGTGATCCAGTCCACCGTCGCTACTGGATTGCCGCGCTTCGCTCGTGGGTGACGAATTTTTGAAACTATTGGAAAGCCAACCTCTATGAAACATTTCATCCTCCCCTTCGCCCTCCTCGCTGCGCCGCTCTCGGCCCAACAGTTTGAGGATGTTGCGGCACTTGACGTCCAAGTCGCCGCCGTTGCCGAGGCGGCTCAGCCGATTGACCGCAGGCTGAAACTCGCGCGCTGCCCCGAAAACGTGGCGATTGATCCGCCTGCGCTCGGCGCTGTTGCGCTTCGCTGCAAAAGCCTTGGCTGGCGTATCCGCGTGCCGCTGGTGCCATCGGCAAAGGCGGAAACCGCTTCAGAAATCATCATCCGGCGCGGTGACGCGGTTGAGGTGATCAGCAGCGGCAACGGCTTTGAAGTCTCAACCAGTGGCACCGCGATGGAGGATGGCAGCCTTGGCAAAGGCATTCGCGTCAAATCTTCGACAGGCACCACAACAACGCTTGGCACCGTCACCGCCGCAGGCACCGTGCAAATTAACCGCTAAAACTCTTTTTCCCACTGCCGTTATTGCTGGATGAAGGCCTGTCGAATTTCCGACATGCCAATGGCTAAGGGACAATATCATGGTCGACATAGTCTCAACTGGCTTCGTGAAAGCCGCACCGCGTCAATTGCCTGCAGCGATCAGCAAGGATAGCGTTGCAACGCCGCCCGTCGCGGCCGCAAATGTCGAACGCATCAAGTCTTTGCCCAAGCTTGTGAGCCTTGCGAATGAACTTGCCGAGCAAGGCCCGCCGGTTGATTTTGCCAAGATCGCGCAAGTCCGTCAGGCGATTGCGCTTGGCACCTACCGCGTGAGTCCCGACGCAATCGCCGAAGGGATCATGCGCTTTGCAGGCAAGGCCGCCGGATGACGGCCGCGCTCATCGAACAGTTGATTACGGCGCAATCGACCTTAATCGCGGCGCTTGATACGCGCGATGCCGTGGCGATTGAACAGGCAACACAGGCGCTTGGTTCCTCGGTTGCGGCACTGCGCGCGCAAGACGCCTGGCGCGAAAGCGGCGACATGCGCGAACGCGTCAGCCTCGCGCTCAAGCAAACTGACGCGGCGCGCATTCGCATCAACTATCTGTCCGATTGGACGCGTCAGCGGATTGACGGCATTGCTCAGCTACGCGGCGGCGCGCCAACGCAAATCTACACAAACGCTTATAAAGCCAAGGAAAATGCCGCGCGCGCCTGAACTGGCATGATGATTGCTGTGCCTATCCCGAACCAACGGGAATTTGCACATGCCGCTATCAAACGCGATCAACCAGGTACAATCGAGCCGTCAGCGCGTCGAGGGGGCTATTGCGAATGCCGCCGCGCGCACAGGCGTTGATTTCGATTTTCTGGTGCGTGAGGCAAAGGTTGAAAGCGGCCTTAACCCCCAAGCCCGCGCGCGGACATCAAGTGCGACTGGCCTGTTTCAATTCACCAAGCAAACCTGGCTTGGCACGCTCAAACAACACGGGGCCAATCATGATCTTGGCTGGGCGGCGGACGCAATCACGCGCGGCGATGACGGCCAATACCGTGTTGCAGACCCGCAATTGCGCGCGCGGATTCTTGAACTCCGCACCCAGCCCGAAGCTGCCGCCGCAATGGGGGCAGAACTTGTGTCGGATAATCATGATTTTCTTGGGCGCAAACTTGGCCGATCGCCCGAAGATGTCGATCTTTACCTCGCGCATTTTCTTGGTGAGGCTGGAGCGGCACGCTTTCTTGAGGGCCATGATGCGGATCCAAACGCAGCAGCAGCGCCGCTGCTGCCAGCCGCTGCAAACGCCAATCGCGCGGTATTCTACCGCACTGACGGCACGCCGCGCAGTTTTGCCGAAATTCGCGGGAATTTTGCAAGCAAGCTAGGTGGCGAGAGCATTGCTCCACCAACCTATCAAGTCTCAGCCAACTACGCACTGGCGAGCGCACCATTGCCTAGACGCAACCGCCTCGCCCTGCTGAGCACTGAGTCCGACACGCTTAAAATGCGCAGCATCGAACCAATGCCACAGCGGCTCTCGCTTGATTTTGCGCGCGATGCGTATCGGCGGCTGGCGGCGATCGGGGCTGCGTCATGAACGCGGTGAACCTTCGCGTCTGGGCGGGCGTCGCCAAAGGCAGCGTGATGCCGATGGCGATCCTGCTCGTCGTCATGCTGATGATTGTGCCGGTACCCGCAACCGTGCTCGACATTGGTTTTATCGCCAACATCATGATCAGCCTTGCCGTGCTTATGGTTGCGCTCAACGCGGCCAAACCGCTTGATTTTTCGGCCTTTCCAACCGTCCTCCTGCTCGCAACGCTCTTCCGGCTTGCGCTCAACGTGGCTTCAACGCGGGTCGTACTGGTTGACGGACACACTGGCGCGGCAGCAGCAGGCCATGTGATCGAAGCGTTCGGAAGTTTCCTCATCGGCGGCGACTATATCGTCGGGCTGTTCGTTTTCGCCGTCCTCATGATCATCAACCTCGTCGTCATCACCAAGGGCGCAGGCCGCGTGTCCGAAGTCTCGGCACGCTTCACGCTTGATGCGCTTCCCGGCAAGCAGATGGCGATTGATGCTGATCTGAACGCTGGTCTCGTCACCCCCGATGAAGCCAAGGCGCGGCGTCAGGAAGTCGCGACTGAGGCTGATTTCTATGGCTCGATGGACGGTGCCTCCAAATTTGTGAAGGGCGATGCGGTCGCGGGCGTCCTCATCCTGTTCGTCAATATTTTCGGCGGACTTGTGCTTGGCACCCTCAGTCACGGGCTGAGCCTTGGTCAGGCGGCCCAGACCTACATCGTTCTGGCCATTGGTGATGCGCTGGTGGCGCAAGTGCCAGCCCTCATCCTTTCGATTGCCGCCGCCGCCATCGTCACCCGCGTGTCATCGCCGCTTGACCTTTCAGGGCAGATTGCAAGCCAGTTTGGCCATGCTCGCGCGTGGGGGCCAGTGACGGTCGTTCTCGTTATCTTGGGGATGGTTCCGGCGATGCCGCAACTTGTGATCCTGCCCGCCGCTGGTGTTGCGGGGGGCATATTCTGGCATTTGCTGCGCAGCGCGCGCACCATTCGCGATACCCCCGCCCCGCTCCCCGTCGCCGATCCACCGCACATGATCGCGTGGAGTGACGTTAGCGAAAGCGCGCCAATTACTATTGAGCTTGGCTACGGCCTCGTCGATCTGGTTGATGAACGCAAAGGCGCGCCTCTGATGGCGCGGATCACTGGCATCCGCAGGCAACTTTCGCGCCAGCTTGGTTTTGTTCTGCCCTTGGTCAAGGTCAAAGACGATTTGGCACTGCCGGGCAACGCTTACCGGATCAGCATTGCGGGCGTGATCATGGGAGAGGATGAGGCCTGGCCGCTTGATCTCCTCGCGCTTGATTCAGGCGATTGCCTTGAAGGGATTACGGGGCGCGCGGTCAAAGATCCGAGCTTTGGCCTAGACGCACTCTGGATCAGCCCCGACAAACGCGCCGACGCAGTCGCGGCTGGCTATACCGTAGTTGACGCGCCGACGGTGCTCGCAACGCATCTTAATAACATAGTTGCGGGCTCAGCCGCTGAGCTATTCGGGCTTGACGAGGCGCAGGCGTTGCTGGCGGCACTCAAGGAGGCGTTTCCGCAACTGGCGCAGGGGCTTTCGCCGCAGCCATACTCGCTTGCCGCTGTAACTGCGCTCTGCCGCGCACTGCTTGCTGAGCGCGTTCCACTTAAGGATTTCCGCCGTGTGGCCGAAGCAATGGTTGATCTCGCCAGCCACGATCTTGATCCGGCGAGCCTAGTTGAGGCGGTGCGCCAACGGCTCGGCGCGCTGATTACGCAGACTATTGTGCCAATGCGAATGCCGCTACCTGCCGTCACCTTTGATGGCGAACTCGAAGGCTTACTCACACAGGCCGTGCGCGCCGGCCCCAACGCGGTGTGGCCGTTTGAGGCTGATCTGGCCAACCGGATTATCACCGCAGTCGGCGATGCGGTTCAGCCTATGCTGATGGCCGCGCGCAGCTTTGCGATTATTACATCTCCGGTGTGTCGCGCCGCGATTGCCCGGTTGCTGCGCGCGCAACTTGCCGACGTGCCGGTGCTGTCCTTCCTCGAAATTCCAGAAACCAAAGCGGTCGATGTGATCGCCGTTGTCGGTGGCCAGCACGCCGCCGCCGCGCTTCCCGATGCTTCTCAAATTGGAGATCAATAATGCAACATAGCCCCATCGCACATGACGAACTCACCTACGCCCCGCGCAGGTCGCAGGGTGACGCAGACGCAATCATCCGTGCACACAGCCAGCTTGTCCGGCGGATCGCATGGCATGTCCATTCGCGCATGTCGAGCGCGATTGAGGTTGAAGATCTCATCCAAATCGGGATGGTCGCGCTAATAGAAGCCGCACGAACATTTGAGGATCGCGGGATACCCTTCGTCCCTTACGCCTCAATGCGCGTGCGCGGTGCGATGATTGACGAGCTGCGCCGCGATGCGCGGATGTGCCGATCAGGCATGGTCAACCGCAGGCGGCTGGCGCAGGTGCGCGCTGGCCTCGAAAACCAGCTTGGCCGGAGTGCAAATGATGCTGACATGGCACAGGCGCTTGAACTTGATAGCGGCGCTTATCACAATATGGTCGCCAGCACCCACGCCGTGCGTCAGGACTCAATTGATGAGGTCTATTCTGATCATGACATCTGGTTCGCCGATATGGCCGAAGCTGCCGACACACTGCTTGAACAATCACAGATGCGCTCGATGATCGCCCAGAACATCGCGCTGCTTGCCGAGCGTGAGGCGATGGTGCTGCAACTCTATTTTGTTGAAGAACTGAACCTAGACGAAATTGGCGAAACTCTAGGCGTCGGCGCAGCGCGCGTGTGCCAGATCAAGAAAGCCGCACTCGATAAGCTACGCGGGATGATGGCCCCCACATCTTCGATGTCAAATGATTGAACCCCTCAATCCTCAATCACAGCTTCAAGATTGGCAGGCGTCGGCAAATCCTCACCTGAAAGCGCGCGGCTCATAAGTTTCCGGTCAAGCGCACCCTCCCATGCAGACACAACAACCGTTGCCACCGCATTTCCCATGAAATTGGTCAGGCTCCGGCATTCGCTCATGAATCGGTCAATGCCAAGGATAAGTGCCATGCCAGCAACGGGCACATCAGGAACAATTGAAAGCGTTGCAGCAAGTGTGATGAATCCTGCGCCAGTGACGCCTGCAGTTCCCTTTGAACTGATCATTGCAATCAATAACAGCATAATCTGCTGCGTCCAAGATAGCTCAACATTGGTTGCCTGCGCAATAAAGAGCGCAGCAAGCGTCATGTAGATATTAATGCCATCCATATTGAACGAATATCCTGTCGGCACGACAAGGCCGACGACTGATTTATCACACCCAGCCCGCTCCATCTTTTCAACAAGGCTCGGTAGCGCAGACTCCGATGATGAAGTACCAAGCACAAGTAGTAACTCAGCCTTGAGATAGCGGGTAAGGCCAAAAATGGAAAAGCCGCAGACCCGCATAATGATACCAAGCACACCGAATACGAACACGAACGATGTTGCATAAAATAAGGCAACTAGCCCTGCGAGATTGGCAATGGAATCAATACCATATTGTCCGATAGTAAAGGCAATTGCCCCAAATGCGCCAATGGGAGCTGCCCGCATCAGAAACGCAACAATCTTGAAAATGATATGTGTTGTAGACTCAATCACGCGCATCGTTGGCCGTGCAGCATCACCAACCGACGATGCCGCCAAACCAAAAAGGATGGAAATGAGGAGTACAGGAAGCAAATCATTCCCCGTTAGCGCGCCAACGAATGTCTTTGGAATAATATCAAGCAGGAATTCAATGATCGAGGCATGCTGGGCAGTTTCGGCATAGCTTGTCACTTTGCTAGCATCGAGCGTTGCCACATCAACATTCATTCCGCGCCCAGGCTGAAACACATTGGCGACGGCAAGCCCTATGATCAGTGCAAAGGTTGAGGCGAACAGAAAATAGCTGAATGCCTTGAACGCGATCCTGCCGATCATATTCATCTCGCGGATGCTGCCGATGCCAGTCACGATAGAAACGAATATCACTGGCGCGATGATCATTTTCACGAGCTTAATAAAGCCATCGCCAAGTGGCTTAAGGGCAATACCCGTTTCAGGCGAAAAGTGTCCGATAAGCGCCCCCAAAAGAATGGCTGCTATCACTTGGACATAAAGCTGCTTCCACAGCGGCGTCGGAGATAACGGCGCGCCGGCTGCCAGTGGCACTAGCTTCATTTTTATCCTTTCAAGCGATTATCCGCGCTTAGGTACAGACGCTGGACGAAGGTCGCAATGTCGAGAGGCATATTCATCGAATACGAGGGGGAACAGGTTAAGAAACATTTGCCGCCAAATGCTGTTTGATCACTCTTGGCTAAATGACACTCTTTATGTCATAACCAATTACGGTAATGGCCATAGAGGGGGCATGAGATGCTTATTCATAAGACAATCGGAGTTATTGTAGTCATTGCATCAAGCGTTTCGGCCTTTGCCGCGCAGCAAGGGGCTACACCGCAGACAATTGAGGCAAATCGCGCCTTTAGCCAAGATCTGCCGTGGGCGGATCGTAGCGAGGAAGAATTGGCAATACGCGGCTTCGTCGCGACACGTGCTGATCCGGTGATCCGCAGGGCAGATGGCAAGGTTGCGATAGATTTGTCTGCCTATGATTTCGCGAAGGACGCCGCGCCGACAACCGCCAATCCAAGCCTGTGGCGCCATCTTGGTCTGATCCGTCAGCACGGTCTTTTCAAGGTCGCTCCCCGTATTTGGCAGGTTCGCGGTTTCGACATTTCGGTGATGAGCATTGTCGAGGGGAAGTCCGGCTTCATCATCGTCGATCCGTTAACAGTGACCGAGGCTTCCACCGCGGCAATGGAGCTTGTGCGCCAGCATGTTGGCAATAAACCTGTGATTGCAGTCATCTATACCCATAGCCATGCTGATCATTTCGGTGGAGTAAAGGGCGTTGTCGATGCTGCCGATGTCGCTTCGGGCAAGGTGCAAATCATTGCGCCGACCGGTTTCATGGATCATGCCGTCAGCGAAAACCTAACCGCTGGACCGGCGATGAACCGGCGCGCGACCTATCAGTTTGGGACAACACTGCCTGTTGGGCCAGCGGGTCATGCTGGAGCAGGCATTGGGACGCGGCTCGCATCAGGAACGGTGACCTTGATCCCGCCGACTAAGATCATCGAACGCACAGGTGAAATCGTCACGCTGGACGGCGTCCGCTTTGAATTTCAGGTTACTCCGGGCACCGAAGCGCCTGCCGAAATGAATTTCTTTCTGCCTGATCTCGGCGCGCTCTGCCTTTCCGAAAATGCCAATGTGACGATGCACAACATATTGCCGCCGCGCGGCGCGCTGGTACGTGATGCCAAGGCGTGGGCGGGCTATCTGACAGAAAGTCAGCGGCTTTATGGGACGCGAACGACAGTACTGTTCAACTCTCACGGCTGGCCGCGCTTCGGCAAGGAAGCGATTGCAAGCTATGTCGGTTCACACCGCGACGCCTATAAATATCTCCACGATCAGTCAGTGCGGCTGATGAACAAAGGCTTCAACGCCGCCGAGATTGCGGAGCAAATTGCACTGCCCGATGTGCTAGCAAAGCAATGGTACAATCGTGGCTATTACGGAACGATGCAACATAATTCCAAGGCAGTCTACCAGCGCTATCTTGGCTGGTATGATGCCAATCCGGCCAATCTTAACGGCTGGCCACCAGAGGAAGCAGGCAAGCGTTATGTCGCGGCAATGGGCGGAGCAAAGGCTGCGCTCAAGATTGCACAGACCGCGTTTGACGGCGGCGATTACCGTTGGTCATCCGAAGTGGCGAGCCGGATTGTCTTTGCAAACAAAGATGATGCCACCGCGCGCGAATTGCTTGCCCGTTCGTTTGAACAGCTTGGCTATCAGGCAGAAGGGATGCTGTGGCGCAATATGTATCTGACCGGTGCGCAAGAGGCGCGGGTAATCCCGACGGTTATTCCTTCGACCACGATTTCGGCAGATTTCATTGCCGCCACTGAAACAAGCCAACTCTTTGAATTGCTCGCCATTCGGATTGATCCAGCAAAAGCGGTGGGCAAGGACGTCGCGGTGGCGTTCGTCTTTCCCGAGCGTAAGGAACGCACCCGAATCACGCTGCGCAACGCGGTGATGGTGCAAGAAGCGGGCGTTGATGATCCAGTGCAAGCAACCGTTACCATGCCCCGTGCCGCTTTCCTCGCCATGCTGTTTGCAGGGCGCCCTCCGATTGAATTGATCCAAGCAGGGGTTATGAAGATTGAGGGTGATATCAGCGCGCTTCAAGCGTTGACGTCAAGTTTTGATCCAGCCGAGCCTACTGCACCCTTCGGGATTGTGACGCCATAATGATCTGTTAGTGACGTTGGTATCAACATAAATAACGGGTTTAACTATGGCTGCTGCTTCACATTTTGATCTCACCGGGCGTGTTGTACTGGTGATTGGCGCGTCATCTGGGTTGGGTGAGAATTTTGCGCGAATCCTTGCTGCGTCGGGCGCGAAGGTTGTTCTTGCCGCACGGCGTACAGACCGACTTGAACAAGTTTGCGCTGAGATAAAGGCAACAGGAGGGAACGCAGTTGCGGTAACGATGGACGTCACCGACGAAGCCTCAACAATTGCCGCCTATGATGCTGCTGAAGCTGCATTTGGACCAGTCACCTCAATCATTGCCAATGCGGGCATGAATATTGAAAAGCCGATTTTCGACATGGCACTCGCTGAATTTGACCAGATTTATGCTGTCAACCAACGCGGTGTGTTCCTGACGGTGCGTGAAGGCGCGCGCCGGCTTATCGCGGGTGGCAGCAAGCAAAGCGGGGTTGGCCGGGTGGTCATAATCGCCTCAATCACCGCGAACAGCATTTGGCCGGGCCTATCCCCTTATGCTGGAACCAAAGCAGCGGTGCAGCAAATGGGCAAAGTGATGGCGCGCGATTGGGCGCGGCTTGGCATCAACGTCAATTCGATCTGTCCCGGCTATATCGAGACCGAGATTAACGGTGGTTTCCTCGAAACCGAACATGGTGCGCGAATGGTCGCCAGTTTTCAGCGCAAACGGCTTGAAGCAATCGGCGATCTTGATGCAATGCTGCTTTATCTCGCCTCAGATTCTTCAGCCGGAGTGACCGGCGCGTCATTCACGATTGACGACGGACAGAGTCTTTAAAGCAAGACTGCATCTGAAATTTGGAGGCCCGAGCCGGAATCGAACCGGCGTGCGAGGATTTGCAGTCCTCTACGTCACCACTCCGCCATCGGGCCTCGGTGCGGAAGCGCGGCTTTGCGACGCAGTGGACTCAGAGTCAAGTCTTGGCGGTTTGCATTTATCAGACTAAATCATCATTACGCCGGTTGTGTATTGCACAACTAAAACAGTTATGCCACGAGGCCAATGTGACCGAACAAAATTATTCAGCAATGCGCGCAGCAATGGTGGCAAGTCAGCTTCGCACCAATAATGTGAACGATCCCCGAGTCGTGGCCGCGATCGAGGCTATCGCACGTGAACGATTCGTGCCGACAGAAAGGCGCTCTTTGGCCTACACTGATCTGCCGGTGCCGCTCGGATCTGGCCGTTCGCTTAACGTCCCGATGGCGACTGCGCGGTTGTTGACCGAAGCCAAGCTGTCACCCGTCGATAAACTGCTGATCATCGGCGCAGCCACTGGCTATGCCGCCGCTGTTGCAGCTGAACTTGCAGGCAGCATTATCGCAGTTGAAGAGGATGAAATGTTGCTGGCGCAAGCACAGTTGAATTTGGCAGGGGATGCGCGCGTTGCGGTCGTCGCTGGCCCGCTTGCTGCTGGATATCAAGCAAACGCGCCTTATGACGTTATCCTGATTGACGGCGCAGTTGAGCAAATTGACCCGCGCATTATTGCCCAACTTGCGGATGGCGGGCGATTGCTCACTGGAATTGATGATGGCGGCATAACCCGGCTTGCGGCTGGCCGTAAGGCTGGCGATCTTTGCACACTCATTGCGTTTGCCGATGTAGAAACAGTGCGACTGCCTGGGTTTGAAACACCCAAGGGCTTCGCTTTTTGAAAGTATGATGATGGTACGGCATTTTCTTAAGGTTGTTTTATTGGCGGGCACGGCGATGCTGTGCGTTCAGCCTGCAAACGCGGAAACGCTGCGTGAGGCGCTGACCAAAGCGTATAACACCAATCCAACGCTAACGGGCGCACGCGCGGGGCAGCGTGCCACTGATGAGAACGTGCCAATAGCGCGGTCACGTGGACGCCCAACGGCTGATTTGGCGGGCCAAGTCACTGAAAACTTGATTATATCGTCAACAAATTTCTTCTCCCCAAAACGCATCGCAAGTGGTCGTGCAACTTTGAACGTTCCGCTCTATCAGGGCGGCGGCGTTAAAAATGCCATTCGTGCTGCCGATGCGCGGGTCGATGCTGGCCAAGCCAATCTTCGAGGGACAGAGTCGGGTTTGTTCAGCCAAGTCGTTGCGGCATATCTTGATGTAATCCGTGATGGCGGCATTGCCGGACTTAATGCTAAGCAAGTGCAAGTGCTCAGCAAAAACCTTGAAGCCACGCGCGACCGGTTTGAAGTGGGCGACCTCACCCGCACCGATATCGCCCAATCCGAGTCACGATTGGCAATCGCACAGAGCCAATTGCAGACCGCTGAAGCCCAGTTAATAGCGAGTCGTGAGCGCTATATTCAGCTTGTTGGCGATGTTCCAACCGCGCTTGAAGAACCACCGCAATTGCCCAATTTGCCGGATAATCCAGAGACTGCGGTAGATAAAGCGCTTGAAAATAATCCTGATCTTCTCGCAGCAAAGAAAAATGCTGACGCGGCGCGTTATGATATCAAGACGACAAGGGCTGCCACGCTCCCACGTGTGTCGGCAACGGCAGACCGCAGCTATTCAAATTTTTTGAATTCAGCGCCGAGTCCGACTCAGCCAAATACGTCAAACACTTCGCAAGCCGGTGTGCAGTTTACCCTTCCGCTCTATGCCGGTGGTCAAGTCTCGGCCCAAGTGCGTCAGGCGCAGGCGCGTTCGAGCCAAGCGATTGAAGCCATTGTTGCGGCCGAACGTGACGTCGTCTCACAAACGCGCACAGCCTATGCCAGTTGGCGCGCATCAAACGAAGTCATCGTATCCTCCGATGTTGCGGTGAAGGCTGCCGCGCTGTCACTCGAAGGCGTGCGCGCCGAAAATTCTGTGGGTAACCGCACAATCCTTGATATCCTCAATGCTGAGCAGGAGCTTTTGAACGCGCAGGTTCAGCTCGTTGGCGCGCGGCGCAATGCCTATGTTGCTGGCTTCACCTTGCTTGCCGCTATGGGGCAGGCTGAGGCGCGCGATCTTGGGCTTGATGGCGGCGTTCTTTATGATCCTGAGGTCAATTATAACCGGGTAAAAGGTCGATTCCTTGACTTTCAAGAGGATAAGGTCGGCCCGCCCGTTGCAACACGAACAGTTGACACACCCGCCCAAAATCCGCCAAAACGTTAAGAATCAGGGTTAACGTGCCAGAATCGGGGGCAAAATCTATGGCCGAAGTGAATAGTGAGCCAACAATGGAAGAGATTCTTTCGTCGATCAAAAAGATCATTGCCGAAGATACGGGCAAGGCACCCGCGTCACTTACCGCGCGTCGCAATCTCGATAAAACGCCTTCGCGCGATCATTTGGTCAGCATTCCGATGAGCAATGTCATGCCCGAAGTGCGCGACGCCCGGGATGATTTACCTCACGCCGAAACCCCCGAAATCCGGCTTGAGCCGCCCGTTCCCGAAAATGATGATGATATTTTGGAGTTAACTGAAATGGCTATTGAAGACGCATCTGTCGCACCAGTTGCCGCATTAAGAGCGGTTGATACATCGTCCGAAATGATTTCACCCGTTGCGACGGCCGCAACGCGTACCGCATTCGAATCGCTTTCGGCGCTGATCGTGAAGCCCGAAGTCCACGGCGGCGATACGCTTGAAGGCATGGTGCGTGAAATGCTCAAGCCAATGATGAAGGAATGGCTTGATGCGCGCCTTCCCGAAATCGTTGAGGCCATGGTTGCCAAGGAAATTTCGCGGATCAGCGGACGATAAGCACTTGGTTTTTGGCGTGACGCTAGTTTAAGTCGTCGCGATGACTGATAATATTCAAGGCTCTTTGGCTAAAACATTCGATCCCGCCGCGATTGAGGCGAAATGGTACGCGCATTGGGAAAGCACGGGCGCATTCCGCCCGTCACGCCCTGAGGCTAAGCCTTATACCATCGTCATGCCGCCGCCCAATGTGACGGGCAGCCTCCATATCGGCCATGCGCTTGATAATACGCTTCCTGATATCCTCATCCGCCATGCGCGGATGTGCGGCAAGGATGCGCTTTGGGTCGTCGGCACTGATCATGCGGGCATAGCGACGCAAATGGTGGTTGAGCGCCAATTAAATGCGCAAGGCCAAAAGCGCACCGATTTTACGCGCGAAGAATTCATTGCCAAAGTTTGGGAATGGAAAGCCGAAAGCGGCGGAGCGATTGCAACACAGTTACGCCGTTTAGGCTCCAGTTGCGACTGGGAAAACGAACGCTTCACAATGGATGAGGGCTTCAGCAAGGCCGTCATCAAGGTGTTTGTTGATCTCTACAACGAAGGCTTGCTCTACCGCGACAAAAGGCTGGTGAACTGGGATCCGGGCCTGAAAACCGCGATTTCAGACCTTGAGGTCGAAACACGTGAGGTCAACGGCAAGTTTTGGCATTTCAAATACCCGCTGGAGGATGGCAGCGGTTTCATCAGCGTCGCGACGACGCGGCCCGAAACGATGCTCGCCGATATGGCGGTGGCGGTGAACCCTGAAGATGATCGCTATAAGGCGCTCATTGGCAAGATGGTCAAACTGCCGATCACCGAGCGGCTGATCCCGATTGTCGCCGATGAACATGCAGATCCAGAGCTTGGCAGTGGCGCGGTAAAGATCACGCCTGGGCATGACTTCAACGATTTTGAGGTTGGGAAGCGCGCAGGCTTTAAGGCTGGCGAGATGCTCAACATGCTCGATGCCGAGGCGAAGGTGGTGCAGACTACGGATGGGCTGATTCCGGGAGCATTCTTTAGTGATATAGTAGATGACGATGGGCACGCTGTTCAATCTGGGCTGGACCGTTTTGAGGCGCGCAAACTTGTAATCAAGCTTATCGACGAAGCGGGTCTGCTCGAAAGGGTTGAGGATCGAACGATTCAGACGCCTTATGGAGATCGCTCGGGCGTAGTGATCGAGCCTTGGTTGACCGATCAATGGTACGTAGATGCGGAAACCTTGGCAAAGCCAGCGATTGAAGCTGTTCGGTCGGGTAAAATCAACGTCGTGCCCCGGTCTTGGGAAAAGACCTATTTCAACTGGATGGAGAATATCCAGCCTTGGTGTGTCTCTCGGCAATTGTGGTGGGGACACCAGATTCCAGCTTGGTATGGGCCTGACAACAGACAGGACGCTAACTCATTGAGCTACCCAACAGGCAGCACCACTAGCGAACCATGTGTCGCTTTGACGGTTGACGATGCAAGGCGAGAGTTCGCACAGCGCCTTGGTTTTGAAGAGTCAAATGTGGTTGAAGTTTCGTCAAGACAAGCGGCCAGCTTCGCCCAAATAGCCGATGAAAACACAGCTTACATTTGGCGAGACTCCGACGTCCTCGACACATGGTTTTCCTCGGCGCTGTGGCCGTTTGGCACGCTGAGTTGGCCCGATCAAAATCCTCCCCCACCGGGGGAGGGGAACCATGCGAAGCATGGGGGAGGGGCACAGGCCGATTCACGGGACTCCTTGAACCCGCCCCTCCACCAGCCCTTGGCTGGTTCCCCTCCCCGTTCCGGGGAGGATTTATTGTCGCGCCACTACCCCAATGACATCCTGATTTCGGGCTTTGACATCCTCTTCTTCTGGGATGCGCGGATGATCATGCAGGGGCTGCACTTCATGAAGGAAGTGCCGTGGAAGACGCTCTATCTCCACGGGCTGGTCCGCGCCGCCGATGGCTCGAAAATGTCGAAGTCAAAGGGTAATACGGTTGATCCGCTTGGCCTGATTGATCAGTACGGCGCGGACGCGCTGCGCTTCACGCTGACCGCGATGGAAAGCCAAGGGCGCGATATCAAGCTCGATGAAAAACGCGTCGAGGGTTACCGCAACTTTGCGACCAAACTGTGGAACGCGGCACGCTTCTGCCAAGCCAATGGGATTGGCGCGAGTACATCCGTCGCGGCACCGCAGGCTGAACTCGCGGTCAACCGCTGGATCATCGGCGAAGTTGTCGAGACGCTCGCGAAGCTCAATCAAGCAATCGCCGATCTGCGCTTCGATGCGATGGCCGACGCCATCTACCACTTCGCGTGGGGGACATTTTGTGATTGGTATCTGGAGCTGATTAAGCCCGGCTTCGTTGATGGCGAAAAGCAGGAGATGGACGCTGAATCCAAGATCGTGGCGGGATGGGTTTTCGACCAGATATTGGTGATGCTCCACCCGTTCATGCCGTTCATAACCGAAGAACTTTGGGGTTCGATGGGGACACGGAAATGTGGCTTGATCCACGCAAAGTGGCCCGAGCCGGAGGCTGTGGTTGATACTGACGCTGGTTCCGAGATCAACTGGCTGATCCGGTTGATCGGTGAAGTGCGCACCGCCAAGAATGATTTAGGCCTCCCGCCCGGCAGTCGCTTAAACGCGTTCGTGAGGGATGCGTCGCAATTGACCATTGATCGTCTCGTGCAACAGGACGCTATCATCAACCGCATGGCGCGATTGGATAATGTCACCTTTGATGCCGCGCCCCAAGGCAATGCGATCCAGATCGTCGTGGATGAAGCGACGTTTACGCTGCCGCTTGAAGGCGTGATCGACAAAGACGCAGAACGCACCCGCCTCACCAACGCCATCACCGCGATCACCAAGGAACGCGACGCGCTCGCTGGCCGCCTTAACAACCCGGCCTTCGTTGAAAAGGCCAAGCCCGAAGCGGTCGAAAAGGCCCGCGCTGACATGTCCGAAAAATCCGCTGAAGTTGAGCGATTGCAGGCGGCGCTGGTGCGGTTGGGGTAGCTGCGCGAGGAGTGAAGTGTTAGCGCCCCTTCCCCTTGAGTATCCAGGCGAACTTATAGTCTCCCGGCCCTACCCTATAGTTGGGCAGCGTATCCGGCCCGCAGGCACCTGTGCCCATGCCGCGCAGTCCGACGTCAATATGAACTTCGATGCTCTCGCGCCGCTGTAGGTTGGCTAATGTTGTCGCCTTGGTGATGTCCGCGTCATGGTGATGCCGAGCAGCAAAGCTCAGCCTTTGAGGAAGGTCGATAGCCAACCCCCTGCCCTCTGCACCAGTTAGCGAGAAAGCGCGGGTTTGATGGTGGCCGCCATGTTCCTGCGGGTAGGCAAAAGCATGATATTGATCATCAACGCTGCTTTCCCAGCGGCCCACCGTTTGGGCCTTGTAGCGGTCATTATAGCTTTCATCGGGGCCAAGGCCAAACCAAGCGAGCGTTTCAAACCCGGCAGGAACCTCAAAACGGATGCCAACGCGTGGGATGTCGGGCCATTCTTCGGGGATGATAATATGTTCATCAATCTGCGCGCCGTCCTCAGTCAACGTCCAGCGTGAGCGGTGAATGGCTTTGGCACCCTCCGCTGCGCGCCATTCACGTTCGCATGTAAGAATATGGCCATCAACCCGCACGGTTGGTGTGCTCATCTCAAGCCGGTCGAGTCCCCACGCTAACCATTCCCTCCAACGGCTTGGCATGACAGATTCTTCAAGCGTCTGAACGCCGTCATTATCCGTTGGCGCACGCCAGAAGCAAGCGGTGACATCGCCAGTAATGACCGTCTGACCGCCCGCAACGACGCTTTGGATCAGGCCATTGTCGTCGAGGGTAATTATCGTGCTACCCGCCTCTAAGCGCTTGCCCGCAACATTATTGGCAGTGAACCCAGGGGGAATCTCGGCAGGCGCGGAGGTACGTTGCGGCTGTGACAAGGCAAGCTGATCCCAGCCAATCAGATGTCCGGCATCGGCCCAATCCGTATCCGCTTTCAAAACCCAGTTAAGTGTCAGGTGAAACTCAGAGTCGCTATCAATCACCACGGTGAAGGGAACTACAACCTGTTCGGACGCGCCAGCCGCAAGCCTGATATCAAGCACGCCGCGCTCAATGGTTTCGCCCTCTTTTTGCACTGACCATTGCAAGGCAAGGTCATCACTTGACGCAAAAACTCGACGATTGGTGATTTGCACCTTATTTTCGCCGAGCCATTCAGCCGTAAGCGGACGCGCAGCCCACATATATTCCCGCAAGCCCGGATGCGGCGCACCATCTGGGCCAACAAGGCCATCGCAGCAGAAATTGCCGTCGTGCCGTTCTTCGCCGAAATGCCCGCCGTAAGCCCAGTAAAAGCGGCCATTCTCATCGGTCTGCGCAAGACCGTGATCACGCCATTCCCAGACGAAGCCGCCGCCAAGCGCGGGTTCAGCATAAAATGCATCGACATATTCGCTGATTGAGCCGTTGCTGTTCCCCATCGCATGAGAATATTCGCACATGATCAGGGGCCGATCATCAAGTTTGGTATTTTCTGCCCAGCGCGCCCAATTGATGATAAAATCTATTGGCGGATACATTGGGCAGACAAGATCAGTGGTGTTTCGCTCTGATCGGCTGGGCGGCTGCTGCGATGCAGCGCTTGGATCACCCCAGAACGTCATAAAACGGTCAGCAACTGCGCCTTCATAATGAATAAACCGCGTTGGATCGAGGCAGCGGGCAAGCGCCGCAGCACCGTCATGCGCAGGGCCGTGGCCTGACTCATTGCCAAGTGACCAGCCAATGATTGAGGGATGATTGCGATCACGCAGGATCATACGGTGCGTGCGTTCGATAATCGCCGTTTGATAGCGCTGGTTATTCGCCACCGCCTTCCAGCGCGCGTGGCATTCAACATTCGCCTCATCAATCACATAGAGCCCAAGTTCATCAGCGAGATCAAGCAGGCGGTGATCATTGGGGTAATGTGCAGTGCGCACTGCGTTGATATTATGCCGCTTCATTGAAACAAGGTCAGCGCGCATATCTTCAAGGCTTGGCGTCTTGCCGTTTTCCGGGTGATGGTCGTGGCGATTAACGCCGATGATGATGATCGGCCTGCCGTTCACCAGCAAACGCCGGTCGCGCACTTCAATGCGGCGAAAGCCTACCCGGCTTTGATGAATTTCGGTCGTGATGCCTTGCGGATCAATCAATTCGGTAGTCAGGCGGTAAAGATGCGGCGCTTCGGCAGACCATGGCTTTGCGCCCGCAACACTGCACGCCAGCTCCGCCTCATGCCCTGGATAGGTGTAAGTTGTTACCAGTTGCTGCATGAAGCCAGCGTCATGAGGGAATTGCTGAACCTCAGCAGTGGGAAGGTCGGCAACCAGATTGCCTGCGCTGTCTTCAAGTCGCGCCGTAACGGTGTAACCAACGGATTCGCCCTGTACTTGCGCACGCAAATTTAGCGTGCCGACTCCAGTTTCAGCATCATAATCAGCGACGATGATCATATCATCAATCCGCGTAATCGCGCGCGCTTCGATATAGACCGAGCGGTGAATGCCGCCATGACGCCAGTGATCCTGATCCTCAATCCATGTCGCGTCAGACCATTTAATCACCATGATTGCTAGGTTATTTTCGCCTGCTATCAAATACTTGGTCACATCAAATTCGGATGGCAAGCGGCTATCCTTGCCCATGCCTACGAACGTGCCATTGCACCAGATTAGCGCCACGCTTTCAAATCCGCCAATATGCAAGACGGTGGCGTGCTGATCCCAATCGGCACCCACTTCAAATCTGGTGCGATAGAGGCCCGTTGGATTATGCTCAGGCACTTCGCCTTGCTCATGCGGGTGCATAAAGGGCATCAGAACGTTGCAATAAATTGGCAAATCGCCAGTATCCTGCATCGTCCAGACGCCCGGGACGTTAATGGTGCGCCAAGCCGACACATCTTCATTTTGCCATCCGACAGGCGCTGATAGCGGCGAATCAACAAGTTGAAACTGCCATAGCCCATCAAGCGATTTTCGCCGTCGCACCTCATTACCCTCTGATAGCGTGTAGGGGAAAAGCGGCGCGCGCGACTGCAAGCGTCCAAGTGCGGTCAAACCGGGTTGGAACAGCATTTCAAGCGGCAGTGGAAGCATAGAAAGACCCTAAACCTGTTTTCAACGTTCGAAAAGAACAAGTATGCTGATCGAACCTTAGAACCAGCTATTTAAGGAAGTTATTGGCGTGCCCAGAACGATTCGAACGTCCGGCCCTCAGATTCGTAGTTTCAATATTTACGTCTTCCAGAGGCATCTGAACCTACTTCAGTTCAATTTTTCATCTGCCTACAATATCTGAAATCAGAAATTTTATTAGATGTATGCGGCTCACAACATATTTTTGGCAGTTACAGTGGAAATTGACAATCACATTAATAAAATGAAAAAGCACAATATGGCGAGTGGAGCTGCTTCGACACGGTGGAGAGACAGTGTCTCTGTTAGCCCCGTTTTTTCCAACTAGGTTAGGCTAAGCTAGTCAAGCGCATACTTTTGCGCCGTTGGAATGATATGTCCGCTTTCATCACGACGGAAATGAAAGCGATTATCAGGCGTAGCCCGCTAACGATCCCCACACTTTAGAGTATGGGGATCGTCGAGTGTTTTTCAGACTTTGTCTGGGTTCTGCGCTGCAGCTACCCCATGGGGTTTCTTAGCATTTGCTTTCGTTTCAACCTCGCCGCCGATTTCGGTATCTTCCAAATCTGAGCCGGGTGTAGGTGTGTTATCGTTATTTTCCATGGTGTTAGCCTCCTTTAACGCTTCATATAGTTTACTCGAAACCGATAGATAATAGCAATCTCGAAAAATCTGACGTTTTGCGCAATGAATCGAGCATCGGATCGGTACGAATCAAAAGCAAACCCGAGTCTTCACTCTTCCGCGCCCTCTGAAGCGTGGCAAGCGCCGCTGTCGTATCGCCCCATTTGGCAAGGACTTGAGCTTGCTGATAAAGCGCGCTGTTGCCACTAGTAGCAACAAGTTTATTGAATGCGGCATTCGCAGTAGCGTTACTGCCCATTGCACGTTCAACTATAGCAATCCCAGCCAATGCAAAGGCAGAGCTTCCGTCCCGAATATAAGCGGAACGGGCTTCCTTGAGGCGACCAAGACCTAATAAAGCATCGCCAATTGCTGCATTTGAGGCGGCGAGCTTCGCATTAAGTGAAAGCGCTTTCTCATTTAACTTGATTGACGCAGCATAACGCCGAGCGGCATATTCTACTGTTGCGGCGGTTCGAAACGTGCGTGGGTTGAGCGGGTCAAGCGAGAGCGCTCGCTTGATAGCATCCTGCGCAGCAGAATCGCGTGCGCACCTTGCGCTAAATAGCGCAAATCGAGCCAAAACTTCTGCATCACCAACCCCGAGCATTCTTGATCGTTCAAAAGGAGAGCGTGCCTTTTTCACATCAAGTTTGCCAAAGGCAAATGCGACACCAAGTGCTGAGTGTGCATCCGCAAAATCAGGAGCAAGCGCAACCGCACGTTGGGCAGCCGACACTGCATCTTCAAAGAGCTTACGAATCTGTGACTGATCATTCGTACTATTGGCAATATTGGCCAAAGAGCGCGAGCGAGCCGCATGAGCGGCTGCATAATTCTCATCAAGTGCAATAGCTTTATCAAATTCTGCAAGCGCTGCGCGATCAGTGGCTTCATCAACGCTCAATTTATAAAAAGCCTGGCCGCGTAGGAACATATCATAAGCGGTTATATTCGTGGTGCCGCCTGTCGTCAGCTTAGCGCTGGTTTCACTTGGCGGCGCACCTGTAACCATTCGCACGGCAAGCTCCTCCGCGACAATGTTCGCAATTTCACTTTGTACCGCAAAAATATCAGTCATTGGTCGATCAAAACTTTGTGACCAGTTGGAAAAGCCAGATTTGGTATCAACAAGCTCGGCTGAAATCCGCACTATTCCGTTTGCGCGGCGGACACTGCCTTCAAGCAAATAGGCAACATCAAGCTGTTTTCCAATCGAAATGGCATCCTCACTATGGTTACGGAATACCCCTGATGATGTTGGAGCAGCAACCTTTAGAAGCGCATTGCGTGCCAGTGTGGCGCGCACTTCTTCTGATAATCCGTCAGAAAAATAGGCTTGCTGCGCATCCCCGCTCAAGTTTTTGAATGGCAACACGGCAACACTATTCGATTCTGCTGAAGGGCTTAAAAATCCGCTTCGCCATCCTACAAAGCCGCCCAGCGCGACAAGGGCGACACTGCCACCCCCAATGATGATTTGGCGTCGCTTCGCACCCACAGCGGGCAAAGCCTCGCCGGTTCGCTTAGCCAGATTGGCGGCTATGCCCTCTGGGCTAGTATCGGTCTTCGCATCAGTCCAATAAGCCGCATGGGCTATGCCTTCAGGGTCAACCTGCGCGCGGTAAGCCTCGAAATGCTCATCGCGCTTTCCGCTAATATCTTCAGGGCCAATATAGGCCGCCTTAAGTATATCGCTGGCGGCGTTCCAGCTTTCACTGTCGATCAAAACACCACCAGGATCAGCCTTTGCCTCAAGCCTTGCAGCGCGACTAATTGCCATTCCAGCCGGGGAGCCAGTGTCTGGATCGACCGCTATTTCGCCTGTACTGATACCAACCCGAAAGACACGGCGCGCGCGTGGTTCTATAACGCCTGCATTGTGGCGAGCAGCGCATCGGTTCAGTCTTACAGCAAAATCAAGCGCGCGGTCTGGATCGGTAAAGGTGAGAAGCGCACCATCTCCCGTGGTCATAACGACATTATCAGCAGCGGTGCCACCCGCCTCCGAAAGCGCATCACCAATCAGGCGCTGTACCTGTTGGTTGAGCGATAGCGTGGCTTGAACCCCAAGCGAATCCTCAAGCAGCCGGGACATATCGCTATATCCAACAAGATCGACAAGAACTGCGGTCGACTTCATCGACGTCATCCCCTGTTGTCGCGAATCATTCAATGCTAGTGCCGTTAAGTCAAACGAATAGCGAGAGAATATTGGCAGCAGACATGCTGAGCAAGGGGCACAGCAAACAAAACATGGCACAAATTTTGCAGCCCATTTTCGCCAAATCAGACAGTGGAAATGGTGGAAGGGGTCACGCCTGACTAGGGGGTAAAAAAGCACGGAAATGCTAGCGATATGCCTTCAAAAAAGCCTCAAAAAACCCTTCCCGTTGCGCCGGATTTGATCAAAATAGCACCATCTATGCTGCAAATACCCTTATCGCTCCGCAAATATCGCGCTAATGCACCTAATATGACGCCAAATGATTTCATCCGCAAATGGCGCGCCAACGCGTTGAAGGAACGCAGCGCCAGCCAAAGCCATTTCAACGATCTCTGCGCGCTGCTTGGGTTGGCCGATCCCAACACTGCCGACCCGACCGGCGAATGGTTTACGTTCGAAAAAGGCGTCGGCAAAACCAGCGGCGGTGACGGCTGGGCCGATGTCTGGCGCAAGGGTGCGTTTGCGTGGGAGTATAAGGGCAAGCACGCCAATCTGGAAAAGGCGTTTGCGCAGTTGCTGCAATATCAGGTGGGCCTTGAAAATCCGCCGTTGATGATCGTGTCGGATATGGAGACGATCCGCATCCACACTAATTTCACTAATACGGTGCAGGAGGTGCTTGATTTCAGCCTTGATGACTTGCTGGATGCGGAACAGCGGGAACGGTTGAAGTGCGCCTTTACCGATCCCGATGCTTTCAAGCCATCAAAGACCCGGGCCGAACTGACCGAGGAAACCGCACGCGAATTTGCCTCGCTCGCGCAACGATTGCGTGAACGCGGCCATGCATCGGATGATGTCGCACATTTCATTCAGCAGCTGATATTCTGTATGTTTGCAGAGGATGCAAAGCTGCTGCCCGACAACATGTTCACTGACATGCTGCAATTGTGCCGGTTTGAATGGAAGAATTTTCCCGAACATGCAGGTACGCTGTTTGGTGCGATGGCACAGCCGGGCGGCAAAGTGGGATTCAAACGAATCGAATGGTTCAACGGGGGGCTGTTCAACGGTGCAGAACCGCTGCCGCTGACTGAGGATGATGTAGAGCAACTGGCAAAGGTTGCCCGGCGTGACTGGTCGCAGATCGACCCGGCGATCATGGGCACGCTGTTCGAACGCGGGCTCGATCCCGCAAAGCGCAGCCAGTTGGGCGCGCATTATACCGACCGGGAAAAGATCATGATGATCGTAAAGCCGGTGATCATTGATCCTCTACAGGCCGAATGGGCAGAAACGCTGGGCAAGATGGCGGCGCTGATCGACAGCGCGCCAAAACGGACGGAGGACCGCTTGCTCACCCCGGCGGACCGCCGCAAGCGAGAGAAGTTGCTGGCCGAGGCAGGGGCAATCCACAACGTCTTTATCGAACGGCTGGTCAATTTCCGCGTGCTGGACCCTGCCTGTGGTTCGGGCAATTTCCTGTATGTCGCGCTGCGTTCGCTAAAGGATTTGGAGCACCGCGCCAATCTGGATGCCGAGGCGCTTGGCCTACCGCGCGGTTTCCCCCGCGTGGGGCCGGAATGTGTGCTAGGGATCGAACTGAACAGCTACGCTGCCGAACTTGCGCGGGTCAGCGTGTGGATCGGCGAAATCCAGTGGATGCGCCGCAACGGCTTTGAACCGAGCAAGAATCCGATTTTGAAGCCGTTGCAGACGATAGAGTGCCGCGATGCGCTTATGGATGCTGATGGCAAGGCGACTAAGTGGCCCCGCTCCGATGTGATCGTTGGTAACCCCCCGTTTCTCGGTGGGCGCGACATGAAAAAGGAGTTGGGGACTGAGTACGTCAACGGCTTGCGTAAAATTTACGATGTCCCTGGTGCTGGAAATTTTGTGATGTTCTGGTTTCGTAAAGCGGGAGATATTTTGGCTTCTAAATCCATAGACCGATTTGGGCTAGTAGCTTCCAAAGAAGCATTCGCTGGTGCGGGCATCAAACTTTTGAACAACCTTTACGTGAACTCAGAGATCGTTTTCGCCACTTCAAATATAATTTGGCCCTCCGCCGAAGCCGCCGTTCGGGTGAACATTACCGTTTGGGAACGGCACGGAGGGGATACTCAACGTGTTTTGGATGGCAACAACGTTGCCGCTATCCATCCCAATGTAAAAGGTGGCGAAACCGATCTAACAAAAACAAAGAAACTTGCACAAAATCTCGGCGTGGCGTTTATCGGCGTGCAACCGAGTGGACCGTTTGACGTTTCCGGCGAGCTTGCAAGGGAATGGCTTAATAGACCGATGAATGTTCACGGAAAGCACAATGCGTCGGTGCTTAGGCCTTACTGGAACACGTATGAAATCGTGCGTCGGAGTCGAGACCAATGGGTTGTCGATTTTGACGGAATCTCTCTTGGCGATGCCGCATATTTTGAAGATGTATTTGAGCATATTAGCAAGACTGTTGGGACCGCTCGGCTGATTAACAAGTCGATCGACCCAAAAACTCAAGACTGGCTTGAAAAATTCTGGCATTTACATTGGAGACCACGGCCAGAAATGCGAGCAGCGACAAAGAATTTTTCGCGGATAATTTTGACGCCGTTTTCGTCAAAACATCGCGTTTTTATCTTTGCCGAGAATTCTGTACTTGCATCGAATAACCTTGTAGCGATTGCTCGTGACGACGACACATTTCTAGGTAATCTGGAGAGTTCATTTCACCGGATATGGAGCCTCGCGAAAAACATGGATTTGGGTAAAGGCGGTGATCCAAGATACCCACCAACTATGACCTTCGAAACCTTCCCCTTCCCT
This sequence comes from Sphingomonadales bacterium, assembly GCA_031418495.1. Classification (GTDB taxonomy): domain Bacteria; phylum Pseudomonadota; class Alphaproteobacteria; order Sphingomonadales; family Sphingomonadaceae; genus Aquisediminimonas. The sequence goes on from JANOXQ010000191.1 coordinate 24,356, forward strand.
GCTGGCCTGACGCCCAATATTCCTGCCGCTGATTATGCGGATGACCGCCGCGCCATCGCCATTGCCGCTGCCGCCGCGCGGTTGAATGAATTGCGCGAAAATTGGTTGAACCCGCAAGACCTGATCATCCGCACGCCTGAGGTTGTCCCCGGCTATCCCGACCGCATCCTGCCGCGCGATGCGGCGGCGGCGGTGGAGTTAAAGAAACGCACACTCACCAATCTCTACAACGCCCGCCCCGCGTGGCTCGACAATGCGCATAAGGCGCTCGATCTCGCGGTGGCCGATGCTTACGGCTGGGGCGATGATTGGCGCGCCGGCGCAATGACCGAAGATGAAATCCTCGCGCGGCTGTTTAGGCTAAATCAGGAGCGGGCGGCTGCTGGGTGAGTGAGGTTAAAACCGCCCCGAAATCTTCACCACACCCGTCATGCTGAACTTGTTTCAGCATCCATGTCTCAACAAACTCCGCCTTCGCTTGTGGAGAGATAGACCCTGAAACAAGTTCAGGGTGACGTGTGGTGCCGCCCCCCTCTCCCCTGAAGGGGAACAGGGGGCGCACTCTAAAACCGCCCCGAAATCTCAACAAAATGCCCCTCGGATGTCTCCCTAAAACCCGCCGCGTTGAGCTTCCCCGCCATCTCCGCGTCGCTCGCGCGTATCAGGAATTTGGCGCTGTACTGCCCGTCGGGAACAAAGCGCAACGTGATCCGCTCCATTGCCGATTGGCTGACGAGCGCGAGGGTGAGGATTTTACCGTCGCAGCGCGGGGTGCCGAGCAGTTGCTGGCCAAGGCTGATCCCGGCGAGCGTACCCGCGAGCGTGACGCGCACTTGGCCATCGGCTGACGCGCAGCCACTTTTGGAAAAGCGGACGCTGGCATCTTTCAGGTCAACGCTTTCAACCGGGAGCGGATCAAACGCGCCGGGGAGAACGAGCCGAGTGGTGACGCTATCCGCGCCGTAATTGGCGAATGTCGCGATGAGTGTGGCGGCAGCTTGCTCACCTGATAGCGCGCGAAGCTGGATCGCGGCGGTGCCGCTTAACAGTTTTACGGCCGAGAGTTTGGCCGAAAAATCGCCCAGACTGACGCCGTCAATGCTGACATCGCGTAAGCGCCCGTTCCAGATGCTGCCCTCTGCCGCGCGCGCCGTGAAGAGTGCGCCAGTTCCGCCAAGTGCGCCAAGCGCCAGACGGAGCGGAAAGGCAGCGATCAGCGCGATGATCAGCACGCCCGCGAACAAAAGCCCCGCCCTGCGCACACTTACTCCCCGCGCGCGTTGAGCGTAGCATCAACCGCGATGGTCATATCGCTATTGGTGCGGATGGTAAGCTGCGACACGAAAATGCCGCGTGCATCAAGGCTGCCCAGCCAATCAAACAGCGCCGGACTTTTCGCCGCAACGATGGCAATCGCGACGCCGTTCGTCCCCACCGGATCAGTGCGCGACAAGGTAAAGCCCGCCTCACCCGCCGACTGGCTGACAAAGGCGGGCACGGGCGCGCCGAGCGGGAGCGCGGGCTTGGCGAGAATGGCTTTAAGCGCGGGGGCTTTGCCGCGCACTGTCGCCAGATCAACCACCGCCTGATTGTGACGCGCGCGGGCGCGTTCAAGCCCGCTGGCGAGTGGCATCAGCACCACAAACCACATTAGGAATGCCGCAATCGCCGACGCCATTGCCCCGAGCATCCACTGCTCACGCGGGCTGCGTTCGCCCCACCAGTTGCGGAGTTGCGCGATCATCTTCCGCGCACCTGTGTCTCGACAGTCGGCTGGCCTTGGCTTGGGTTGATCGCACCGGAAGTGACATCAAGCCCAGCCGCGCGCATCCGCGCCTGCACCGTGCTGATTTCATCTGCGGTTGTCGCACGGAGCGTGAGGCGCAACGTGCCGTCAGGGTCAAAGGTCATAGCGGTAAGCTCTACATTGGCGGTTGCTTCGATTGCGCGCGACGCCGCCGCTGCCGTCTTGGTGAAGCCCGCCCCGCCACCGCGCAGGGCCGCCAACCGCGCATCAAGCGCACCGACTGCGGCTTCGGGTGCAACCGCCTCACCAAGCGCGGCTTGAGCGAGCGAGACGCTGGTTTGCTCAAGCGTGTCACTCGCCCATGACAGCCGGGCAATCTGGGTCAGCGGGATAAGTAGCGTCACGATGAGGAGCGCCGCCGCAATCCACGCCGTCCGCTTCACCCAGTGCGGATCAAGCCGCCATTGCCGCCGCCGCGCGAATTCGCCGTCACGCAGGTTGATCGGCGGGTTGATGGCCGCAGCAATCACTGCCGCTTCGAGTGCATCGCGCTCAAGCGTAATTACGGGCGCATCGCGGGTGAGCAGCGGGGCGAGTATTTCGTCTTCGGCAAAGCCTGTGTCGACGCCGCGCAGCACGACCTCATCACCAAGGATCGCGCGGACATAGCCTTCATCCGGCTGTGGCAGGAGCAATGGGGCTGGTACGATCACATCAGGATCAAACGCCTCAATCCACGCCTGCATCTGGATGCGTGAAACCAGTGCAATGGTACGCGCAGGCGAATCCTCGCCCTGAGCACCGCACGCTATGTGAAGCTGATCAGCGGGGAGCAGGCTTTTTTCCGCAAGCGCGAGTTGCGCCGCCGCTCTTGCTTGCGCTGGAGCAAGATCGGGCAAGTCAAGCGCATGAAGCGACACGTGGCGCGCGGGGGCAACAAGCAGGCGGGTTTCACCGTCCGACGCCGCGAGCAGCCCCGCCTGATCGCCGCGTGCGACGATTTCGCCGCCTTGCACGCGCAACCAATGCGCTTCTGCATCGGGGAATATTATCTGCACACCGCTCATGATGGATCGCCGTAGGCGCGGCGCACAAGCCGTGCGGGCGCGATCAATCCGTCAACCAGCGCCGTCTCGCGCAGTTCTGCACCAGCCAGCTCAATCGACAGATCAAGCGCGAACCAGCGCGTTTTTACCCGCGTCTGCTCAAGCACTTCGGGTGAGGGCGTAATGCCGCTTTGCGCAGGGAGGCTCCAGAAATTCACAACGCTGCCGTAGCCGCCGCGTGGCCGTTCGTCGATCATCCGTTTCGCGGTTTGCACATTCAATTTGCCGGGGATCAGCATTGCAACCAGCGGCGCTTGCGCGGGGAGCAATGTGTTGACGTTGATCGGTGAAAGATCGGTGACCGGTAGCGCGCACACCCAAGGTCGGATCGTGGCATAGATTTCAGGCGTCATGCCGGCAAGCACCCGGATTTCACTGGCATCAGCCATCAACGTGTTGGCAGTACGATAGGGTGTCTTGGCGCGCGCATAGCTGCCATCCTCAGCCCCACCGGGCAGCGGCGCGGAGTCGCTGTCAACCCAATCGGCGAGCGCGAGCGCAATGGGTTGCGCATCATTTGAGCGCACACCAAGGACGATCATTAGCGCCGTGAATTGCTCAACCGCAACAGGCCGAGCGCTCAGCCGCGTACCCGTATCGCCCGTCACAACGCTGTTGAGATTAAAGCAATTGCCACCATCAAGCAGCTTTGCATTTGCGGTGCCGCCATCAATCGGGAAAGGAATTTCGCGCCCTTGCCAGTCGCCATCAAGCGTTGTTTTCCCACTATCTCGGCCAACCAGATCGGCTATCCGTGAGAGCGCGACGCTTTCCGCTGCAAGGCCATATGCCCGCGCTTGATCAATCGCGACCATGTTGATCGACTGGCGCGTAGCAATCTTCATCCGCTCAAGCGAAGCCGCAGCAATCACGCCGATGACAGCAACGAGCATTAGTACCGTGAGCAGCGCGGCCCCCGTTTCGGATTGGCGCGGAATCAATATCCCGCTCCTGCCAGAAACAGCCTGGTTAGCGGTGCTTCGCCCTTGCGCGTGATGACCAGCTCAACCGCTTCAGGCAGTTCGAGTGGATCGCTCGGCGTCCAATCGGACTGCCAAGTGCCTTCATTACGGAAGCGCAGCGCAACGCGTTCGACATTCTCTGCCATGATCGCAGGCTCAGCATCAGGAGCGCCATCGACCAGCGGGCGTGTGATGCGTTCAAGTTTTGTTTGGTTGAGCCGCCATTCGACCCGCTGAATTCCGCTCCGCGTTGCATCGCCGCTGTTTGACCAGCCAGCACGAACATAGTGCAGCAGCACAGGTCCCTGCCCGCCGCGAAACGCAGGTTCGGGCGCGCCAGTGATATCGCGGCTGACGCGCGCAACCGCCTGGGCAAGATCGTTGGTGAGGATAGCGGTTAACCGACGCTCAGCCGCGACGCCCTCAAGCCGCTGTGCCGTCACTGCTTGTGCTTGCGTGCTATAACTCAACAGCCCGACCCCGGCTGCAGCAAGCATCCCGAAAATAAACAGTGAAATGATCAGTTCAACGAGTGTAAAGCCTACCTGCGCTTGCGGATTGAGTTTTATCACTGCGCCGTCCTCGCAAGACTAAGCGCGCCGCCGGGGCGACCGAATTCATCGACCACGCCGATATCAATCCGCACAATCCGCACGTCAGCGGTGCGTTTGGTGACGCGGTTCCAGCGCCATTTGCGCCCGCCATTTTCAACGACACCTTCGCTTTTGCCAAGCGGCGGCGGCACTGCGTCGGTCAGTGCCTCAACCGCGAGATTATTGGCAACAATCTGGCCAAGCGCGCGCGTTTCAATTACCGCAGTGCTGGTCACAGTAGCCCCTTGCAAACGTAGCAAGGCGAGCGCCGCCAGACTGAACACAGCGAGCGCCACCATCATTTCAATGAGGGTAAAGCCGCGTTCGCGCGCCCGCTTATCCCGCAACACGGATCGTTCCATCCATACCAAAATCAACCGCAACGCGTGCGCCGTCGCGCGAAATCTGAACGCGCTGCGTTTCACTGGCAAGGCCCGTTGGATCAAAGATGATTTCAGCTGCACTCGCTTGCGTGCCTTCGGCCCAATTCGACGGAAGCAATGGTTTTCCATCCATCACAGTCCATTCGCCGCGCCGCCGCTTGTCAAACGCATAACCCGTCTGCGTAACCCGAACACGGGTTTCGCGCGCTGTGATCACCGCCTCATCACGCGCAGCGACAACGCGCGCGGCAAAACGTTCAGCCTCATCAACCAGATTGCCGCGAGGATCAGGCAGATTAAAAATCACCGCCGCCGACATGAGGCCAATGATCGCGATCACGACCATGAGTTCTATCAGCGTAAAGCCGAGTTCGGCGGAACGCCTCAAAGACGTGAAGCCGTGTTCGGCGTCATTCGGCGTTGCTGATATCCGCATTTTCGCCCTCGCCTCCCTCGGCACCGTCGGCACCAAGTGAATAGATATCGATCGCGCCGTTTCGCCCTGGATTGGCATAGACATAGTCACGTCCCCACGGATCTTTGGGAAGTTTCTTGATATATCCGCCAGGCTGATACCGCTGTGGCTGGGTCAGTGACGCAGGCGCAGTAACCAATGCCTGAAGCCCATCAGCACCCGACGGATAAGTGAGGTTGTTGAGTTTGTAGAGCTCCATCGCTTGCTCAATCAGCGCGACATCGGCCTTCGCCTTACCAACCATAGCCTTGTCCTGATTGGGCAGAACGTTAATCACAACCACGGTTGCCAGCAATCCAAGGATCACGATCACGACCATAAGTTCGATCAGCGTGAAGCCGTGTTCGGCGGAACGCAGTCTGATACTGAAGCCGTGTTCGGCGGAACGCACCTTAGGGCTAAAGCCCTCGTCCTTCTTACGCATTAAAAACCTCATGCGCCCGCAAGCGATTCGAGTTGGAGAATGGGGAGAAGAATTGATAGCACAATCGCCGCAACGATACTGCCCATCAGGACGATAATCGCTGGTTCAAGCATCGACAGCGCGGCGGCAGTAAAGCTATCAAATTCACGTTCGAGATAATCGGCGGCGCGCTCAAGCATCGTATCAAGCTGGCCCGATGTTTCGCCTGACGCCGTCAGATAGACAAGCAGCGGCGGAAAAACAGCGGTGCGTTTGAGCGCAGCAGAGAGACTGCCACCACCACGAATGGCCTCAACAATCTCTTCCGACGCCGCGCGCAAAGCACGATTATGCACCGTCTGGGTGGTAAGCGAAAGACCTTCATAAAGCGGCAATCGGCTTGCCACCATCGTCGCGAGCGTGCGCGCCATTCGGGCGGCGTGGAGATCGCGGATCAACCGCCCAAACAGTGGCAGCCGGAGCAACCATCCATCAAAACGCAGCCGCAATTTGGGGTCACGCAGTGCCTGCCAACCAAGCACGAGGCTCAACCCAAGCGCAATCAGCAGAGCCCACCACCAATTCGCAAGAAAGTCCGACAGCCAGATCACAATCCGCGTCAGCATCGGCAGCTGCTGGCCGACGGTATCAAATTGCTCAACGACTTTTGGCACCACGAAGATCATCAGCGCGCCAACGACGAACATCGCGACAATCGCGAGGACAATCGGATAGGCGAGCGCGGTGATCACTTTGCTGCGCACCACCGCTTGACGTTCGAGCAGGATTGACAGCCGTTCGAGGATGATCGGCAGCGTGCCCGCACTTTCCCCCGCAGACACCATCGCGCGAAAAAGCGGCGGAAAGCTTTTGCCCTCACGCGCCATGGCGTCGGCAAGACGGCGGCCTTCGAACACACCGGCATGAACTGACGCAATTGCATCGCGGACATGGGGCTGTTCGGTTTGGAGCGCGATGGTGCGAAGCGATTCCTCAAGCGGCGTAACCTGCGTGAGCGTCGCAAGCTGGCGTGTGAACAGCGTCAGTTGCTTGGTCGTCACCCGCCTTTTGCCAAACCGCATGCCCGAAACGAGCGGAGCAGATCGCTGCGCAGCGCAACTGCCCTGCTCAATCTGAACAACGTAAAACTTGCGTTTGATCAGGTCAGCACGCGCAGCGTCAGGCGTTTCCGCAGCGACCCGCCCGCGTCGCTCCTTACCCGCGACATCGATCACGACATAGTCAAACTCAGTCATCGATGGTTTCCCGGCGCGAAATGCGGATCGCTTCCTCAGGTGTCGTCAATCCTTCGCGTACAAGCGCGCGTGCGGCTGATGTTAAATTCTCTGCATATGCAAAAGCGTGCGCAGCAATATCAACTTCATCGCCGCCTTCATTGATCAGGCGGCGGATTTTATCATCGATCCGTATGGCTTCAAACACACCGATCCGGCCCTTATAACCGCTGCCGCCGCACGCATCGCAGCCAACGGTTTCGTAAATCATAGTGCCTTCTGCAATGCCGAGCAACGCGCTGACGGCACTGTCAGTCTGCACAGGCTTGCGGCACTGCGCGCACAACCGCCGCACCAGACGCTGTGCGAGCACTGCGCGCAGAGTTGAGGCGAGCAGGAACGGCTCGACCTTCATATCGCGCATCCGCGTGATCGCGCCGACGGCATCGTTGGTGTGAACGGTCGAAAGCACAAGATGCCCGGTGAGTGAGGCCTGCACCGCAATCTCTGCGGTCTCTCGGTCACGTATTTCACCGACCATTACGACGTCAGGATCTTGGCGCAGAATTGCCCGCAATCCCGCCGCAAACGTCAGGCCGACCTTGGCACTCACTTGGGTCTGGCCAACGCCATCAACCGCATATTCAACCGGGTCTTCAACGGTGAGGATATTGCGCGTACCATCATTGAGCAAACGCAGCCCCGCATAAAGTGTCGTCGTTTTGCCCGAGCCGGTTGGCCCGGTAACGAGAATAATCCCATTCGGTTCAGCAAAAGCATCGCGTAACAGCGCGTTTATTGCCGAGGCCATACCAAGACCATCAAGCGTGATCCCGGCATTATCCTTATCAAGAATACGCAGCACCACACGTTCGCCGCCGCGCGCAGGGAGCGTTGAAACGCGAACGTCAAGCTGTTTTCCGCCCAGCGTCAGACCAATTCGCCCGTCCTGTGGCAAACGCCGCTCGGCAATATCGAGCCGCGCCATCACCTTAATCCGGCTAACGATAACGGGCGCAACATGCGCTGGCATCCGCAGCGTTTCGCGCAAGATACCGTCAATCCGCATCCGGATGACGAGTCCGCTTTCATATGGCTCAATGTGAATATCGGACACACCCTGCCGCACTGCGTCGGCAATAATGCCGTTGATCAGGCGGATTGCGGGGGCATCGTCGCTGCTATCAAGCAAATCCTCAGCACTCGGCATTCCGCCCGCAATCAGATCAAGATCATCACCAAGCCCAAGCGAACCCGCCGCCATCGCCGCCGCTTCCCCGTCCATCGCATAAGTAGTGGAGAGCAATTCATCGAAACGCGCCGGACTGACGTGCGAGACAGCAAATGTCCGCGCCAGATGCCGCCGCACCTCAAGCAGGATATGCGGATCCGCGCCTTCGCGTAAAGAAACGCCGACCGCTTCACCGTCCATACGGTCAATCACAACCCCAAATTTGCGAGCGAACCCGTAAGGCAAGCTCGGCCGCTGCACCTCAATGATGGCGTCGGCCTCGCTCTTTTTTTGGGATCGCTTGGCGGCACATCAACCGGGCGGATGCGCTGTGAGGAGCTTTTCACCTCGGGGATGATGATTTCGGGTTTGCCCTGTTCAACGGGAACTGCCGCTGGTGGGGGTGGGGGCGGTGGCGGTGGAGGCAAATCAGCACTACCAGGCTGGGCGATAGGCGGTTCAGCCCCCATATAATCGCGGATCAGCTCGTCCAGGCTTGGCTCTTGATCGGGTCGGAGCAAAAGCTGCTGATCACGCGCATAGCCATATCGAAGCTCTGCCAGCGCGCGTGCATCGGCGGCTGAGCGGAGTATTGTCGGGCGGATGAACACCATCAGATTGGTTTTCTGTCTTGATTTTGCCTTTGACCGGAACAGCGCGCCAAGCCCCGGAATATCGCCGAGCAGCGGAATTTTCTCAATCGTCCGCCGTTCATTATCATCAAGCAGGCCACCAAGTGCGACAATCTGACCATCATCAATCGTCACCGTCGTCTGGATTTCGCGTTTATTGAGGATCAGATCGGAGAAATTGCTTGATACTGGCCCTGCAATTGAGCTGACTTCCTGACGGATGAACAATTTGATCGATCCGCCTGCATTGATCTGTGGCTTGACCTCAAGCTGAATCCCAACATTTTGACGCTGAACTGTACGGAAGGCGTTATCGAAATTCTGGCCGAGTTGCTCGCCAGTTGTGATTGGAATCTCTTGCCCGACAAGTATTTTCGCCTCTTGATTATCAAGCGTTAGGATTGACGGCGTGGAGAGGATATTGGATTTGTTATCCTGACTAATAGCATTGATAATGGTGCCGAAGATGCCGTTTTTGCCGATGTTGGTCGCAAAACCGCCAAATCCGCCCGTCGCACCAAGGATTGAAGTAACCGCCGCCTGGGCAAGTTGGTCACTTGTGGCACTTCCGTTGGTGGTGGTGGTCGTGGTGCCGTTGATTGTCGTCGTACTGCGATCAAGTTCGCGTGCACCAACGGCACCGGCGATGGTTAGCAAATTGGGGCCAGTGTTGGAAAAGTTGGTCGCGGCAAAAGGAACGCCACTGCCAGGTGTGCCGCCAAGCAAGAATTGGACACCAAGGCGCTTTGCTGCGGTATCCGAAATTTCGATGATGATCGCTTCAACCAACACCTGCTCACGTCGGGTATCAAGCTGGCGAACAACCTCACCGAGCGTGCGCTGAAGTTCTGCGGGAGCGGAAATGATGATCGCGTTGACGCCCTCGTAACGCGCAATAACGGGTGCAGCGCGCCCTGACGGCGATGGTGCCGCTGCTAATGTGGCTTGTGGAGGCGGTGGAGGCGCGCCATTTCCACTTGAGGGCGTAGACGAAGTGACGGCGGCCCCTGCCTGACCAACCAACTGCTGCAGCACCGGCAATAATTTTTCGGCGTCTGCATGTTGGAGGAACAGCACGCGGATTTCGGTGCCACTCGCCGCTCGTTTATCAAGGTCTCGCGCAATCGCAGCAAATCTTGAAACGGTGCCGCTATCGCCGCGAAGTGCAAGCGAATTGCTGCTATCAATCGCGACAACCGAAATCGCAGTTCGTGCGCCTTCACCACCGCTTTGCCCGCCGCTCGCTAATTGCTGGAGCGAGGCAGCAATCTCACGCGCGCCTGCATTTTTGAGCGCGATAACTTCAGTTGACGCGCCTTCGCTATCAATCCGGATTAGCAGTGATCGGATGCGACGGATATTATCGGCATAATCCGCGACAACTAAGCTATTGCCAGCGCGATTTGCGGTTACTGAGCCTTCACGGCTGACCAGCGGGCGCAGCGTTTCAACCGCAGATGCCGCTTCGATTGAGCGCAGCCGGAATACCTCGGTCACAAATTGATTGCGTGCGGCCCCGCTGCTGCCAATTTTCCCCGGCTGGGTTGATGCGCCTTCGACGGGCTGAATCCGCAGGCCACCTGTTGTTGGGACCGCGATAAAACCGTTGGCGCGCAGCGTCGAGAGGAACACCTCAAAATATTCGGATTTGCTTAAAGGCCGATCAGTGACGACCGAAACTTTGCCATCAACGCGGCCGTCGATGATGAAGCTACGCCCGGTCACCCGCGCTGCATCTCTAATAAACGCGCGGACGTCTGCATCACGCAGATTGAGCGTATTCTGCGCCAAAAGTGGCGAAATTGGGTAAAGCGCGAGCGTCGCGGCGAGGATCAGCTTTTTCATTGGCCCGTCTTTGCACTCACTGTCATGCGGCGTCCACCGCGTTCAACCTCAAGTGAGACCGTTCCGCCGCCTGCAAGGATTGACCGGACATCCTCACCGTCGCTGACAGACTTACCATTCACCGCTGTCAAAACGTCACCAGGTTCAAGCCCAGCCGCCTTAAACAACGCGCCGTCGCCCTTTGGATTAAGCGTCATTCCGCTAATTTTGCCATTTTCAGCACGCGGCGCAATCTCAATACTATTCGCGAGCAGCGACGAACCACTTGCCTCGCCCGCCGGAAACGCGCCAACTTCGCTTGGCTGAGCGACTGGGGCTGCCACAGACTGATCAAGGAAAATCTGTTCGGCCACGCCGCCACGATCAATCGTCACATTATCAAACGATACCATCTTGAGCGTAACGCCGGGTTCAATTTCATCACCAACCGCAAAACTTGATTGCACCCCGTCGGACGTGGCGATGATTGCAGAGCCCCGCCCAGTCGCCATGTCCATACGCACACCGAACAGCTTTAACGCAAGCGAAGTGACCACCGTTTCTTGGCTAGGCACGGCCAAACGAAAAAATGGATCAAAGCCTGCTGCTGTTGAACGCGAAGTCGCACTACCGTGGATTGTTGCGGGACGCCACTCACCAACCGTCCCAACAGGAACGATCACCATCCAGATTAGTCGCGCAGACTGAACCGCAAGCCCAATGATCAAAAAACCGACAATAACAATCTGAATGATAGCTGGCGCAGATACACCGACGCCAATAAGTGGCCTTTTTAAGGCACCAAATCGCAACAGAATCGCTCCTAATTATAGTTAATGCTAATCCGTGCTTATGGCCGATTGAAAACGACCGCGCGACGAAAATATTTTCATCGCGCGGTCGCAAGCATCAGAACTTTGCACTCAGGCCAATCGAAAAGCTGCGGCCGATGTCAAAACCATTGTTAAAAATTTTCGACGAACCTAGTGTTTGCGATTCTTCAAACTTGGTATTGGTTAGATTGCGCCCCTCAAGTTTAAGCTCAAGGTCGGCCCCAGCAAGCGCAAAACCTTGCCGCACAACGAAATCAAGCCGAATGCCTGGCTTTTCTATCAAGTCGGGCTGGCCAGATGGCCCGCGATTTGTGACGCGTTTACTCGCATAGGTTAGAAGAAGCGTTTGCTGCGAGAGCGAGTCCGTATCTTCAAGACCGAGCTGAAGATTGACCAGATGATCCGACTGGCCTGTGAGCGCGGTTCCATCAACAAAAAGGTTACTGGCAGGTACGGGCAGACCTGCGCTCGTCACTGGAATTGTTGTATCGCCTGCGCGCACCTTAATATCAGATTTTGTATAGGTGTAATTCGCAATTGCGATCACCCGTCGTGAATCAAAGAACGATCCACCAACTAGATTATCCAAGTCAAAATATTTCTGAGCCTCAAGTTCTGCTCCGTAGAGCGTTGCCTGTGGCGCATTGGCAAATGTTGTAAAAAATGTACCGCCCTGCTGAAACGCAACCGTTTCAATTGGCTTATCAATTTTCTTATAAAAGCCTGCTAGCGTCAGCCGCTGATCCTTGGCGAAGAAATATTCATAACGCACGTCGAAATTTTCGAGTTTGCTGTTGGTAAGGAATTGGTTGCCGAAGAATGTCCGATCAACTTCGCTATCAAGATATTGCTGCGGCGCAAGCTCGCGGAACTGTGGACGAGCTAGCGTTTTTGAAGCCGCCAAGCGAAGCTGCATATCCTCATAAAAATTCCACGTTACGGTTGCAGCGGGAAGATAATCAGTTTTTTTGATTCGCGTTGTGGTCAGGCCACCAGAGCCAAACAGATCAACTGGGCTGACGAATTCATCGCCATCTTCATAGCGCACACCAAGCTGAACCTTAACTTTTTCGATTGGCTCAACCTCAAGCTGCACATAGCCTGCCTGCACTTCAAGGCCTGAACGATAGGCAGCGACCCCAGCATTTCCTGAGGTTTCAGTTAAGAGGATGTTGAAGGTCTGCACAGTAAAATCAGACAAAAGAAAATCAGGCCGCAACTGCGAGACTTCGGCAGGAAGCACATCGACTGGCAAATAGCGAAAATCGCGCCGCACGGAAAAACGGGTGTTATTGAGATAGGCATAACCCGCCGAGACTGTCGCTTTAAACGCCGTTGGCAATTTGTATGACAGATCAACCGAGCTTGAATAGACTTCATCATTCAAATCACTGAAGGCGACTGTGCTCGACGTACCATTAGTGCGCAGATCGTTGAAAAAATCGTTGAACACATTACTGAAGCGATAGCTATTAACGCGCTCATAGGGCGATTCACGTTGCGACTTGGCGTATGTGCCTCGGAAATCAAGATCAAAATCACCAAAATCAAATTCACCAACAATCTGCGAATCCAGCAACTGCCGTTCAAAAAAACTTGTGAAATTACGATTTAGCAGATCATCACCGACATTGCTGCGGTCTGTTCCCGTTTGGATACGCGCCTCTTTCAAACTGTCGCGGATGAAGACGTTGGTGAAGCGGATTTTATTATCACCAAATTCGGCGGTTAAACCCAACAGCGCGTTCACGACCACTCGGTTTTCGGTCGAAAGAAAGCGGAAATCGCCGCTGCTCGCTTCAAGGAAGCGGTTGCCAGTGGCATCAGTTGAAACACCAGCTGAGGTTTGTTGCAATCCGCCCTTAGTTTGCCAACCATTCTTAAAGCCGAATGCCCCAATTACGCCGAGCGAGAGCGCGTCGGTTACTTCAAAGGTCTTGCCTCCAGTCACATCGAAGCCAAAATCTAACGGGATATTATTATTGCGCTGGATGAGATTGGTGTTCGCGTTTTCTAGGCTCGTCGTGAAACCAAGGATTTGCGAACGGGTGAAATTTGCGCCTGCGACAACTGGCTTTCCACTGGCGAGTGCTGTGGCTAAGCCTTTGGGTACATCGCGTGTACCATTGTCAAAACCCGTAAAATCGCTGCGGCTGCCAAAATAAGTAAAGCCGAGTTGGCCTGTCGTTTCGGTGTTGGCACCAACGCTGATGCCATATTCGATGAACGGTTCATCAGGCGATGATTTTGTGGTGAGGTTGATCACACCGCCGCCAAATTCTCCGGGAAAATTCACTGAATAAGTTTTCTGAACAACCGAGCTGGCAAGAATGTTGGTTGGAAACAGATCAAGCGGTACCACGCGGCGGAGTGGTTCAGGCGAGGGAATTGGTGAGCCGTTGAGCAGCGCAAGCGAATAACGTTCGCCAAGCCCACGCACATAGACAAATCGTCCACCGACAACGCTTAGTCCCGTTACCCGTTGTAGCGCGCCCGCGATATCACCTTCACCTGTTCGCGCGATGTCAGCAGAGGATAGCACCGAAATGACGTCGGATGTCGATTTGATCACATTAGGTGTAAATTGGCCCGTAACGACGATTTCTTCGGCATCATTGGCACCAGGGCCAGAAATTTCGACCTGCTCTTCTTTCTGGGATTGCGGCGCAGGAGGCGCGGACTGGGCGAACGCCACCGCCGGAAACATTGATGATGATAAGAGCAAAAGGCTGCCAAGGCTTAGCGGCTTCTTCACGGTAATTTCCCCCTGAAACATCAGGTTATATTGAAGGGCGGCAACAGCCGTTGCCGCCCTTATTCGGTTTTTATGAGCCAGTGTTGGCGGGCGCTGCGGTACAAAGGCTTCCCGTCACCAGACCGCATGTCCAGCCAGCAAACCATGTATCTTGAGTATTGCGGAACGCACCGGCATAGGGCGCCGCAACGAAGTAGTTGCCACTTGCCGCAGTGTTGAGCGTTGTTGGATCAAACGCGGTCACTGCGGTTTCCATTGCACCGGGAAAGCCGAGTGGCCCACCGGCAAACAGAGCCACCAAGCTGTTCACGGTCGCTGCAACGTTGTTGTTGATCGTGAGCAGCGGTGAAACCATTGCAGCGTTCACGTCAGTATCATTTTCTGCAAGCCCACCCGCACAGCCAAAGAAGTTTGAACGGAACACCGGCGGCCCTAGATCCTGCAACGTCGCGTCGGCAGCACGGATCGTGGCTGCTTCATCAATATCAACGCACTGTGTGCCGGTTCCCGCAGCGGTAATAACACCGTTGACGAGGGTGTAATCCGTCCCGCCACGAAGCAGGATCGGATCGGCTGCACGGTTGTTCACAAAGGTGAAGTTGGCAAGCCGCGCATTCTGCCGTGGCAGCATTTCGGTATTGCCGGGACTGTCTGCCTCGATAATCCGGTCACCGCCGCCTGTTCGCTGGTTCACATAAACAAACTGGGTATAGCCAATGTAGCCAATGTCAGTATCGAGATTGTCATCATCATTGCCGGTCAGCACAAGGAAGCTGCTGTTGACGGTGCCGCCAAACCATTCGATGCCATCGTCAGAACTGTTGTGCACTTGGACGTGGTCAATGGTCGTTCCGCGACCAACGCCAGCAAGCGTGATCCCGTTCAGTTCATTGCCCGGCGCAATTTCAAATCCGGGATAACGCACCTGCACGAAGCGAATCCGACCGCTATTATCATTGGCAGAAGCACCGCCGAAGAAGCCGTTGTTAACACCTTCAACCGCACCCTGACAGCCGACTGAGCCGCCAACAACACCAGCGCCGATGCAATCGCTGATCGGCGCCCGGCCAAGAACGACTACGCCGCCCCATTGGCCAATGCTGTTGTCAGTCGATGTACCTTCGATATTTGCACGGCTGGTCATAACGATTGGTCGAGTCATTGTTCCTTCGGCAAAAAGTTGCGAACCGCGATTAATCAGAAGGAAGTCAGCGCCCGATGAACCAAACAAGACTGTACCTGGTTCAATCGTCAAAATGCCTTGCGTACCGCCAGGAGCATTTCCATCGCCGCCAACATCGACACCAACAGCAACGCGGCCTGAGAAGGAATAGATTACGCCACGCAGATTTCGGATCGTAAGCGCGCCAGTGATGGTGCCAGACAATTGGCAATTGCGCAGATTGTTGATGATACCAACATTTGCCGTACCAGTAGGGCAGTTATCCGCAGGGCCAGTCGATGGCGGTGGCGGGGGTGGCGGGGGCGGAGGAGCTGGCGGGGTGCCAGGAATGATCACGCCCTCACCCGGCGACGCGACATCATCGGCACCGCAAGCAGCAAGCGCAAGGAAGCCGACGCTTGTAAGCAAAACTTTGGAAATATGATTAATCTTGGCCATAAATACTCCATCTCGGTAAACCGAATTTTTCAAACTCTCGGGTCGCGAAATGGCCGAATCGCCATGTGTCTCCACGCCGCCCCGCTAAGCGAACTAGGCGCGTTTGATGACAGTCAGACTTCAATATGATTGCAATAAAAAGACTTTAATGTTGCAGATCAGAGAAGATGCATAATGGCGAGCTTTCCGCAAGAAACGTCTTATTTCCAGCGTTAACGTCATGTTCCGTGGATTAAACCACAGGGGTTGTCATATATTTGCAATATTATTGTAACCCATGTGACTTGCTGTGGTCATAGATGCGTCGCCAGAGCCTAGTAGCACTCAAGCTCCAGAATTATTCAAAAGGGGTCATTATGACACGCACACACAAAATCATTCTTACTGCCACCGCCATCGCGGTTGTTGCCGTTCCCGCATACGCACAGATGCGTCGCAACATCCGGATCGTTGGATCTTCAACGGTATATCCATTCACGAAGGCTGTCGCAGAGCGGTTCGCAAAAGCCAATCCGGGCGTGCCTTCACCAATCGTTGAATCGACGGGTACGGGTGGCGGCATCAAATTGTTTTGTGGCGGTGTGGGAGCGCAATATCCAGATGTGGTCAACGCTTCACGTCGGTTAAAAGCCTCGGAGTACAAAACTTGTGCGGCGAATGGCGTATCACAAATTACCGAAATTCAGGTTGGCCTTGATGGGCTTGCACTCGCGACATCGAAGTCGACAGTCTTGAACGATATCAGTACGCGCGATTTTTACATGGCCGTCGCAAAGGCACCTTTTGGTAAACCAAACACTGCCAAAACGTGGAAAGATGTGAATGCCAAACTACCAGCTATAGCCATCCGTATCTATGGCCCGCCGTCAACATCGGGCACACGCGATTCGATGGTTGATCAATTTATGCTCCCCGTCTGTGAAGCCAGTCCAGCGATTTTGGCGCTGAAGAAGAGCGACGAGCCAAAATATAATGCGATCTGCAAAGGTGTCCGCACTGACGGCGCGTTTATCGAAGCGGGTGAGAATGACAATCTGATCGTTCAAAAGCTTGAAGGTAACGTCAACACACTCGGCGTATTCGGGTTTAGCTATCTTGAGGAAAATTTTGATCGCTTGAAGGGTGTCGCGATGAACGGTGTTTCACCGACCAATGCAACGATTTCGAGTTTCCAGTATCCCGGCGCGCGCCCACTATATATCTATATTAAAAATGCCCACGCGAAAGCCATCCCCGGTATTCGCCAGTTTGCGGCGGAATATGTCCGCGAAACCAGCTTTGGGCCTAAAGGTTATTTGAAACAGCTCGGTCTTGTAGCTTCGCCCGATCCAGCGCGCATTCGCGCCGCCAAGATTGCTACAACACTCACTCCGCTCAATCCGGGTGCTTTGCGATAGGCTTGCTTACGCTAGCGGCGGCCCCTAAGCGGCAGCCGCTAGCACGATAACATAAAGGGTTTGTTTGATGACGCATAATTCCGTGCTTGCAATGCTGCTGGCAACTTCGGCACTGGCTTTTGTTGCGCCTGCTTTTGCTCAAGTCGTTCCGCCCGAACTGCAAGAGGCTGAACCACCTGCTGACGCGCCTTCGCCTGAAGATGCTTCGCTATTGACGGTGCCTGCCGAGGAAGCCAACCCGTCAGCGGCTGACGCCAAGACTGCACTGCTTGAAGCGCAGATTGAAGGGCTGCAAAAACAGCTTGATGAACTCAAAGCACAAGTCACCAAGGTGACCCCAAGCTGGAAAGGCGCGCCGCAATTCGCCGATGAGAAAGCCGGTTTTACGTTTAAGGTGCGTGGCCGCGTTCAGCTTGACGGCGCTTACACGAGCATTCCCGATAATTTTACCGCCAACCGCAATTTAGGGACAAATTTCCGCGCGCGTCGCATCCGGCTTGGCGTTGAAGGAACGCTTCCCGGCGATTTTGGCTACAAAGCTGAATTTGATTTTGCGAATTCCACGGTAGGGTTCGGCGATGTCATTTTTAGCTATGCGCCAAAAAATGCGCCGATCACGTTGCAGCTTGGCAATCAGGAGTCGCTTAACGGGATTGAACAGATGACAAGCTCACGCTGGTCATCGTTCATTGAGCGAGCGCAGACCAACGATGCGTTCGGCAACACCCGCCGTCTTGGCCTCACGCTCGGCGTTGCGAGCAAGGATGGCTTGCTGCGACTGACTGGTGGTGCATTTGTCGCCCATGCGATTGATGCTTCGCTTGATAATGACGGCTATATCTTGGCGACACGCGGCACCTATTCGCCTTATGCGCTCAACGGGTTTTTGCACCTTGGCTTCAATGCGCAGTACCGCAATTTTCAGTCGAACGACAACGGCGCGGCCTCAACTTCAATCGGTGCGCCGTCAACCAACCAAGTCGCGCGCTACCGGGCCCGGCCGTTCTTGCAGACAACCGACGTCCGCTTTGTTGATACTGGCAATTTTGCCGCCAAAAGCGATTTGATCCTCGGCCTTGAAGCTTACGGCGTGTTCAAATCACTCCACCTGGGCGGCGAAGCACAAATCATTAAAGTGAAGGCCTATAATCCGGGCGACCGCGCCACGGGGCTTGATGCGTTCACAGGCGGTTCGGCGGTTACCCCCACCGACGACCCAACCTTCTTCGGTGGGCATTTTGAAATCGGTTACTTCCTAACTGGTGAAACACGCGGGTATAAAAATGGCTTGTTCGACCGTACCAAGGTGCTCAAGCCGTTCAACCAAGGCGGCACTGGCGCATTCCAATTGATTGGCAGGATCGACTATCTTGATCTTGATAGCGCTCGCCTCAAAAACGGCGTTACTAACAATTTCGCAACTGGCGTAACATCGCTTGCGGCGGCCAACGCTCGCCTTGGGCGCGGTGGCAAACAGACTGGCTATTTGGGCGGGCTGACGTGGATACCCACTGATTATGTTCGCTTCCTGCTCAACTATATTCACACTGAAGTAGAGGGCGGCCCGCTTGCGGCCACAACAGTTCCAATTTCGAGCAAGACGATAGACAAACGCAAATTCAGCACCGATGCCGTTGCCCTGCGCGCGCAGATTGATTTCTGAGCTATTATGTCTACCGGACTGATTCATGAAACTTGATGAGTCAGCCCGGATTGCCACTTCTGTCGCGACTATTTTGGCGCTCGCTTTTGTAGTCGCACAGACCAGTGCTGTGGCGTCAGTGCTTGCCGTCATTGGCGGAGGGGCAATGCTTGTTGCGCTCCTTTACCGCAACCCTCAAAACGTCACTCCACTGTTACCGCAAGCACCCATGGTTGCGCCAATTACGGATGAAACTAATCGATTTCAAACCGTGCTTGATGCGGTTACTGACCCACTTATTCTGCTTTCTGAAGCACGCGTCATTCGCAGCAATAGTGCGGCGCAAGAATTGTTTGGCGCGCAGTTTGAGGGGCAAGATATACGCTTGGCGATCCGCCACCCTTCGCTTGCCGTTTTGCTTGGCGACACTCAGGCTACCGGCATTGAGGAGATAAGTGGGCTGGGTGGATCGACACGGATATGGGAGGTGAGGATCGCAGCCGCTGGAGATAATCTGAGGCTAATTCATATGGATGATCGTTCGGCCCGCCATGCTGCTGAGCGTGCGCGCGTTGATTTCGTCGCCAATGCAAGTCACGAATTGCGTACGCCGCTTGCCAACATATCGGGCTATGTCGAAACGCTTACTGATGACGAGGCCGGCGGCGATGTTGCAACACGCGCACGGTTCCTTTCGATCATCGCCTCGGAGACTAAAAGGCTGAGTGCGCTGGTTGAGGATCTGATGTCACTTTCACGGATTGAGGCGGACAAAAATCTTGAACCGCGTGACATAATTAACCTTAGTCAGCTCATCGCGCGCGTTGTCCGCGAACGGCGCGAATCGATTATTATGAAGGTCGAGAATGCGGAGTGTCTAATCAGAGGTGACGCGGCCCAGCTGTCACAACTCTCACACAACCTGATCGATAACGCGATCAAATATGGCAAAGTCGGCGGTGAAGTGCGTGTGAAGCTCGCGAAACTGCCGAACGATCAAATTAATCTGAGTGTATCTGACCAAGGGATCGGCATTCCGTCCGAGCATATCCCGCGCCTAACCGAGCGATTTTACCGCGTTGATGCGGGCCGCAGTCATTCTGCTGGCGGCACCGGGCTTGGCCTTTCCATCGTGAAACATATCGCCGAACGTCACCGCGCAAATCTCGAAATCAAAAGTGAGATTGGTGAGGGCACGACGGTATCACTCACATTTATAGGGGCAGCAGCACACGCCGTCACATAAATGTCATTGAAATGACACATAAGCGCGTTGAATCACCGTTAGGTGGCAATCAAAGCAGTTTTCCAGATGGGGCAATTTTATGACCAGAAAATATCTCATTCCGCTTTTTTCGATTATTGCGATCAGCGTGGCTGGCTGCGGTGGTGGAACAGGTGGAAGCAGTGGTGGTGCGCGCCAAGAAATTCGTGCAGTTGGCTCATCAACGGTGTATCCGTTTGCAACCGCAGTCGCTGAAACACTTACTAAGGACGGCAAGTTCACTTCGCCCGTTATCGAATCAACTGGCACTGGTGGCGGTATCAAGCTGTTCTGCGAAGGCGTTGGCACAACATTTCCTGATGTGGCAAACGCCTCACGTCGGTTGAAAAAATCCGAATATGAGGATTGCGCGAAGAAGGGTGTCAAAGACATCGTCGAAATCCAAATCGGCCTAGATGGAATTGCCTTTGCCGAGGCCAATGGTGGCCTCAACATGAAGTTATCGCCTGTTGATGTTTATAAGGCGCTTGCCGCCAATCCCTTTGGCAAGCCAAACACTGCCAAGAATTGGTCTGATGTAAACCCTGCCCTGCCCAATGCGCCAATCCTTGTTTACGGCCCACCGTCGACGTCGGGTACACGTGATGCACTCGCCGAACTGATCCTCACCAAAGGCTGTGACAGCGATCCTGCGATGAAGGCGTTGAAGGATAGCGATAAAGATAAGCATAAGGATATCTGCACCAAGGTGCGTGATGACGGTGCCTATGTTGACGCAGGCGAAAATGACAATCTGATTGTCTCCAAAGTATCCGAAAACCCCAAGGCGGTTGGCGTGTTTGGCTTCAGCTTCCTTGAGGCCAATACTGACAAGATCAACGGCATCCCAATGGACGGCGTAGTACCAACATACGCAACGATTTCAGATTTTTCCTATCCCGGCGCGCGGCCACTTTATATCTATATTAAGTCAGCGCATCTGGCCTCGATCAAAGGCCTGAAGGAATATGCCGCCGCATTTGCCGCAAATTGGGGCGAGGATGGCTTGCTTAAGAAACGCGGCATGGTGATTGCGCCCGATGATGTGCGCGCTGCCAATGCGAAGGTTGTTGAAGCCATGACACCGCTTGATCCAACGACACTTAAGTAATTTACGCTTCACGGATTGAAATAAAGGTAGTCAAGAAGCGTGTCATCACTTTCACTCATGCTGCTCATATTCGGATTAGGCGTGGTCGGCTGGATCGTTGGTCGTGGGCGGGCGAGAGCGCTTGCCCTCGTTTCGCCGACGAAGCTCCATTCACTGCCTACGCAGCACGGCTGGTATGTCGCACTATGGACGATTGCCCCGGCACTGTTGTTTCTGGCGGTGTGGAGCCAAGCATCAAATGGGTTGATTGATGCCTCAGTCATGGCTGATCCCGCCGCGCAGTCGCTTTCTACCGATGTGATGAACCGCGATGCGATTTTGGGTGAGGCGCGCAGCCTTGCCGATGGTTCGCTTGAAGCGGCCTTTAATCCTGCCGCCGAGGCGCTCGCCAAACCTTACGCGTCCGCTATCCGCCATTATGGCATTATCGGGGCGGTAGCGGCTCTGCTGCTCGCATTTGCGGGCGCGGCCTATAGCTGGACACGGATTAACCCTGAATTTCGGGCCCGCACGCGGGTTGAACGCGTGGTCATGGGGGCGTTGCTCGGTGCCTCAATGATCGCTGTGCTGACGACCTTCGGGATTGTTGCGTCGCTGCTTTACGAATCAGCGCGGTTTTTTTCGATGGTATCGCCGGGCGAGTTTCTGTTTGGCCTCAAATGGAGTCCGCAGGCTGAACTTGTTGCGGGTCAAGAAAACGGCTTCGGTGCCATCCCGCTGTTCTGGGGAACGATCTTTATCGGCGCGATCATCGCGATGATTGTTGCGATACCGCTCGGCTTGATGAGCGCGATTTACCTCACCCAATATGCCGCCGCCACAACGCGCAAATGGATGAAGCCCACGCTTGAAATGCTCGCTGGCGTACCAACGGTCGTTTATGGCTATTTTGCCGCACTCACCGTTGCGCCGATGGTTCGCGATTTTGCGGTGATACTGGGCATGGAAAACCCGTCGTCTGAAAGCGCGCTCGCCGCTGGATTAGTGATGGGGATTATGATCATCCCATTCGTATCCTCAATGGCTGACGATTCTATTGCTGCGGTACCACAAGCAATGCGTGACGGTTCGCTCGCGATGGGCGCCACAAAGTCAGAGACGATCCGCCGCGTTCTTATTCCAGCCGCCCTGCCCGGCATCGTCGGCGGCGTCCTACTCGCGGTTAGCCGCGCGATTGGCGAAACGATGATCGTCGTTATGGCGGCAGGGCTTGCTGCCAATATGACTGCCAATCCCTTTGCCAGCGTCACAACAGTTACAACGCAAATTGTCCAGTTGCTCACCGGCGATCAGGAATTTGATAGCGCCAAGACGCTTGCCGCGTTTGCGCTTGGACTGGTGCTGTTCATTGTCACGCTCTTGCTCAACATCGTCGCGCTGCGCGTCGTCAAAAAATATCGGGAAGCTTATGAATAGCGAACTTGCGGCGCGCGCTCCCACCAGTTGGGTTTCACCCGAAATGACATCGCGCATCGCCAAGCGCTATGCAGCCGAACGTCGTTTCCGTTTAATCGGTCTGTTCGCGGTCAGTCTGTCAGCGGCATTCCTCGCCTTCTTGCTCTATTCAATGCTCGCCAAGGGGTTTGCGGGGCTCTCGCTATCGTTCCTGACAAATTCGGATGCAACAGAGGCAAGCGAAGTCGGCATTTGGGGGGCGTTTAAGGGTTCGTTGCTGACGATGATCGTTACGCTCGGCCTCGCCTTCCCTATCGGCGTGCTCTCTGCGGTTTACTTGGAAGAATATGCGCCGCGCAATCGCTGGACGGATATGATCGAGGTTTCGATCAACGATCTGGCGGCGGTGCCCTCAATCATCTTTGGATTGCTTGGCCTCGCGGTGTTTCTGAACTTCATGAACCTGCCGCGTTCGGCACCACTAGTTGGCGGTATGACGCTTGCACTGATGACGATGCCTGTGATCGTGATTTCTGGGCGCAATGCAATCAAATCTGTACCGCCCTCAATTCGCGACGCGGCACTCGGCGTTGGCGCGAGCCGGGTTCAGGTGGTGTTCCATCATGTTCTCCCGCTCGCCCTCCCCGGTATTTTGACGGGCACAATCATCGGTATGGCGCGCGCGCTTGGTGAGACGGCACCGCTTCTGATGATCGGAATGCGCGCCTTTATCGCGACGCCGCCGACCGGTATAACCGCGCCGTCGAGCGTACTTCCGGTGCAGATTTTCCTCTGGTCAGATGAAGTTGACCGCGCCTTTATTGAAAAGACGTCGGCCGCGATCATCGTGCTGCTCGTCTTCCTGCTCGCGATGAATGGCCTCGCCATCTATCTCCGCAATCGCTTTGAACAACGTTGGTAAAATCATGACAGACAACACCCTCAAGATGACCGCGCGTGACGTGTCGGTCTGGTACGGCGACAAGCAGGCGATCAATAATGTCTCGATTGATATCGCGACGGAGCATGTGACTGCCTTTATCGGCCCATCAGGCTGCGGCAAATCAACATTTCTGCGCACGCTTAATCGGATGAACGATACGATTGCGAGTTGCAAAGTCGGCGGCAAGATTGAGCTTGATGGCAGCGATATTTACGATCCCAAGATGGATGTAGTGCAATTGCGCGCGCGCGTCGGGATGGTATTTCAAAAGCCAAATCCCTTCCCCAAATCAATTTATGAAAACGTCGCTTATGGCCCGCGTATCCACGGCCTTACCAAAACCAAAGGTGAGATGGACGCGCTGGTTGAGAAATATCTCATCCGTGCGGGACTTTGGAATGAAGTCAAAGACCGGCTTAACGAAAGCGGCACAGCACTTTCAGGCGGGCAACAGCAGCGGCTGTGCATTGCGCGTGCTATTGCCGTCAGCCCTGAGGTGATCCTGATGGACGAACCGTGTTCAGCGCTTGACCCAATTGCGACTGCCAAGATTGAAGAACTGATCGACGAGTTACGCGGGCGCTATGCGATCGTCATGGTGACGCACAATATGCAGCAGGCCGCGCGCGTCTCTCAGCGCACCGCCTTCTTCCACTTGGGCACAATGGTCGAATACGGCGTCACAAGCGACATTTTCCAGAATCCGCGCGAAACGCAGACCAAAGATTATATCACCGGACGATACGGTTAGGATTTAGCAATGAACGAACATACAGTCAGAGCCTTTGATGACGAGATTGACCGTTTGCGCGGGATGATCTCCGAAATGGGTGGTCGCGCTGAGGCAGCGATTGCAGGATCACTTCGCGCTCTTGTCAAGCATGATAGCGAAATCGCCGAGAAGGTAGTGGCCGACGATAAGTTGATCGACGCGCTTGAAATTGAGATTGAAAAGCTCGCGGTGCAAATCATCGCATTGCGCGCGCCGTTGGCTGATGATCTTCGTGAAGTCGTTGCCGCGATCAAGATCGCCAGTGTGATTGAACGTATTGGTGATTATGCAAAAAATATCGCGCGCCGCTCGTTAGAGATTGGCAATCTTGGCAAGATTGAACCGCTGATCCTGATCCCCGCTATGGCCGAAGTCGCTGGCGATATGGTGCGCCTTGTACTTGATGCCTTCGCCGCGCGCAATCCTCAAGGGGCTGTCACCGTCTGCGAAATGGACGCCAAAGTCGACGGGTTTTACAACAGTGTTTTCCGATCACTCGTAACCCATATGATGGAAAACCCACAAACCATCGGCAAGGCAGCGCAGCTTTTGTTCGTTGCGCGTAATCTCGAACGCATTGGCGATCATGCAACCAACGTTGCCGAGATGGTCTATTATGCCGCAACCGGCAATTATATGGCGGAGCGCGAACGCTTTTCCGCCGATAATGATGGAGTGGAGGGATAAGAATGGCCAATCCTCGCATGTTGCTCGTCGAGGATGATCCAGCGCTTGCTGAATTGCTCGTCTGGCATTTTACCAAGGCTGATTTTGACGTTCGCCAAACACCAGACGGCGAAGAGGCTCTGATACTCGCGCGTGAGACGCCGCCGGATATTGTGATCCTTGATTGGATGATCGAAAGCCTTTCAGGCATTGAAGTCTGCCGCAGGCTCCGCCGTGTGCCTGACACGGCTAACGTCCCAATTATCATGCTGACCGCACGCGGAGAGGAAGACGACCGGATTCGCGGGCTGGAAACGGGCGCGGACGACTATGTAACAAAGCCATTTTCACCGCGTGAACTCGTTGCGCGCGTGCTTGCGGTGCTTCGCCGTGTACGGCCTGCGCTGGCAGCCGAAGAACTTAAATATTCCGACCTTGAGATGAACCTGTCTAACCATAAGGTCTATCGGCGCGGCAAAGCAGTTGCGCTCGGGCCAACCGAGTTTCGTTTGCTCAAGCATTTTCTTGAACACCCTGGCCGGGTGTTTTCGCGTGAGCGGCTGCTCGATGCAGTTTGGGGTCAGGACAGCGACAATGAGTTGCGTACTGTAGACGTCCATATCCGCCGTTTACGCAAGGCGATCAATGAAGGCGAACTGCCCGATGTCATCCGCACGGTGCGCTCGGCAGGATACGCACTTGATGCCGAGGGACGATTGTAACCATCCCTCTTGACGTGGACGCGTCTGACGCGTCAGATAGTGTGATGAGTAACACACCCAATGATCCAATGGCTTTTTTCCGGCAGATGGTTTCGCAGTGGGAAAAAGTGACCAATGAATTTGGCGGCACAGTCGTCAGCAGTAGCGAATTTGCCCAAGGGATGCAGGGGATGACCACCGCATCTCTGACCGTGCAACAAGCGGTGAGTGAAGCAACAGGCAAAGCGCTTACCGCCGCGAACATGCCGACGCGCTCTGACATGATTGTACTTGGTGAACGACTGGGTGCGGTTGAGGCGCAGCTTATCCGGATCGAGGCGCTGCTGACAAAAACTGCCACCGGTGTAGCACTCCCACCGGCGGGGCCGAAGCGCACACGCAAACCACCGCCCAAATGAGCGAAGCCAACCCACTTGAAACGGCTCGCGTTGAATTTGAGCGGACACTCCAACGCGGTGCCAAGGGACTTGCCTATCTGACTACGCCACCCCCTGCACTTGGGATCAGCCCGAAGAAAACCGTTCTTTCAAAGGGCACGATGCAGCTTTATCATTACACGCAGCCAAGCGACGAAGTGTACCGCGTGCCGATATTGCTGGTAATGGCAACGACCAATCGCGGCTATATTTTTGACATGGTGCCGGGGCAGAGCTTCGTCGAATTTCTGATTGGTCGCGGTTATGACGTGTTCATGCTCGACTGGGCTGCGCCGCGCGCTGACGAGAAAAATCTGGGGATCGATGATTATGTCCTCGATTTTCTCCCCGCCAGCATTGCCAAGGTTGCCGAGATTTCGGGCGAACGCGATGTCAGCATCGTCGGCTACTGCTTTGGCGGTGTGCTCTCACTGCTGTGGGCGGCCCTTAATCCTGAAGGCCCGATGAAAAATCTCGCGACGTTCACAACGCCGGTCAATTTTAAGGCGATGGAGATGTTTCAGGCGTGGTCTGACCAGCGCTTTTTTGATGTTGATCGGCTCACCGATACATTCGGTAACTGCCCGGCGGAAATGCTCTATTCAGCATTTGACATGCTTCGCCCTGCGGCAAAGCTGGCGGGCAATATCCGCCTGCTCGACAATATGTGGGATGATGAATTCGTCAATTCGCACCGCATGTTTGACCAGTGGGCGACGGATATGCTGCCGCTCGCCGGTCGTTATTTCCGTGAGACAACTAAGCAACTTATGTGGGATAATGCACTTTACGAAGGACAGATGGAAATTGCCGGGCGTAAGGTGGATCTGGGTGCCATTAAAGCGCCGTTCTTCCACGCCGTTGCCGAGCATGATCATATCGTCCCCTCCGCAGCGTCGCAGCCGCTGGTGCAGATGATCGGCTCCAAGGATAAACAAGAAGTGGTTTTAAAGGGTGGGCATGTCAGTTTGATCGCAGGTGGGAATGCAGTGAAGCGGCTCTGGCCGCAACTTGACCTCTGGCTTCAGGATCGCAGTTTATGAACACGCCCACAAAAGAACATTTTCTAACCGTTTGCCCGTTTGAACCCAAATATTTTCAGGCTGTGGTTGATTTCGCTGACTCCTTGCCGATCCAAGACCTGCTATTTTTACCACGTGATACCAAGAATATGAATAATGCTGATAAATGGCTCAAATCAGTGGAAAATCGCTCAATCATGACGTTCCTGTGCCTTGATGGGGAACTTGTTGTCGGCGCGGGCGCAATTGTGCGGAAATTGCGCGGATGGTCTTCGCATGTTGCAGAGATTCGCATTTTGACGCGCGAAGATATGCGCAACAAGGGTGTTGGTCGATTGTTGCTCAAACACTGTTTTGCCGAAGCGATTGAGGCGGGTGCAGAAAAGCTCATCGGCCGCATGACATCGGATAAGAAGGGCGCAATGGCTGTCTACCGCAGCCTTGGTTTTGAGCGGGAGGCCGTTTTGCGCAATCAAGTGCGCGATAATCACGGCGGCTTGCAGGATCTTGTCGTATATAGTTATCAGGTTCCAACCATCGAAGGCGCAGGCCTTGGCTATTCGGAAATCTACTAAATGATGCTCGAAGGAATCCGGATCGTTGATCTGACCAGCGTAGTTTTCGGCCCCTATGCAACACAGATGCTGGCCGACATGGGCGCAGACGTTATAAAAATTGAGCCGCCGACGGGCGATATCTCGCGCTATATTGGCCGCGCACGTAAGGTCAAAAGCAATGGCTCTACGCACCTGACGATCAATCGCGGCAAGCGTTCGATTGTGCTTGATTTGAAGCGTGATGAAGATGCACAAACTCTCAATAAATTATTGCAATCGGCTGATATTTTTGTCCATAATGTGCGCGCTAAGGCGATTGAAAAACTTGGGTTTGGTTATGATACCGTTAAGGCCATCAAGCCCGATATCATCTATGTTCACTGCACTGGCTTTGGCCAAAACGGCCCTTACCGCGATCTGCAAGCCTATGATGATGTGATCCAAGCGGCGACCGGTACAACCAGCCTTGCGCCGCGTGTCGATGGTGACCCACGCCCGCGTTACATTCCCTCGCTGATCGCTGACAAAGTGGCAGGGCATTACGGCGCGCAGGCGATGCTCGCCGCGATCATCCACAAGCTCCGAACGGGTGAAGGTCAGCATGTTGAAGTGCCGATGTTTGAGGCCTTCGCCAATTTCATGCTTGAGGAGCATCTGCGCGACGCCACGCTTGATCCGCCGATCAGCCCGATTGGCTATCCGCGTCAGCTTGATCCGGGACGGCAGCCCTTCCCCACTGCCGACGGCTATATCAGTATCGTTCCCTACACTGACGATAAGATAATAACGTTGTTTGCTTTGTTAGGCGCACCTGAGCTTATGCAGGCTGAGCAATTTGCGACTCCGCTTACGCGATTTATGAATGTGACCAGACTTTATGAAGCTATTGCGCGGCTTACGCCTGCAAAGACTACATCACAGTGGATGGACATACTGACAGCGGCTGAATTTCCTGCGATGCCCGCACGTGATCTGGCCGATATTTTTGATGATCCTCACCTCAAGGAAACCGGCTTTTTCAAATCTCGCGAACATCCAACCGAAGGCCGCTATTGGGAAATGCAGCCGCCGATCCGCTTTAGTGCTGACCCAAACCGGGAGATTGGCATTGCCCCTGATCTGGGACAGCATAATGCTATCATAAGCGCTGAATTGGATCCTCCATGCTGACCAAAGGCGATGAGTACCCGCTTCACCAGACGCCTGAGCCCATCGCTTTTTCCGGGACGGATAGAAATTTTTACGACCGCTATTTCTTCAACGGATATAAAGCCGACGGCAGCGATTTTTCGCGCTCTCGTTTGGTGTTTACCCTCACTTGAACGTCGCGGATGCACATTTTTCCTGCCTGCGTGGCGAAACTCAGCACTGTGTCCATGCCTCACGCTTGCTCAATATGGAGCGGATGGATTTATCCGTTGGGCCAATCCAGATTGAGATTATTGAACCACTTCAGAAGTTGAGGGTTTTAGTTGAAAACTATGAAGGCATTTCAGCAGACCTGACTTTTGTTGGTCGCGCCTTTCCGGTTGAAGAGCCGCGCTTTACTAAACGAATTGGGCCGCGCACCTTCATGGATTATACTAGGATGACGCAAAATGGACGTTGGAGCGGCTGGATAGAAGTCGACGGTGTGCGGCATGATTTAGCTGGAGCCGTCGGCACACGCGACCGCAGTTGGGGTGTGCGACCGATTGGTGCGAGCGATCCGCAACCGACAGTCCCACATATGGTTCCACAATTTTACTGGCTTTGGAGTCCCTTGAATTTTAATACGGGCAGCTTGTTCTTCCATATCAATGCCGATGAGCATGGCGCACCGTGGAATACGCGTGCTGTCTGGTGTCCCGATGGCGCAGATGCACAAGGCATGACAGAAACCGAAGATGCGCATATGTTGCTCACCCTAAAATCTGGCTGGCGGTACGCTCAAGCCGCGACCCTTACCATTGGCGATCATAGCAACATCACCTTTACTCCAATAAAAAACTTCCTGATGCGCGGGATTGGATACGGCCACCCAGAATGGCCGCACGGCGGATGGAAAAGCGCATTAGAAGTCGCGCGTGAGGACATAGACCTCGCCAGCATCACCGCTGGACGGCCAGATCATCTCCACATTCAGGCCATTTCGCGAGTCACGATGGAGCGCAGTGGCACGACGAGTATGGGTATTGGCATCCTCGAACAGCTTATCCTCGGAGCCTATGCGCCGTTGGGATTGGAGACGATATTTGAAAGCTGATACTGCACTTTCCCCTGCCGACATTACACCGACGTGGTTGGGGAAAATTCTCGGTGCATCAGTATTGAATGTCGCGGCAACCCCTGTCGGCACCGGTCAAGTCGGAGCAACCTATCGCTATGTGCCGGAATATGCAGGAGCGCGTGACAACGCGCCTGTTTCCGTAATTGGCAAGTTTCCCTCCGCTGATCCGATCAGTCGCGCGACGGGAGTTGAGCAATTCAATTATTACCGTGAAGTCAATTTTTATCGCCGGTTTGCTAGGAAAAGGCCCCTCCCCGTTCCTTCGGTATATTTCACCGCGCTGAATGAAGAGAGCCATGATTTCACACTGATAATGGCGGATTTTCCGCATCACCGTACTGGTAATCAGTTAGAACCATCCACGATGGCTGAGGCCAAATTGGCAATGACGGCTGCGGCGGAATTGCACGCGCCGTGGTGGGGCGACGACACGCTGGACACGCTGCCATGGCTGAGTGGTTCTACAATATCTCCCATAATAACGCCTATTGGCCCGCTTTATGATGCTCTGTGGCCCGCCTTTTGCGCGCGATACGGCCTCCGAGTCAGCGATACCGTGCGCGCCGCAGGCTATGCTTATCTTGGCCATGTAGGTGATTGGGCGCATAATCGAACAGGGCCGCGCTGTTTGACTCACGGCGATTTTCGCCCCGATAACATGCTCTTTGCGCCAGATGGAGTCGCGCCTCCTATAATCATTGTCGATTGGCAGACTGTAGGCGTCGGCAATGGTGCAACGGATATCGCCTATTTCATAGGAACTGCGCTTGACCCAAATATGCGCCGCGTTGAAGAGCATGCCCTGTTTGACATTTGGCTGGAGGAGCTTCGAGGCGGTGGTGTCGGCGCAGCAAGCACCGTTGGTCTTTGGGATATTTACCGCCGCGATAGTTTTGCCGGCTTCCTCATGGGTGTCGTAGCATCCATGATTGTTGCTCAGACCGATCGAGGGGATACCATGTTCCTCACAATGTGCGAACGCGCCGCCGCAATGATGATGGATCATGGTTCAATTGATTTGATCGGTTAAACAACCTCAAATAATCCCGCGGCCCCCATGCCGCCGCCGACACACATGGTGACGACCACATATTTGACGCCGCGCCGCCTGCCCTCAATCAGCGCGTGACCAGTCAGGCGCGATCCTGACATCCCAAACGGGTGCCCAATCGCTATCGCGCCGCCATCAACGTTCAATTTTTCAGGATCAATGCCGAGACGATCACGGCAATAAAGCACTTGCACCGCAAACGCCTCATTGAGTTCCCACAGGCCAATATCATCAACCGTGAGCCCATGCCGTGCAAGCAATTTGGGTACGGCAAACACTGGGCCAATTCCCATTTCATCGGGTTCGCACCCGGCGACCGCAAAGCCACGGAATACCCCCATCGGAGCAAGTCCGCGTCGTGAAGCCTCATTCGCATCCATAACAACGCAAACGCTCGCACCGTCCGAAAGCTGGCTTGCATTGCCCGCCGTCACTTTGCCGCCTTCGTAAACCGGCTTCAAAGTGCCAAGCCCTGCAAGCGTCGTCTGCGGCCGCATCCCTTCATCCTGCGTCAGCGTCACTTGCTCTTCGCCTGTGACATTGCCGTCCTTATCCTTAATTTTTTTTGTGACTGTGATCGGCACAATCTCATGATCAAGCCGACCTGCCGCATGGGCCGCGCTAATCCGCATTTGCGATTGCCAGCCATATTCATCCTGCATTTCGCGCGTAATGCCATAACGGTTTGAAACATTTTCCGACGTATCAATCATCGGCAGCATTAGGTCTGGCCGGTGCGCCTGCACCCAATCCGAATGATAATGCTTGAGGTTCTTATTGGGCAGCACCAGCGAAACACTATCGACTCCGCCTGCTACATAAATGCCCGCCTCACCCGCC
Source organism: Sphingomonadales bacterium (assembly GCA_031418495.1). GTDB lineage: Bacteria > Pseudomonadota > Alphaproteobacteria > Sphingomonadales > Sphingomonadaceae > Aquisediminimonas. The sequence continues at coordinate 56,223 of JANOXQ010000191.1, forward strand.
ATGATCCGTTGCGAGGCGAGCGCAATCGTCTGCAAGCCTGATGAGCATTTGCGGTCAAGCGTCATCCCCGGCACACTCACCGGGCAACCCGCACGAAGTGCCGCAACGCGCGCAATATTGTTCCCCGTTGCCCCTTCGGGATGCGCCGAGCCGAGCATCACATCATCAATTTCCGCAGGCGATACCCCCGCCCGTTCAATCGCCGCCGTGATCACATGCGCGGCCAAATCCGAACTATGTGTATCTGTGAGTGACCCGCGATAGGCCTTGCCAATTGGCGTGCGTGCGGTGGAAACGATAACGGCGTCGGGCATAATAGGCTCCTCTCCTGTGATCCATGCCGGAAAATTTTCTCTTGGCCAAACAGATTATGTTGGATAACGAATACGCAAGGGGGAAGAATCATGCTAAAAAACAAGGTGAAATTGTGCCTGTCGCTTTTGCTGACAGCGACCACTGCAGTCGCCCAAGTTCCAGCCGCTGAAATCGCTACGACGCCTGAGGTAACCGCAGCCCCCGCCCAAACGGCAACGGCCTGTTGTATCATTCCAGCCCTAACGATTGTGTCGATTGAAATTCTATCAACTGTGAATTCGCAGGCGAACAAAATCGGCGAGAAATTCCCCATCCGCCTTACCGAGCCAATCACAGTTAACGGCCATGTGATCATTCCAGCCGGTGCTACCGGATCAGGTGATGTCGTCCATGCCGCAAAATCACGCTTTGGCGGAAAGCCTGGCGAGCTGATCATCGCCGTGCGCTACCTTGAATATCAGGGTCAACGCATTCCATTGCGCAGCCTGAAGTTTGGTACTGGCTCTGGCAAGGATAATGGCGGTACCGCACAAGCCATTGGCATTGCTGGCGGCGCAGTTGGCGGGCTTGTTTCAATGTTCATCACGGGCGGAGAGGTCAATGTACCTGCCGGCACCATCGCGCAGGCAAAAACATCTGCCGATATCATTATCACACAACCAGAAAGTAAGGGGACACCAACACAATGACCATTCGTAAATTTGCTGGGCTGGCGTTTGCAGCCACCATGATAACTGCACCGGCTGCGGTTTTTGCCGCAACGAAAGCGCCAAAAGTGCCCGTCGTCGTGAACGCACCACCAGCAGGCAAGGGCCAAGTTGTCTTTTTCCGCCCCGGCGGTGCTGGCACTGCGATCCGCTGCACCATCCGTGAAAATGGCAAGATGATCGGCCGCGTTGGCAACGGCAAGTATTTCATCCTGACCGCCGAACCCGGGCCGCACAAATATACGACCAAAACCGAAGCGACCGACGAGCTTAATGTTGAGGTTGAAGCTGACGAAACAACCTATGTGAAATGCAAAATCGCTGCGGGCTTGATTGCCGGACGGCCCAATCTTTCACCAGGTGACAAGGCCGCATTCGACGCCAAGTCAGCCAAACTGAAACCGCAAGATATGACCAAGCTGGCCGAAGATATCGCCGAGGACGAAAAGGAACTGGCGGCTAAGGCGACAGCTTCCAAATAAGCAATTGGATAAGCCGGATGGTAACGCGCTGTCCGGCTTATTCTCCGGTAAAATTCGGTGCCCGGCGTTCGATGAACGCGTCGATGGCTTCATCATTGTCCTTGGTCGCGTGCGCTACGGCCTGCATCGCTGCGGACATTTCGAGGATATTGGCAAGGCTTGCATTGTGTGATTGGCGCAGCAGCCGCTTGGTCATCCGTACCGCATGGGGCGGGTTGGCGGCAATCTTGTCCGCCACTGCGCGCGCGGCACTCAGCAACTCTGCATCGGGCACAACACGCGAGACAAGCCCGCAGGCAAGCGCCTCCTGAGCACTCAACATATCGCCCGTGAGCGCAAGCTCAGTCGCGCGGGAAAAGCCGATGGCGCGTGGGAGTAGCCATGCGCCGCCATCCCCCGGAACGATCCCCAGCTTGACGAAGCTTTCGGCGAATTTCGCACTTTCACCCGCGATCCGGATGTCACACATGCAAGCAAGATCGCAACCAGCGCCAATCGCATGGCCGTTGACCGCCGCAATCACGGGCACCTCAAGCGCTTCAAACATCAGCGGCAGTTTCTGTATCCCGGTCTTATAATTCCGCCGCGTCTGCGCTGGCAACGCAACACGCAGGCCGATGCCAGCCTTCATCGCCTTGAGATCACCGCCCGAGGAAAAGGCCGTCCCCGCCCCCGTCAGGATCACACAGCGCACCGACAGGTCGGCATCCGCCGCGATGAACGCATCGCACAGCGCATCGACCATCGCCTGATCCGAAACCGGATTGCGCTTCTCCGGCTGGTTAAGCGTGATGGTGAGGATCGCACCATCGCGTTCACTCAGGATCATATCGGTCATTGGCGTTTCCCCTCTGGCGTATCAATCCGCTTTCCCTAACTGCGTCAAAATGGCAAGTATGAATAAATGTGGAGTTAAAAAATGGCGGATTCTTCAACAAGTTGACGCTCTACGCGGTGATCGTCGGCGGTTGGGATTGTGCGAAACTCCTTTCAATCAGACGAGAGATTTTCCTAGCACAAATTTGGAACAAATCAAATACATGATCGACGTTTATCAATCCGCTTTCCCTAACCACAGCAAAATGGCAAGCTGCAATCATGATGCGTTTTATCGATCTCTCAATCCCGATCACCAACGATGTGATCTCCGATCCGCCCGTGATGCGCCCGCAAATCACGTATATGACGCATGAAAACACATGGGAGCAAATCGCAGGTTTCTTCCCCGGCCTGACGCGCGAAGATTTGCCTGACGGTGAAGGCTGGGCGGTGGAGTTTCTTCAACTCAGCACGCACAACGGCACACATATGGATGCGCCGTGGCATTATCATTCGACGACGGACAGCGGCGCATCCCCTGCCCCATCAATTGATGAAGGCCCGCTCGAATGGTTTTTCAAACCCGGCGTGAAGCTCGATTTTTCGGATCGGCCCCACGGACATGTCGTGAGTGCTGGGGAGGTTGAGGCCGAACTGGCGCGGATTGGTCATACGCTCCAGCCGCTTGATATCGTTCTGATCCAGTCAGGCGCGGTGTACGGCACCGAGAATTTCGTCGATCAAGGCTGCGGCCTCGGCGCGGAGGCAACGCTGTACTTGACCGAGCGCGGCGTGAAGGTTGTCGGCACAGACGCCTGGAGTTGGGACGCACCGTTCAGCCACACTGCGCGGCGCTGGGCCGAAACCCGCGATCCAAGCATCATTTGGGAAGGCCATAAGGCGGGGCGGATCAGGCCATATTATCAGATTGAAAAGCTCACCAACTTGGCCGCACTGCCCTCGTTTGGGTTTACGCTGAGTTGCTTTCCGGTGAAGATTGAGCGCGCGAGTGCCGGGTGGATCAGGGCTGTGGCGATGGTGGAGGATTGAATATGCCAACAATGGATGATTTCAGAAGTTTTATTGCTGCAGCATTTTCGGATGCCAAGAATGCAGGACAAACTTCCATAACCCTTAAATCTGGAGATGTGCATCGACAACTGGGTGGTTATCCCAGCAGCAATCATCAAATGCCATCTTGTTGCAATGCAATGATTGAGGCCACGAAAGCAGGCGATGATATTTTACATCAGCCGCCCAAAGGCAAAGGGGCTACCCTCACGATTAAATATCGGATTCCCCGCTAACCTCAATAAACCAACCGATGCCCCTCAAGCCGCTGATCTGTCGTCACCAACCGCCGCCTCTCAACCGCGCAGACGGCGAGGAGCAGGCGGTCGAAGGGGTCTTTGGTATCGGGCAGCGGCGTGGCCACCGCGACAGCGTGATCAAGCGTCATCGGGATGACGGCGACACCAAGCCTGCTTAAGAAGGCAGGAATATCCTCAATCGGCAAGGCTAGCGCCAGTTTGCCTTTGGCGAATTTGATGGAGATTTCCCAAATACTCACCACGCTGACGATATGCGGTGGCGGCTCTGCCAGCGCCTCACGCGCGCGCTGGGGAAGCGAACCAGTCGTTCCGTTTATCAGCGCGATAACGATGTTGGTATCGAGGATCAGGGCTTTTTCCAGCCGTCACTTGGCATTTTGATATCATCGGGCCAGGGCGAGTATAGAAAATCTTCCGGCAATGGATCGTCAAAATCGGGTGCAATCCATCCTTTTGACAAATCAGTGCCATTTTCTTTGTGCCACGCATCAAGCCGATCAAGTAATGAGCCTTCCAGCTTGGTTTCGGCGTGTGGCACCAGATCAGCTACGGGTTTGCCGTGCCGCGTGATGACGATCCGTTCGCCCGCCTCAACCGCATGGAGCAGCGCGGTGAGCGTGGCCTTGGCTTCTTTAACTGGAACGTGCTTTGCTGATGAGACTGACGCAGTTGGCGCAACCTCAGACGACGCGTCCACAAAATGCGTGAATGGCGTTTGCACATCATTGAGGAGAGAAATCTTGCTCATGGCTTAAAAGTAACCACCAGTGGTCACATTGTCAAGCTAATCATGTTGCGCAATTTTGATGCTGCTGGCGAGGCCCATCGTACTCGCCAATTGGCGCAACCGCCGTTGAACCGCCTCCCCCCCGCCTAGCGCGCTGACATCGACGGCTATCTCAAGATGAATGGTCGCATCGCTTAATACCAGCCGGCTTTTTTCAAGCGGCGTTGCCGCGCCGCCACTCAATCGCTGGGCAAGACGAATGCCCAACCCCCAACAGCGCGCGCGATTGAGATCGGTGACGGGCGCGAGTTTTTCAAGCATTGCCGGGCGCGTTGCACCTCCACCAAATGCGGAGAATAAAGCCTGCGCAATCATCGCGCGACCGCGCGCATCAATACCGAACCAGTTGCCGTGGAGCGCAAATTCAAGCGCGCGTTCGGCGCGGAAATCGGGGTTGGCCGCCCAGCCAATATCACCAAGCAAGCAGGCCGCGCGCCGCAAACGGATATCGCCTTCGCCTTCGTCACCAAACAGTGGCATCAGCCAGCGGTGAAGAATATCGCCATGTTCAGAGAACCGCCCCTGCCGCTGCGCTTCAACGCGCGCTGCAACGATTAACGGATCGCGCCGCTGCTGTTCGGGGGGAAGCTGACAGTAGACCAGCCCCTCTCTCACACCCGTTGTTGA
>JANOXQ010000192.1:0-2821 GCA_031418495.1 Sphingomonadales bacterium
CGTTCCGCGCGAGCGCCGCGCAATTTCGCGCGCGCCGTCCTCAGCGATTCCCAAATCAAGTAGCGCGGCGGCGCGGCGGACAACCTTTTCAAGCTCGTCCACTGTATAGAAACTGAGCCGGACGGGAATCCCGAAGCGATCTCGCAGCGGTGTTGTCAGCAAGCCCTGCCGCGTCGTCGCGCCAACGAGCGTGAACTTAGGCAAATCGATCCGCACAGAACGCGCCGACGGCCCCTCGCCGATCATCAGATCAAGCGCACGATCCTCCATCGCTGGATAAAGCACCTCCTCAACCGCAGGCGCGAGCCGGTGAATTTCGTCGATGAACAAGACATCACCGTCTTCAAGATTGGTGAGCAGTGCAGCCAAATCACCCGATTTGGCAATCACCGGGCCAGAGGTCGCGCGAAAGCCAACCCCCATTTCACGCGCAACAATCTGCGCCAGCGTCGTCTTGCCAAGCCCCGGCGGCCCGAAAAACAACACATGATCAAGCGCATCCCCGCGTTGACGGGCCGCCTCAATGAACACACGTAAATTTTCGCGCGCCGCTTTCTGCCCAACAAACTCGTCAAGCGATTTGGGGCGCAGCGCGGCATCAACGTCCTCAGGACGGCGAGCAGCAGTTAGGAGTGGGTTGACAGAATGATCTTTCATAACCATATAATAAATAGTTTAATCGTTAATGTGATTGAATGAACCTTTGTTATTAGAAAGCATTACATATGGAAAACGAAATCGGAAACACCATTCGCCACTATCGCCTCAAAACGGGGATGTCACAAGAAAAGCTGGCGATGGCTGCGGGAGGACGCAATGTTACACAAATTAATGCCTACGAACGAGGGCGGTCTCGTCCCTCTCCTCGTGTTTTGGGGGAAATTGCCACGGCTTTGGGAGTGTCGGCTGAGGATCTTCTCGGCAAACACGAAGCCAGCGAAACAACCCAAAGCCTTGCTAATTTGCTTATTGAATTTAAGCGTCGTCTCTCGGACATGACAGGACTTCCCGACACAAGGTTCAAAATTAGTATCGATGTGGGTTGAATATAAGTTGAGAAGGTGGCGATTTATTACGCCACTTTCTCAAAATCTTATCGCTTTATGACTTCAAAGCGGCAGAATAAATGCCTTAACAACATCTGATCCCGAAAGCAGGGGCAGTTTAGACATGTTCAAGGATATTGAGCGTCGTCACCGGCGGCGCTGCACCAAAAGTCATTGGAAACTCTTCAAGATAAAGCTCGACCGCTTCACGCAGATTGGTGAGCGCATCCTCAATCGTATCGCCCTGACTCGTCGTGCCCGTTTCCGAATTATAGGCGACAAAGCCGCCTTCTTCGGCGTGAGTCAAAATCGCGGTTACTTGCATGGCATATTTCCTTTGAATGGCATTCTAACGCTTTGCCTTCATCAATGCCAGTTTTGCATCTCGTGAATGATGAATGATCCTTATGATCATCACCACATCATTCTCGAAGTGATAGAAAATCCTGTGGCTGCGGTGGATCGTGCAGCGGATTTTTTTGCCCAATTCCGGCTTTTCCGCTCCAGCAAGCGGATGACGCCTTAACAGCGCAAACACCTCGTTAAAACCACGCGAATAAATGTCGGCTACATCCGAGCCAAATTGTTCATCTCCATATTCGTCGATGTCTACAAGATCACGCTTCGCCGCTGCGCTCAGCCGAACTTCAGCCATTCCTTAGCCGACGCTCAGCAATGATGCTTTCGATCACTGCCTCAGGCTCTTCGTCGACAATGCCTGACGCTAGCCCCTCTTCGATCAGTCCGCGCAACCATAGGGTTTCCTCGGTGGCGTTATCCTGATCCCGGCGGACGAGATCACGGACATAGTCGCTGGCACTGCTGTAGCGCCCTTCGGCAACGCGTGTGTCAACCCAACTCTTGAGTGCAGGTGGGATGGATACATTAAGTTGTGTCATACGATTGATATAGAGAATTGCGCAGATTTGTAAAAGGGAATTTGACTTTAAGTCTTCTCCAGCACCTTCTCAAACACCCGCCCAAATGTCTCGGCGTCCTGCGCGCCGGGGATCATGTATTTTCCGTCCACAATAAACGCCGGAACGCCGGTGATATTCTGATCCTGCCAATGGGCGACCTCACCGTCCACAGCGGCAGCGTAGCGGCGGTCGGTGAGGATCGCTTGCGCTTCATCGCGGTCAAGACCGACGCCCTCCACCGCATTAAGCAATATCCCGTCATCCGAAATATTGGCTTGGTCGGTAAAATATGCCTGAAACAGCGCGAGCTTGAGCGCGGTCTGGTTGCCACACTCTCCCGCCCATATCAGCAATTCATGCGCTTTGTGGCTGTTATAAATGCGACTATCGGGCGAGTAGCGGAAATCAATACCGAGCGCCTTACCCGTATCAACCAGACGCGTGCGATTCTGGCTGCTTTGTTCGGGCGTCGCGCCGTAACGTTCGCGGGTATAATCAGTGAGCAATTGCCCTTCTGGCGGCGTTGCCGGGGCCAGCTCAAACGGATGCCAGCGGACGACAATATCCACGCGATCAGCAAGCGTTTCCGCCGCCGCCGCAAGCCCACGATATCCGATGATACACCAAGGGCATACAACGTCAGACACAATATCCACGGTCAATTGGCGTCGCTCTGTCATAAATGTCTCCGCGTTGATCATTACGGGATATCACAGCTAGCACTACTTTGGCACTTTTTCAGAGCTGATAGATTTCTGGCAATGCGGGCATTGTGTTGGCGGCGGCTGAGCGAGAGCGTTGAGGATGGCTTGGCGTACCGCTGGCAGGCTTGGTTGCGGCGGCGGCCCGACGATT
>JANOXQ010000193.1:0-13479 GCA_031418495.1 Sphingomonadales bacterium
TCTTTGAACGCAACACTGTGATTGACGCGGCGCGTATCCCAACCAGCGTGTAGGGCATCCCAGCCCGAACCTTCGTCTGCATGGATGGTGGCAAGGTTGGCAACATGATCGCGCACCATAGGCACTGCATCGCCTTCATTGCGCACCACGAAAGGAAGCGAGCGCCCGCCACGTTCGCGCATGATGACAACGCATTGACGCTTGCCCGAATGATTGGATTTCAACCGACGATCCTTGCGATCCTCTTTGCGGTTTTCAGGCTTCACATAGCCGCCAAAATAGCCGCCGTCGATTTCAACAATGCCGTCTAGCTGGCGTCCCTGTTGCTCAATCGCCATTGCTTCGCGAAGCTTGTGCGTAAGGATGAACGCTGTCTTGTACTGGCAATTCAAATCGCGTGATAGGTGCAGCGCTGCAACGCCCTTGGCACCGTTGCCAAAGATCACGATAGCGGCAAGCAAATCAGTGAACGACATTTTGCGCCCCGCAAAGATCGTCCCCGATGTAACGCTATATTGGTGATGGCAGGCAACGCACTTGAACTTGTGCCGCGTGGTGATGCTGTAGCTTTCAACACAGCCACAGCGCGGGCAATAGGCCTCCCCGTCCGTGTCAGCCCAACGCATGGCACAGAACGCCTGATAAGCCTTGTCCTCGCCCATTGTGAAAACAGCCTTGAGGCTCAAGGTGCGGGCGGCGGCTGAAAGTAAGAAATGTTGTGCCATGTAACTATGTCCGTTGCTTATGCATCGTATATAGTTACGCTCATACACTCTTGTCAATGGCAAACGTATCGCATATGATGTTTTTTATCGCATAGGAGATACGTTATGGCGAAAGCCGCAAAAGATTGGGAAGATCAGGCCAAGGGCTTGCTCAAATCGGAGTTGAAGCGGCGCAATGTGTCATACGTTCAGCTAGTCGAAAAGCTGGCTGAAATTGGGGTTGTGGACTCTGAACCAAATGTGCGTAACAAGTTGAGCCGTGGGAAATTTACAGCCATCTTTTTGCTTCAATGCCTAGAGGCTATCGGAGCGTCATCCTTGCGATTGCAGGACTGATATTAATAGGGTCGAGCAAGGCTCCACAGCCACCCGCTAAGGCCGAACAGCAACAAACCGAAGCAACAGAGAGCCAGCCCCCGTCGCCAGTTGCGCCGGTAGCCGCCGAAGCCGCCAAGGCGGTCGAACCCCCTGAATATTATCAACCATGCGGGGATAAGGGGAGCAACAGCAATTCCGATCTGTGCGCCCAATGGAGCGCTGCGAAAGCTGCCAGCGAAGCCGCCCGTTGGGCGTGGTGGCAACTCTGGCTTAGCCTTGCCGGTGTCATTGGCCTTGGCCTGACTCTTTGGTTTAATTTTCGCGCGCTCAGGCTGGCCGAAAAGGAGTCCGAAGAAACCAAAGGAGCACTTGGTATAGCGGCTAGAAACGCTGACGCGGCTACCGAGCAAGTTGCCATATCCCGCGAATCTTCTCACGCTGAATTGCGGCCTTATATCATCAACACCGGTGGCATTGCGTTCAACATAAACACCGAGTTGCAACGGTCGCATATAGCCTTTGGACTTAGAAATTATGGTAGAACTCCGGCCATGAGCACGAAAGTCACAGTAGATGCCTATGTAGGTGAAAGCGCCTCTGCGGCCCCTCTGTTTCCCATCGTGTTGCGAACCGCAGTTGCCGATATCCCTCACAGCCATGATATAAATTTTGCGGCAGCTATCCCTTTGACTGTCGAATTGATGGATGAGTTGGGAACTGATGTGCGCTCTCTTTTCATCAAAATTGCAGTGCGTTGCACTCCGGTTTGGGGCCCCGAAATTGATGAATCCATTCACTACAGATGGGACGGCGACCGGGGCAAGGCAACTGAGAACTATGAAGGGCCGTTTTTTGACAGCACAACTGAAATCGGGTTGGTTTTCACATGGCGCGACGTTATTGCTCTCCACGCCATGATTGAACAGTATGATGCAGGTTAAGGCGACTATTTCAGCGATCACAGCGCTAATCACGAGCCTTTACGGCTAGCCGCCCCCTTGGTGCGTTTGATACATAATGCCGCGTTAGAAGTGGAACTTTGTCACCTTAAGGCTTCAAAGCGCGCCAAATCCTCGGCTGTGTTGAGGTTATGAAGGGGGGTCACCAATGCCACACTCCGTGCGCCGCTTAACGCGATCCAGTGGCGCAGCGAGTAGTCGGTTTGCGCGTGGATATGCGCCTCAAGCGGCTCCGCCATCGCCGATGGCCAAAACCCGAGCAGCCGCTGCCCCGCGACCACGGCGGGGCCGTCGCCCTCAAGCGCGCTTCGCAGCGTGGGTGGGATCGGCAGCACGTCGCATCCTGCGGTCAGCACATGGTCATGGCCTTGGTCGCGCGCGCATCGCAGTGCGGCACAGAGCCCCGATAGCGGCCCGCAGGCAAAGGGATAATCGTCAACCGATGGATACCCTCCCCACGTGCGGCCAACAATCACCAGCGCATCAACTTGGGGGGAGAGGGCATCTATCGCATGTTCAATCAGCGCTTTGCCGCCAAGCAGTGCCACCGCTTTATCCCCGCCAAAACGGCGCGACTGGCCGCCGGCAATGATTGCGCCAAGCACGCTCACACGGTTTCTACATCATGACGAAAGGAGAAAATGGTGGGCGTGGCAAGGATTGAACTTGCGACCCCTGCGATGTCAACACAGTGCTCTACCACTGAGCTACACGCCCACACTTTGGCCCGGCGCACCGGGAGAAATTGTCCCTAGCGACGCCTGCTCAATATCGCAAGCCTCGAAAATGGCTGGCCTCAATTGAGGCCGGTTGCGCTGCCAACCTCAAACATGCGGTCAACCTCAAGCACGAGATCGCGCAAGTGAAACGGCTTTGACAGCACCTTGGCGTTGGGCATGGCCTGGCCCGCCTTGAGCGAGACCGCCGAAAATCCGGTGATGAACATGACGCGGAGCATCGGCGCAACAATCGCGGCCTTTTGGGCGAGCTCAATCCCATCCATTTCGGGCATGACGATATCGGTCAGCAGAAGGTCAAAGGTTTGACCCGACTTGATCAACTCAAGCGCTGTCGTGCCGCGATCAACCGACTCAACCGCGTAGCCAGATTTGGTCAGCGCCCGCGACAGATATTCGCGCATGACATCGTCATCCTCGGCTAACAGAATCCGGATCATGCAACACTTTCCACATCAAAACTGGCACACCAATTTGTGCGCCCGATAGCTTATAGACTGAAAAGGTTTAACAATTCCAGCATTGCATGTCAGTTCCGGCGCAATTAGGAAATATCATGCTTGTCGCCCAACCGTTCTCCGCTTTTGGTGGTGCTGAACCGCTTTATCCACTGATTATTTCGGTGCCGCATTCTGGGCGGGATTATCCTGATCCAATGAAGCTAACGGCACGATTGCCCGAAGCGCGACTCCGCCCGCTTGAAGATCGATTTGCAGATGCACTGGCGGCATCGGCTTTTGCTTCTGGAATACAAGGAATCGTTGCCAACACAGCACGTGCTTGGATTGATCTCAATCGTAGCGAGCTAGAATGTGATCCTGGGCTGATTGACTTGCCGGCGGGCGTAGTGCCGCTCATCTCAGCAAAAGTGCGTGGCGGGCTTGGCTTGATTCCGCGCCGTCTTTCGGGTGGCGGCGACATCTGGCACCGACGGATTAGCGCGGACGACCTTAGCACGCGCATTGCCGAGCATCACCGCACTTATCATGCAGCGCTCGCTTCACGACTTGACAAAGTCTGGCGCAAATTTGGTGTCGCGATCCTGCTTGATATTCACTCAATGCCAAGCGTCGCTGAAAGCAATGGCATAGCAGGCGCGCAGATTGTTATTGGCGATAGCTTTGGACGCACATCCCATGACCGCTTTACCGCGCGTGCAACCGCCTTAGCAGAGCAGCACGGGCTTTCAGTAGCGGTCAACCATCCTTACGCGGGCGGCCATATTCTTCAGCGCCATTCGCAGCCTCAACATGGGCGCCACGCAATCCAGATTGAGGTTGATCGTGCGCTTTACCTTGATGAGGATTTTGATCAGCCGAATAAAGGCCTAAAGGGTGTGCAACGTTTTATCGCTAACCTTGCCTTTGCCCTGATCGACGAAGCACTTGATCGGCAGCAGGCGATCGCTGCTGAATAAAAAGAGACCACCCCGTACAGCGTACGGAGTGGCCAAGGTTCAGGGAGGAAACGCACCCGAAGGCGCGCATGAAGCGATCCCACGAAAGGGGGGTAAACGCACAACCGCTTCATTCATCAAGATAGGCAATCCTTGGATTGCTTTCAAGAGGTTTTCCCAAGAATGATTTAAGTCGCTGGCTTGGCCAGCGGCAATTTCTCTTGAGCAACCTGACGGCCAAACACTTCACGCATCGTTTGCAATGAAAAAAGATGCGCATGAACAAGCGGCAAAAGCCCAGATTTCATCATCTTACGCAGCGTATCCCCGCGAAGTTCGCGGAGCTTATCTTCGCTTACCATCTGGAAACCGCGATAGATAAAAGGCTTATCCTGATCAACCATCTGGATTGAAACTTCGCCGTCCATCAGGAGACCGTTATCAACCAGTTCCTTCATGAATAGGGTTGTGCGCTGGCCAGCCTGTTCAAACTGTTCACAAAATCCAAGAATGGTCTTGGTTGCTTCAGATGCAGCGCCATCGGTAAACAGCGGCTCGCCTTCTTCAAAATCACCAACCGCACCCGCCGAAGGATCAAAGCAGAGCGAAAGCTCATCCGTGTCCTCGCGCAATTTGGCAAGAAGGAAGGGATAACGGCGAACATAAGCCGGCACATAGACCTGATCGATCAGTTTTCCCTCATCATCGACAAACGTATTTACGCCTTCGTTAAGCCCCATGAGCGCAAGCGGCACCGGGTTTTCGCCAACTGAGAAAACAATTGGATAATAGCGCTGAACTGCGGCAAATTCATCAATCGTTACAGGAATGGCATGCTGCTTAGCCAAAAAGGGTGCAGTATCCGCCTGCTTGATCTTCCAAGTCGCATGATCAACCGATGACAGCGGTGCCAAATCATTGAACAAAAGCGGCAGTCCGCTGTTTACGGGTGGCGCGCTGGCCATATTATACTCTCCTGTTGACCGTTAAAAAAACTCGCGCTTCCCTATGCGTCGTCGGCGTCCGACGCAAGCGGAACCAGCTTTCCAGGGTTCATTATTCCTTGCGGATCAAGCGCAGATTTAATCGCGCGTAGGGCAGCAATACGCACCGGATCAGACTGGCGGAGCAACTCGGCACGTTTCATTTGGCCAATCCCATGTTCAGCTGAGATTGATCCCTGTGCCGCCGTCACCAAGTCATAGACCATCCGGCTCGCTGCCTTGCCCTGCCCTGCCCGCCAGGATGTAGCATCGACGCCCTTTGGCGCACGCACGTGAAAATGAATATTCCCGTCGCCCAAATGGCCATAGCCGCTTGCGAAAACGCCAGGAAAAGCTGCATCAACTTTGGCTGCTGCGTCGATCATAAAATCCGGCATTGCATCAACTGGCACTGAAATATCGTGCTGCATCGCCGGGCCGCTAGCGCGTTCAGCCTCTGAAATGGAATCGCGCAGACGCCAAAATGCGGCAATCTCGCTCTCATTCTTGGCAATTGCTGCTCCACCGATCAGCCCCGCGTCATGAGCCGCACTGACAAGCGCGACCAACGCATCCTGGGCCGGAACGCCAACATATTCGACTAGCACTTGCCACGGCCAATCCCTGCTAAGCGGCGCGCGGGTGCCAGCGATATGATTCAGCACAAGCGCGAGCGAGTCAGCGGGAACAATCTCAAAACTCTCTATTGCGCTGGCAGACCGCGCCTCAAGAAAGCGCAGCAGCTTTAACGCGACTTGGGGACTTTCAACGCCGATCCAAGCCGCCGCGCGATCCGCAATCGCAGGCACCAACCGCAGATTGGCCGCAGTTATAATAGCAATCGTACCTTCGGCACCCGCGATGAGCTGGGTCAGGTCATAACCGCGATTGTCCTTCTTAAGCGCGGCCAGCCCATCATAAATGCTGCCATCGGGCAAAACCGCTTCAATCCCGAGTACAAGTTTACGCATCGTTCCAAAGCGCAGAACTTGTGTACCGCCAGCATTGGTCGCGATCAGCCCGCCGATGGTTGCCGAACCCTTAGCGCCAAGCGTAAGCGGAAAGCGCAGCCCTTTTGCATTCGCACTATTGTGGAGCGTTTCGAGGATTACCCCAGCCTCGGCAATCACAGTGCCTGCATCACTATCCAGTGCGCGGATATGATTCATTCGCCGCAGTGATACTACCAGCGATTGACCGTCTCCAGACGGGGTAGCCCCACCAACCATCGACGTATTGCCGCCTTGTGGAACAAGGCCAACATTATATTGCGCGGCAATCTTAACCAGAGCAGAAACCTCTGCCGCACTTTGTGGAGAGAGCATTGCGGAGGCGCGCCCGTGATAGATGCCTCGCCAATCGGAAAGCCATGGCGCCATCGCCTCACCGTCACGCGTAAAACCCTTTGGGCCTAGCGCTGCGGCAAACTGATCAAGGATATCTTCGTTAATAGGCATAGTCGTAATAACTTAGAAGTTTGTGGATTAATGCTGCGTTCAACCATGCCATAGCATTCGAGAGCAATCATGGAACTGTGTCGATGAGTTTGTTCATATATAGTGTCCTGTTTGGGGCTGCAACGTCTGTCGCTGCACCGCCCCAACGCCTGCGAAACCAACAGTCAATCACGTTAGCGCAGGTGCGCATTCAGCGCACAACAATTATCCGTGTACCCCCTGCTACGCCCTCCACGCTGATTTCAGAACCCGTTCGATGGAAAGAAAAAAGTGGGCCAAATTGTATTAAATGGTCGGCAATCGCGGCGGCAATGATCTCAAGCCCAACTACGCTTGATGTGATCATTCGTGGAGGAAAGCGATACCGCGTAAAACTCAATAAAAGCTGCCAAGCAGCTGAATTTTATGCGGATTTTTATGTTAAGGCAACTCCCGATGGCCAAATATGCCGATCACGCGATTCGATTTACAGCCGCGCTGGCGGCGAATGCGGCATCAACAAGTTCAGGACACTCGCGCGCGCGAAGTAATCATCGGCGTTCGAACGGCCATTTACCTTGACAAATTGACGCCAATCGGCAAGCGCGAAACGATCAGTGCGGCATCTGGGCCGCGATGATTTATCTTTTCCGGAACCCGTATGAGTTTTGCCGACCTCGGCCTTTCTGATCAATTGCTTCGCGCCGTAAACGAATCGGGTTACGACACGCCGACCGCAATTCAGAAGCAAGCCATTCCAAGCGTATTGATGATGCGCGATCTGATTGGCATTGCACAAACCGGGACTGGTAAAACCGCAAGTTTCGTTCTCCCCATGATCGACATTTTGGCGGAAGGTCGCAGTCGTGCGCGGATGCCGCGCTCGCTTATACTTGAACCAACGCGCGAACTTGCCGCACAAGTTGCCGAGAACTTTGAGAAATATGGCAAATATCACAA
The DNA here is from genome assembly GCA_031418495.1 of Sphingomonadales bacterium. Classification (GTDB taxonomy): domain Bacteria; phylum Pseudomonadota; class Alphaproteobacteria; order Sphingomonadales; family Sphingomonadaceae; genus Aquisediminimonas. The sequence continues at coordinate 7,515 of JANOXQ010000193.1, forward strand.
ACTTTCGATGGCGCTCCTGATTGGTGGCGTTTCGATGGGTGATCAGCAAAAGGCGCTTGAAAAAGGCGTCGACGTATTGATCGCGACACCGGGCCGCCTGATGGATTTGTTCGGGCGCGGCAAGATCTTGCTCAACGGTTGTGATTTGCTTGTCATCGATGAGGCTGATCGGATGCTCGATATGGGGTTCATCCCTGATATCGAAGAGATATGCACTAAGCTACCTACTATGCGCCAAACTTTGCTGTTCTCAGCGACCATGCCGCTGCCAATCAAGAAGTTGGCAGATAAATTTCTGACCAACCCCAAAACCATCGAAGTCGCGCGCCCGGCTTCAACCAATACGCTGATCACTGAGCGCCTCGTTGAGGTTGATGCCCGCAAAAAACGTGAAGTGCTGCGCGGTTTAATCGAGAGCGATAACGTCAAAACCGCGATCATCTTTTGCAACCGCAAAACAACGGTGCGCGAGCTGGCCAAGAGCCTTAAGCAGCATGGCTACAAAGCCGGTGAAATTCACGGTGACATGGATCAGGCATCCCGGATCAAAGAGCTTGATTTCTTCAAATCAGGCGAGATTAACATCCTCGTCGCGTCCGATGTTGCCGCGCGCGGGCTAGACGTTAAGGGTGTCAGTCATGTGTTTAACTTTGACGCGCCGTGGCATCCCGATGATTATGTCCACCGCATCGGCCGCACTGGCCGCGCGGGCGCAACGGGCAAGGCATACACCTTCGTAACGCCAGCCGATGAAGAAGCGATTGCGCAGATTGAAAAGCTCACCAAGCATAAGATTGAACGGGTCGACAAAGCCGCAGCCCAAACAGTCGACAAGGCCGAAGCAAAGCCAGAGCGTATGCATCGCGAAAAGCAAGCCCGCGAACCCAGACCAGCGCGAGAAGCCCGTCCCGCCCGCGAACCGCGCGCAGAACGTGAAACACGGTCAGAGCGCGCGCCTCGTGCCGCGAAACCAGCACCAGACCGCACAACAGTTAATGAAGCAGACGACGGCTGGAACGGCCCAGTGCCTTCATTCCTGAATTTCAAGTTAAACTAACCAGTACGCCTTATCAGGTGGTATGGCTTATCGCAGCGTAGAATTTCTTAGAATGCGTTGCTATGGCATCCGCACAATCAAGGCCGTTTATGACCCTGCGTGCATTTTTCCAATCCTGAACATCACCGTGGAAAAAATCAGCAAATTTCCGACCTGTAAAGCTGCCTTTTTCCATACCAAGAAACATAATTTTTGATGCAAGCTCTGCGCTGAGAACTCGCCTTGCAGCCGCTTCACTGCTCGTCAGATCAACCCCAAATACTTTTCCCATCCGGTCATAATTGCTGCGCCACGTTAGCTGAACATAGCCTCGCCCATGAAACAGTGGGCCATCACCTGGGTGGATATTACCATTGGACTTTGCCAACGCCCGCCGCTTGGGGAGTGGGCTGGTTACGTCATACATTCTTGTGAAATAGCCGTTGCCGCCAAATTCATTGATCGGTTGCATGGAAAATGCAGTTTCATGAAATGCTGTGCCAAGAGCGTAGGCAAGCCAGCGATCATCTTTTGTCGAGTGATTGCCCTCCCAAACATTCAGGATGAAAGTCAATCCATCAAGCTGTCCCTGAGAAAGTCTGCCCGTAAATAAAGTGGCACGCACATGTTCGAAGAAGAATTGACGATTAATCATAGCTCTGCCCTCCCATGGAAATTTATGGATGCGACCGATTATGTTCTTACTACCAACTCCAATGCGAGGGGGTGCGTGACAGCAATCACGCACCCATCAAATTATACCACCCCGTAAGCTAACATCGCGTCGGCCACTTTCTTAAAGCCTGCGATGTTTGCGCCCTTTACATAATCGGTATGGCCATCCTTATCGGTGCCATATTCGACGCAGCGGGTGTGGATGCCTGCCATGATATCGAGCAGCAGCTTTTGCAGTTCATCCTCTTTCCAAGAAATGCGCGCAGAGTTCTGGCTCATTTCAAGGCCCGAAACCGCTACCCCGCCTGCGTTCGCGGCTTTGCCAGGCGCAAACAATATCTTGGCTTTCTTGAAGACATGAACACCTGCAAGATCGGTTGGCATGTTGGCACCTTCTGACACCGCGATACAGCCATTTTTGATCAGCATTTCGGCATCAGCGCCAAGCAATTCATTCTGTGTCGCGCAGGGGAGCGCCACGTCACACGGCACGTTCCACGGGGTTTTACCTTCATGAAAAGTCGCACTGGTGAAATGATCGGCGTATTCGGAAATTCGCCCACGACGTTTGTTCTTCAGATCCTTAACCCAATTGATCTTCTCTTGGGTCAACCCTTCAGGATCATGGATGAAACCAGCGCTGTCTGACAGCGTCAGAACCTTGCCGCCAAGCTGTGTGACTTTCTCCGCAGCGTGTGTCGCGACATTGCCCGAACCGGAGATCACGGCCGTCTTGCCATCAAGCGAGTTTCCTTTGGCGGTGAGCATATTTTGGAGAAAATACGTCGCGCCGTATCCGGTTGCTTCGGTACGGATCAGCGAGCCACCATATTCAAGGCCTTTGCCAGTGAGGACGCCGGTAAATTCATTGGTAATCCGTTTATATTGGCCAAACATATAGCCAATTTCGCGGCCACCAACGCCGATGTCGCCTGCAGGCACATCAATGTCAGCGCCGATATGGCGGTAAAGCTCAATCATGAATGACTGGCAGAAGCGCATCACTTCATTGTCGCTCTTACCCTTCGGATTAAAGTTTGATCCGCCCTTGCCTCCGCCCATGGGTAGCCCGGTGAGCGCATTTTTGAACGTTTGTTCAAAGGCAAGGAATTTGAGGACACTTTCGGTGACCGAAGGATGGAAGCGGATGCCGCCTTTATACGGGCCGATTGAGTTATTATTCTGAATGCGCCAGCCGCGCTGCACCCGGACATTACCCGCATCATCTTGCCAACACACCCGGAATGAAATTACCCGGTCAGGTTCAGCAATTCGCCTTAGAATCTGCGCCTTATGATAGGCTTCCTTATCTTCCATGAAGTCATAGATATCTTCGGCAACCTCTTGCACGGCTTGAACAAACTCAGGCTGGCCGGGATTACGCTTTTTTACGCCTTCGACAAATGTGTTGAGATCAACATGATCGGAAACAGCCATTGGTATCCCCCTTATCAGGCATTGTTAAAATGCGGCTCTCTCTAAGACACGGCCTTCATTACGAGTCGAGGCCGATGTTTGTTACGCAAGACTAGCAGCTTCTCTTCGCTTGAGAAGCGCGATAAGTTACAAGACCGGGATGCGGGTACACATCCCGGTCATTACGCTTTTTTGAGATCAAGCAATCGCCAAATTCTGGAGAATTTCAGTCCCGCGTTCCAGCTGAACAAAACTTGGCGCCGACGGAATCCCGCCGACCCCATCAATATTCACAAGACTGAAATTGCTTACCCCAAGCAATACCGCAGAGTTTCCGGCGGAGAAGGTCAAAGTAAGATCGGCGCGACCATCGCGGTTGACATCGGAAACACTCGATGCCTCCACACCAATCCCATTTTCAAGCAGGATGCGATCAAGCGTTACATCGAAATCCGTGATCGTGTCACGACCGCTCGCTCTGCTAAACGCAAATATATCAGCGCCCGCGCCGCCTGTGAGCGTGTCAGTACCCGCTTCGCCAGAAAGCCGATCATTGCCAGTGCCACCCTCAAGCAAATCATTGCCAAGTCCGCCGAACAGGCCGTCGGCACCGTCACCGCCAAACAGACGATCATTGCCTGCACCACCAAAGAGCTGATCATTTGCTGCAAGACCACTAAGCATGTCATTGCCGAGGAGGCCGAACAGTTGATCCTCATCCGCAGTGCCATTGAGTGTATCAGCAGCCGAGGTGCCGTTGCGGATGATGCCGTCAGCGATACCCGTAACCGTCACGGTGACTGTCGCTGTACTGGTTAGGCCACTCGAATCTGTGATTGTGTACGTGAATGTGTCGGTGACCGTTGCCCCCGGCGCAATCGCATCAAAGCTCGGATCATCGGCGACATAGCGAAGAGTCTGCGTTACTGGATCAAAAATCAGCGAACCAAGCGTCGCGCTATCATCAACCGCTGTGATGCGAATGGTGTCGGCGGGGTTTGGATCGCTGTCATTGCCAAGCAGAAGTGCGGTAAGGTTGTCCGTTGTCGCATCTTCGTTGATCGCAACCGCGTCAGCCACCGCAACCGGAGCCTGATTGGGCCGCGCGATTAGGAAGGTTGCAAGTTGCGGATCATGGTCGGTGCCGCGTGCAGCTGTATCAGCCTGTTCGGAATTGATGTGGATCGCATCATATTGCGCGTTCGCCGCAAGCCCTGCGGTAACGAGAATATGATCAAGCGCCTGCGCATTGCCCTCAAACACAAAGCTGTAACGCTCCTCTGGAGCCAGCAAACGGTTGAGGTCAGTCAGCGCGCCGCCAGCTTCGAGTGCCTGAATTGCATTTTCAAACGTGAATCCGTTGAAATCACCAAGCACAGCGATATTCGCTGCTGGATCAGCACCGAGAAGACCATCAATATAGCTGCGCAGCGCAGTCGCCTGTGCTGTCCGTGCGCCATCACCTGCATCAGCCGGTGGCTGGGTTGCGCCGAACAATGGATCGCTGCCGCCGCGCGAAGTTGAGTGTACTGAGATTGCGGTGATTGTCTGATCGTTAAAGACGAACTGTGCGGCCAATGGCTGACGGCTGCCGTTAAACGCCGAACCCGGCACCGCAACCGCGCTGTTGGCGATGTAGCTAACTCGGTCAACGTTGTAGAAGAAGCCATTGCGGATATTGCCATTGGGTTCACCGCCGGTTGAGTTTGCAACCGCCGGTGCGACTTCAACATAGGCATAGTTCGGGCCGCCAGCAGCCTGAATTGCCGTAATCAGAAGATTGGCGGTGACAAAACCTGACAGGTTGGAGCCAGTGCCAGCGCCGTCAGCATCCTGAATTTCCTGAACGCCCAGAATGTCAGGTGCGCGGAGATTAAGAACGATGTCACGGGCGAGAATGTTGAACTTGTCGCTGTTGAGATTGTCGGTCGGGTCGATGTTTTCCAGATTATAGGTCGCAATCGAGAGACGATCAGCAGAACCTGTAATCCCAGCAACTTCGCGCGTTGGCGCTGGTGCGTCAAGCGTCACTGTAACCGCCTCGGTCACCAGCACTTCATAATTGCTGAAGTTATAATTGACGATCCCAGTGACGCTGCTCAGGCGATCTCCTTGACCAAAGTTCGGAACGAACCCGGCAAAAATGCCCGAGTCATCATCAATTTGGATGCGCTCTGGATTAAAGTCCCGGAAGTCGCTGCCAACGGTAATGCCACCGCGCGCATTGACGCCGGTTGCGCCAACGCCGCCAGAAGCAACAACCTGTGTTTCGCCAAAGCTATTGGTGCCACTGGTAACCAGCGGCGCATCAATCGTGACGCGCATTCCTTCAAGCGATTCGTAGAAATCGGCGGCATCGGTCAGCGGATCAAAGCTGGTGAAGCCGTCATCCTCAAACACTGCGCTCGGCGGCAAGACGCCGCCGGTGCCGATCAGCGTCGCCGTGGGCAGCGCGTTGCCACTCGAATTAATCATAATCGCCTGTGAGGTGATCTGCGTCGTCGTCAGATTGTCTGGGTTGTTGCCGGGCAGGAATTCGTCAACGCGGCCACGCACGGTGACAGCATCGCCGACTGCAACGGCAGGAACTGTTGTGGTCAGAACAAAAATACCGTCCGATGTGCGCGTGTTTGCATCACCGGTTGCGTCTTGGATGTAGAAGCCGTTGGTATCGACCGCCGTAACTATGCCGTTCGTAATCACAGTTTGACCAGCGACAGTTGAGCGGTGGCTTTCGCCCTGAATCTGGAAAATCGCAAGTGCGATTGGATCATCATTGGTGATCGTGCCCGTGGCATTGCCATCAGTGACGATGATATTGCCGACCGGGTTTGAGAG
>JANOXQ010000194.1:0-4263 GCA_031418495.1 Sphingomonadales bacterium
CAGCTCACCCTCTTCCGTTCGTGTCGTGCTATGACTTCAAATCTCGGCCTGGGTGTCTCGACTTCGCTCGACACGAACGGAAAATGGTATTTCGCTCTCAAAACGACAAACCCCTAAAAATGCAGCGCCCGTCCGTAAGCACTCAGCACACTCTCATGCATCATCTCGCTCAAGGTCGGATGCGGGAATACGGTGCCCATAAAATCGGCCTCAACTAGTTCCGCCGTCTTGCCAACGGTATAACCTTGGATCAGTTCGGTCACTTCAGCGCCGATCATATGCGCGCCGAGCAGTTCGCCGGTTTTGGCATCAAACACTGTTTTGATGAAGCCTTCGGCCTCACCCAGTGCAATTGCCTTGCCGTTGCCGATGAAGGGGAAATTGCCGACCTTCACATCATAGCCCGCCGCCTTCGCCTTCGCCTCGGTCAGGCCAACGCTCGCGATTTGCGGATGGCAGTATGTGCAGCCGGGAATGTTGAGTGGATCCATCGCGTGCGGGTGGCCGCCCGCAATCGCCTCTGCCGCGATCACGCCCTCATGGCTCGCTTTGTGCGCGAGCCAGGGCGGCGCGGTGACATCGCCAATCGCCCAGATGCCGGGCACGTTGGTGCGGCACATCGCGTCGGTATCAATATGCCCCTTGGTGGTTTTGATGCCGAGCGCTTCTAGCCCGATATTCTCAGTATTGGGAACGATGCCAACCGCAACGATCACATGGCTAAATTCGGACGTGACCACCTTGCCGTCCTTGCCCTTGATGCTTGCAGAAATGCCGCCCGCGCTCGCCTTGATCGTTTCGACGCCAGCCCCGGTCATGATCGTCATGCCCTGCTTGGTCAGCGCCTTTTCGAGGAAGGTGGAGACGTCGGCATCCTCAACCGGCACGACGCGGTCGAGCATTTCAACAACAGTCACTTTCGCGCCCATGTCATTATAGAAGCTCGCAAATTCGATCCCGATTGCGCCTGATCCGATCACAAGCAGCTTGGTCGGCATCTCAGGCGGCACCATCGCGTGACGATATGTCCAGATGCGTTTCCCGTCGGCAGGCGCAAACGGCAAATCGCGCGCGCGGGCACCCGTGGCGATGATGATATTCTTCGCGGTGAGGTCTTCGGCCTTGCCATCCTTGGTGACGGTAAGCTTGCCGGGCGCGGTGATCGCGCCATCGCCCATATGGACGGTGATTTTATTCTTCTTCATCAGATGGCCAATGCCCTGATTAAGCTGCTTCGCCACCCCGCGCGAACGTTTGACGACTGCGTCAATGTCCGCGCTGATTCCGCTCGCGATCAGGCCGTAATCGCCCGCGTGCTGCATATAATGAAAAATCTCCGCCGAGCGCAGCAGCGCCTTCGTCGGGATGCACCCCCAGTTGAGGCAAATGCCGCCAAGGTTCTCACGCTCAATGATAGCAACCTTGAGGCCAAGTTGGGCGGCGCGGATTGCGGCAACATAGCCACCGGGGCCGGAGCCTAGGACGATGAGATCGTAGTTAGACAAGTGAGTCTCCATCCAAAAACCCCTCTCCCCTTGAGGGAGAGGGAGGGAGCCGCAAAGCGGCGGAAGGGTGAGGGGTATTGAGGGCCGCGAGAATAGCCTCCAAAACACCCATCAAATTACGCGTAATATCATTGTTCCAAAATCGCAGCACGCGGTAGCCTTTGCTCGCCAAAAACGCATCCCGCCGCGCGTCGCTTTGGCTGTCGCTATGCTGTGAACCATCAGCTTCAACGATCAGCTGCTGCTCCTGACAAACAAAGTCGGCAATGAATGGCCCAATCGGTTGTTGGTTACGGAATTTATGACCGCCCAGTCGTCGGTCGCGGAGATGGCCCCAAAGCAGTTTCTCTTCAGGCGTCATTTCCCTGCGAAGCCGCTTGGCACGTTTCAAGGTTTCCTGCGTGTATCCGGGCACTTTCCTCTCCCCTTGAGGGAGAGGATACGAAGACTTGGCGGCTTGCCGCCTAGTCGCAGTTGGTGAGGGGTCTTCCAGAGTCACAAACGCCCCCTCACCCTCCCACCGCTGTGCGGCGGGCCCCTCCCTCTCCCTCAAGGGGAGAGGGGTTTCGGTATGGCGTACCCGCAAGGGCGGTGTCGAGGAGAACAAGGACATAGTGGTGGGTAATTTGCATCTTCGTCCTTTACTTTTCGCCATGGAGGTATGTCTTACCATTCAATAGCTTCTTAAACGCCTATTCGTTTTACGCTTTGGCCCGAAGTTCTCAATTCTATCCAAAGAAAATGACGGCGAGTTAAGCCTGCGATTTTTGCTCTGATGTTGAGCATTCTATAGTGTTTCAATGCATCACGCTTGTCTAACCGAAATCTGCGTATCTTACCGGATTCAACCGGCGCAGGTAGAGGCATCTCATCTGGCTCCTCAAAGTCGATTGCAGTCCCAAAAACAGGCTTTCGCCAAAAAAACCCCCTAAGAAATCGAATTTCACTCACCAAGATTGTTGAACCCGATTTGTTATGCACATGAAGCACTGGAAAGTGGTCATCTGCGCCTTCCTGTACCCAATTCCAATCCAAATGCAGATCAATGCGTTCTCGTTCAGAACGCCCATTTGACCAAATCGTGACCCACGCGGTTGCAATTGGACCGATAACGGCGGCACCCAATGTTAATAAATCAACAACGTTGGGCGATGATGAAGCACTCACTTTACGCCACCAGCCCCAGCGGCGTCTCCACCAGTTCCTTGAAGACCTTCATCAACTGCGCGCCATCCGCGCCGTCAATTGCTCTGTGATCGAAGCTGCCCGTCGCGCACATCACTGTGGCAATCGCGAGCGCATCATCGACAACATAGGGCCGCTTCTCGCCTGCGCCGATGGCCATGATCATGCCTTGGGGCGGGTTGATGACGGCCTCAAACTGCTTGATGCCCATCATGCCCATATTGCTGAGTGACGCGGTGCCGCCCTGATATTCGTGCGGCTGGAGCTTACCGTCCTTGGCCTTTGCCGCGAGTGCGGCCATTTCGGTTGAGACGGTGGAGATGCTCTTCGCGCCTGCATCGGTAATGATCGGAGTGATCAGGCCGTTGGGCACGCTGACCGCGACCGAGATGTCGGCGCGGCTGTACATCAGCATCGTATCGCCCGCGAAGCTGACGTTGCATTTGGGCACCTGAACCAGCGCAACGCCGAGCGCCTTGATCAGCATATCATTAACCGACAGCTTCACCCCGCGTGACGCAAGCCCTGCGTTGAGTTCGCCGCGCAGTTTCAAGAGCGCATCGAGCCGGATATCGACCGTGAGATAGATATGCGGCACGGTTTGTTTGCTCTCGGTCAGGCGGCGGGCGATGGTTTTGCGCATTCCGCTGAGCTTGACCGCCTCGTGCGGGATGCCGAAATCGGGGGTTGGTGCGGGCGCTGTCGGCGCGGGTGCCGCTGGTGCGGAAACTGGAGCCGCTGCTGCAACGGGCACGGGTGCTGCCGCTCCCGGTGTCGCGCCCTCAAGGTCAGCCTTCACAATCCTGCCATTCGGCCCGCTGCCCTTCACGCCCGTTAGGTCAATCCCCTGTGCTGCGGCCAAACGCTTGGCAAGCGGGCTTGCGATGATGCGGTCGCCCGAAGCTGCCTTGGCAACTGGCGTGGCCGCAGGCGCTTCAACCTTGGGTGCTGGAGCGGCAACAGCGACAGATGCCGCCGCCTTAGGCGCAGGCTTGGTATCTTCCCCCTCGCCCGCGATCCGCGCGATCACGGTGCCAACCTTCACACCCTCACTACCCTCGGCAACCAAGATTTCGGTTACCACGCCCTCGTCAACCGCTTCAAATTCCATCGTCGCCTTGTCGGTTTCAATCTCGGCCATCAGGTCACCCGATTTAACGGTATCGCCGACCTTGATCATCCATTTGGCGAGCGTGCCTTCCTCCATAGTTGGGGAGAGCGCGGGCATTTTGAGTTCGATTGTCATCAGTGGGCCACCTGTTGGTCAATTTACGCGTCAACCGTAACGGCAGTTTCTCCCAAGCGAAAGAGGCAAGCCCTTGCAGTTTTGCAAAACTTGCCGCACCTTTTGTTTGATAAGAGAAAATGAGGGGCAAATAAGCGAGTGCGCACATATTTGGTGGTGTTGGATGAAACCGAGGAGGCCGAAATCGCGCTGCGTTTCGCCACGCGTCGCGCCGCCAAAACGAACGGCACGGTGCAAATCCTCGTGATCGTGCCGAAGCAGGATTTTGTGGCGTGGGGCGGGGTTCAGGCGACGATTGAGAGCGAGCTTATGGAAAATGCCAACGCG
>JANOXQ010000195.1:0-6941 GCA_031418495.1 Sphingomonadales bacterium
GGCCTGCACGCGGATCGGCGCGATCCACTCCATCGTCTTTGGCGGATTTTCGCCCGAAGCGCTGGCCGGCCGCATTCAAGATTGCGACTCAAACCTCGTCATCACAGCCGACGCCGGGATGCGCGGCGGCAAACTGGTGCCTCTCAAAGCCAATGTTGATGACGCACTGAAGCACTGCCCTTCGGTCAAATCGGTGCTTGTCGTTGCGCATGTCGGCAATGATGTCGCAGTGCAGGATGGCCGCGACACATGGTATCATGAGGCTCGTGAAACGGTGCCTGCGGAATGCGCGCCCGAACCGATGGGGGCGGAAGATCCTTTGTTTATTCTGTACACGTCTGGCTCAACCGGCAAGCCCAAAGGCGTCTTGCACACGACGGGTGGCTATCTGGTATGGGCCACGATGACGCATCATTATGTGTTCAACTATACGCCGGGCGAAATCTATTGGTGCGCGGCTGACATTGGTTGGGTTACGGGCCACAGCTATGTCGTTTATGGGCCGCTTGCTAATGGTGCTACGACGCTGATGTTTGAAGGTGTGCCCAATTATCCGACGCACAGCCGGTTCTGGGAAATTGTTGACCGCCACCAAGTCAATATTTTCTATGGTGCGCCAACGGCACTACGCGCGCTTATGCGCGAAGGCGATGAGTGGGTGAAATCAACCTCGCGCGCGTCTCTGCATTTGCTTGGATCAGTCGGCGAGCCGATCAATCCCGAAGCGTGGGAATGGTATTACCGCGTCGTCGGTGAAGGCCGCTGCCCGATTGTTGACACCTATTGGCAGACCGAAACGGGCGCGACGATGATGACGCCGCTACCCGGAGCGCACGCGCTCAAGCCTGGTGCTGCCTCAATGCCGATGTTCGGCGTGCAGCCACAATTGGTGGACGGCGAGGGTGTGGTGCTTGATGGCGCGGCGGAAGGTAATTTGTGCATCACGGACAGTTGGCCGGGTCAAATGCGCAGCGTATGGGGCGATCATGAGCGTTTCTTCCAAACCTATTTCACCACTTACCCCGGCAAATATTTCACTGGTGACGGCTGCCGTCGCGACGAAGACGGATATTATTGGATCACAGGCCGTGTTGATGATGTCATCAACGTGTCCGGCCACCGGATGGGAACCGCCGAAGTTGAAAGCGCGCTTGTGGCCCATGCAAAGGTCGCCGAGGCAGCGGTTGTCGGCTTCCCGCATGATATCAAAGGGCAAGGCATTTATGCCTATGTCACGCTTAACGCAAACGAAGTTGAATCGCCTGAAGTCCGTAAGGATTTGATCCAATGGGTGCGCCGTGAAATCGGGCCGATTGCAACGCCCGACGTCATCCACTTCGCACCCGGTCTCCCCAAAACGCGGTCGGGCAAGATTATGCGGCGTATATTGCGCAAAATTGCTGAAGGCGATGTCTCAAACCTCGGCGATATCTCAACGCTCGCTGATCCATCGGTTGTTGAAAGCCTCGTAGGTTCGCGTGCCATGGCGGCATGACCGGCACGATCCTCATTGCCGATGATCACCCGCTGTTCCGGCAAGCGTTAGCGATGGCGGCATCGGCAGTATGCCCTGCGGCGCGGATTGTTGAAAGCGCCAATTTGATGACCGCGCTAAACGAAGCGGCGGCTGCGGACGATTTGATCCTGATCTTGCTAGATCTTAAAATGCCGGGCGCTGAAGGCTATTCAGGCGTTGCTTTGCTTCACGCCGAAAAGCCCGGTGTTCCTATACTTGTCGTGTCGAGCGCTGATGCGGCGCAGGCGGCTCGCAATGCCGTTCGTTTTGGCGCGGTCGGCTTCCTCGGTAAAGATGCCGGACTGTCCGCCATCGAGGCGGCGATTGCAGACGCGCTTGCGGGCAAGAAAATTGACGTGCCGAAGGACGACGTGATTGACCCCGTAGCCGCTCAAATCGCATCGCTTACGCCGACGCAGCTCAAGGTATTGCTTGGAGTGATGGAGGGACGCCTCAATAAGCAAATCGCCTATGATTTAGGGATCAGCGAAGCTACCGTGAAGGCGCACATGACAGCGATACTCAAAAAGCTCGACGTGCAAAATCGCACGCAGGCGGTGCTCGCGGCGAAGGCGCTTGGCGTCACCCTTGCGCACGATTGATCTCTATTCGGCTGCCAAGACCAATGGTGCGCCGTCCAACCATCCCTCCAAATCCGATGCAGATAATGGCTTGCGAAGCACGCTGACGCCGCGCAGTTCGCTCCGCGCTTCGTAGTCTGCGGGCCGTGTTGCGGTTACCAGCGCGTATCGTGCATTGGGGTTCTCCACCCGCAGAGCCGCGATGAGAGTGAGCCCATCATCGCCCTGGCCTAGGTTGAAATCTATCAGGGCGACATCAAAAGAAATCGGGCGGCGCAGAGCTTCTTGCGCCGATATAGCGACGCACACATCGTGGCCCAATTGCGAAACAAAGCTCTCCATTGCATCGCAATTGGCCCTGTCATCGTCAACAATCAGCACGGCTTGTCGGCTCTGTGCGCGGGTTGCGCTGATCTGTTCCGAGATTGGCAGCGCCCGCTGCGTCGCTGCCATTGGCAGGGCGGCACTAAAGCGGCTGCCCTTGCCAAGCGTTGAACGGAGCGAAATCTCTGCACCAATTACGCGGGCAGTCCTTTCAACAATGGCAAGCCCTAACCCAATCCCGCCTTCGCTTGCATTGGCCAGCCGTTCAAATTCGCGGAAGATCACGTGCTTCTTTTCATCGGGAATGCCGCTCCCTGTATCGATCACGTCAATCCGCGCTTGGTTGCCACGTCGGCGCACGCCCACGACTATGCCGCCTTGGCCAGTATGTCGGATCGCGTTTGATAGGAAATTCTGTACAATCGAATGAAGCAGCCCAGCATCGGTCTCTACGGTCGCGTCGCCCGGGCCAATCCGGATCGTCAGACCCTTTTCTGATGCAAGCGGTGCAAAGGTCTCAACCAAGGCAACCAGCAATGCGCGCAGCCTTAGCGGGGTTGGCTGCGGCGTCACACCGCCAGCATCAAGCCGCGAAATATCGAGCAAAGCGCGCAGCAAAATATCCGCCGATTCAATCGAGCGATCAAGTTTGGAGAGAACGGCACGCTGCGCCGGAGCGATCTCTCGCCCAAGCGACGCCGCAAATAGCCGGGCCGCGTGGATGGGTTGTAGCAAATCATGGCTTGCCGCAGCCAGAAACCGTGTTTTCTCCGCGTCCGATTGGGCCAGTGCGTTGTTCGCTGCCTGCAGTTCGTGCGTGCGTTCGGTCACCCGTGTTTCGAGTTCGACGCGCGCACGCTCCAGCGCCACAACGGCTTGCGCCTCGACGGTCACATCGGTGAAGCACATGACATAGCCGCCGCTCGGCATCGGCCCGCCAACGGTTTTGAAAACGCGCCCATCCTGTCGAACGCGTTCAAAGCTATGTGCTGCGCCGCGTTTCATATGGCCAAGCCGTTTTTCGACATGCGCTTCGACTTCGCCGGGGCCACAGTCCCCGCGTTCGGCATTATAACGGATCAGATGAGCGACGGGTGCACCAACGTAGACCATTGCTGGCGGAAAATCGAACAGATCAAGATAGCGGCTGTTCCATGCGACAATATTCAAATCGCGATCCACCACACTCACACCGGGATCAATGTTTTCAAGCGTTGCGGCCAGCAATCCCTTTGAGAAACGAAGGCTCTGCCCAGTATCGTCAAGCAAGCGGGATACTTCTGCGTGTGTTAGGTTTGACCCGAATAATGCGGAACTGATCAGCGCGCGGGCCGAGGGCAGACCGACAACGCCCGCAATTAGACGCTCGGCTTTTCGCGCCGAACTCCGGTTCACGCGTGCCGCCCGTTCCAAATCCGCAAAGGCTTGAGCGGCAACCTCAGGGCCGACAAAGCGGACAACAATATTTTCAAGCTCGCCAACCGTTGAAACGGAGCCTGACCCGACTTGGGCATCACGCAACAGGCGCGGCAGCTCGGTCGTCTGCACGCGGCGCATCGTTACAATCACAAAGGCCAATATATTGGCGCCAAGGCTCCAAAGTGTGCCATGACTAATCGGGCTGAGGCCATCAATGCCGAACAGCGCCGTAGGATCAAGTGCTGTCCCCGCAAATTGATCGATCATCGCTGATGGCGCAATCTGGGGGAAAGCAAGCGTCCAACACCACACGATCATTCCAATTGTTAGTCCGGCCTTAGCCGCCAGCGCATCCCTGTTCGCGCCGTAAACAGCGAGAATTAAAATAGGCGCAAATTGCGCCATTGCAGCAAAAGCAACGAGACCGATGGTCGCTAGCCGCTGATCATTTTGTATGACCAGCGCCCAACCGAGGGCGGCCAGCATGATCAGGGCAATCGTCGCGCGCCGCACGAACAGCAAAGCGCGACCAAGGTCATTTTCTTTGGAAAAGCGGGCGTTGCGCAGTAGGCTGGGCGCGATCAGATCATTGGAAACCATCGTCGCCAAGGCAATGGTTTCAACCAACACCATCGCAGTAGCGGCAGAAAAGCCACCAAGGAACACGAGCAATGCCACGGATTGGTTGCCTTGGGAAAGTGGCAACTGGAGCACGAACAAGTCGGGCAGCGTATCCGCTGGCAGCAATGACAAACCAGCCACTGAAATCGGCAGTACTACAACCGAAGTCAGCACCATATATATGATGAATGGCCAGCGCGCTTGGGCAATATCATCACCCGAACGTGCCTCAATCACAGTGATATAAAATTGCCGTGGCAAGCAAATGATTGCCGCCATTGAGAGCAACGTGATGACAAAGAAATCGGCGTTGATCCGGTCTGGCGCGAAGTTGACGGAAAACCGTGCCATACCGTCGCGCGCAACTGTCCCATCGTTGCCGACGATCAGCAATATTGCCAGCGTCGCCGCTACCAACAATGCGAATAGTTTTAAGAGCGACTCTACTCCAACTGCGAACAGCACCGCGTCATTCCTGCCGTCAGCATGATAGCGACGCGTGCCGTAAATCATGGCAAACATCGTAAGCCCAACCGCAGCCAGTGCCATTGTAACGGGATGGGCCGCACCGCCTGACATGAGCGCAAAACTGGTGCTAAGCGAGCGAAGCTGAAGTGCAATGTAGGGTATACTGCCCATTAGTGCGAGCAAAGTCACTAGCGCGGCAACACCCCTGCTGCTGCCAAACCGCCCCCCGATAAAGTCAGAGATTGAGTTGGCGCCGTCCGCCTTCACCGCGTCGACCAGCCGACGCAGGAAACCATGGGCAAAGCCAAATACCAATATCGGCCCCAGATAGATCGGGAGATATGACCAGCCGTCTGACACCGCGCTGCCGACAGCCCCATAAAAAGTCCAACTTGTGCAATAAACCGCAATTGCCAGCGCGTAAGCCGCAGGGCGGAGCCGTCGCTTGACCGCCTCATTGACCGCCCCGTCTGCCCACGAGGCAAACGCGAACAGAGCCAGCGCATAAACCAGCGCGACCACAATAGGCAGCAATTCGAACATCTTTCTCCCAAAGGTCGCTTAGTCGCCTTCTCCCGATCATGTTGCGCCTATGAGAGAGTGAGATCAATCGTCGATTTCCAATCTGATAGGTAATTGACCCTGTCCTAGTGAATGTATCCCTTTAGAATGAGAGATTTCTGGCAAGACTGAAACTGTTTGAAGTGGAGGGTTTTGCTGATGAGAAGTCGCAGTTTACGGGAGAGCAGATTGCCTTTGCATTGCCTCAGGCGGAGGTTGGAATGGCTGTTGCCGAGGTGTGCCGGAAGATGGGTGCATCGAAAGCCACCTATTACCGGTGGAAGCAGCTTTACGGTGGAATGGGGTCATCGGAGCTGCGCAAGATGCGTCAGCTGGAGGATGAGAACCAGAAGCTCAAGCGCTTTGTCGCGGACCTTTCGCTGGATAAGACGACGTTCCAAGAGGTGTTATCAAAAAAGTTTAGCGCCTAGTCGGCGGCGGGAGATCGTTCACTGGGTTCTGGATCGGTTCTGAGTGAGCGAGCGGCGCGGATGCGCAGCGCTCAGGTTCGACCGCCGGACGCACCGCTACAAGTCGGTGCGGCCCGATCAGGTGCTACTGCGACAACGCATCCGGGAGATTACAGAGACACGGGTGCAGTATGGATATCGGCATATTCACGCGTTTCTGCGACGGGAGGGCTGGCCGGTAAATCTAAAGCGCGTCCATCGGCCCTATCGCATGTATGGCCTTAATTTTGGGGAAAAAAGGCCGAGACCGCATGTTATGGCTTCAAGCGCCCGCTGGCGACGCGTCCCAACGAAATCTGGGCGATAGATTTTGTTCCCGTCGCCCTGTTCAACGGCAAGAGGTCCTGTTCGCTGACGGTGGCCGATGCCGACACTCACGAGTGTCTGGCAATCCATGTCGATCAGGAGAACACGGGTGAGCAGGTCGTCGATGTCATGGACCGGCTGTTGTTCGAGCGGGGTACGCCGCCCGACAAGATCAGGGTGGACAACGGTTCCGAGTTTATCTTGAAGACACTGGATCACTTGGCGTACACCAACCAGGCGACACTGGACTTCTTGCGCCCTGGCAAGCCCACCGACAATGCCATTGTAGAATCGTTTAACGGTCGGTTCCGCGACGAGTGCCTCAACACGCATTAATTCTTGAATTTGGATGACGCCAAGGGCAAGATCGAGGCGTGGTGACGGGACTTTAACGAGACCCGGCCTCACATCTCTGGGGTCAAACCCAGACGATGAAGCTTCGGAATCCTCATTCTGGCTGGATATAAATCTGGGACAGGGCCATTTAACAGGAGGACTCTATCTCTGAAAGGTAACAAGTTGGGGAGCACGTCAGCCAAAGATTATCACACTCTGGAGATTTCACAAATCATAACGCGTCACCCTCTACTTCAATATACCCTCGAAATAATCATATAATCCCGGCTCAACTTCGCGCGAGGTAAGCGTCTTGAAGCGGGCGTCAAATTCCTTTGT
>JANOXQ010000196.1:0-15197 GCA_031418495.1 Sphingomonadales bacterium
CTATTGGCAACCCTGTAGAAAAAATCGAAAAAGCTGAATATGGCTGATTTACGTGGGTTTTATGTGTTAAAGACTCGCAAACTCCCAGAAATCAGCCATTTCCTTAACGGCACTTTTTGCAGCGCGGTCACGAGAACCCCATCGGACGGCAAATATATTTGGGAATACCGTTCCACATGCCTGCAACCAGCACTTTGAGTTCATCATAATCGCAGAGATAAATCCGCCCCTCGCTCAACGCCGTGCTGAGCGTATCTCCATTCACCACTGCGGCATATTGCTCGGCCGTCAGGGCAAAATTTGTCGGGAGTGCAGAGATGCCCTTGATCAGCATCGCATTTGGCCCGGCAACACGCAGATGGGCGAAGATATCATCCTCTTGAAACATATAGGCCATTTCTGGCACATCCAATGTATCAAAAAGGGCGCGATAGGCATCGAGGGACGGCGCAACCGCGCTGCCTGTTGTGCGACGCTCGGCATCGCTCAGCTCGATCATCGCCCGCAGTTCGGCAACATGATCCTTGAGCAAAGCCAGATGGGAGGCCTGCTCCAGATATTCGACACCCTCTTCGACTGTCGCCGCAATACGGCCGAAAATAGTGACGCTGCTTTTTGCATCATGATGCGCTGAAAGGCTGGCAAGCGATGTCTCAATCGCGTCACACCGCGCCTGCGCAGTAATAAGGGCAACGCCGTCAAGGCTCGACCCGATGCCTGATAATTTGACCGCAAGCGCATTACGGGCGATCTCAAGCCCAATCTTAACCAAGAGGATATACCACTCAGGCGTCGGCTGGTCGCTTTCAGGAACATTTGTAGCGAGCGGCACACCTTCAAGCGTCGGAATATCTTTCGTCCATACATAGCTATTGCATGTTGCCGCGATCTGGGTGGCACGCTTTGCTTTTTCGGCACTATTGTCATTTTGGGGAAGTGATGGATTTGTTGCTGCGTGCGACATACGCTGCTCCTTATAGTATATGTTGTGGATGACCCTCTATTGTACGAACCATATCAAAATATCATTTTCTTTCAATGATTTAATAACAGTATCGTCAATTCGGCGGCAATTACATCCTTAACCGATGATTTACCTTCTGCTGATACTGTCAAGATCATGATAAAAATCATCCAGAATGTCGCCAAAACGCTGTTTCCAGCTGTCCCCCCAGTCATTCGCGATGATTTTATCCGCTTGACCGGCGCACGTTTGCAAAGCCAGTCGCGTCTGCTTTTTTTGGCCTTGCTTCTGACAGTACCAACCGCGATCCATGCTTCAAGCGTGGGTGCATCACTGTGGGTGGGTGTTGGCCTCCCATTGGTGATGGGCACGGCTTGTTTGCTAGGTTTCCTATCACTCTGCAGGGACTTGCGAATTTCAACGAGCGTCCGACGTGCTCAGCGGCTTATTACAGAGTCCACTTGGGTATCAAGCGCGCTTGCTATCGTATGCAGTGTGTGGTGCGTCATGAGCTGGAAAACCGCGCCTATAGAGATGAAGGCTTATTATCCGTTGATCCTGTCGATGGGATCGCTCGCCACCGCTTACTCGCTTTCAAGCGTTAGGCTCGCTGCCATTCTTAACTTAACGCTTGGGTTGCTGCCCATTTCAACGCTTTTGTTGATCTCGGGTGAGCGGATGAACATCGCCGCAGGCACGAGCATGATCGTGGCGACAGCATTCCTCCTCCACATGATCATTAAGCACCATTCCCAATTGGTTGATCTGCTGATGTTAGAGCTTCAGATGCGCGAATTGGCCAATACTGACCCACTGACCGGCCTGCTCAACCGCCGCGCGCTTGATAAGCGCCTTGAGCAAGAACTTGAGAGCGCAGGCACAAAGGATCATTTCAGTTATGCTTTGCTTGATCTTGATGGATTCAAGCCAGTCAATGATCGCTACGGCCATGCCACGGGTGATTTGTTGCTGTGCGAAGTCGCAACGCGCCTGCAGCGCGCATGTGGCGATAACGGGGTCGTTGCACGCTTGGGTGGCGATGAATTTGCAGTTCTGATTCCTTCAGGATCGCCACTTGCCTCACTCACAATCGCAGATCATTTGTTGGAAACACTCATAACACCGTGCAGGATTGGCGATCATCAGATACGCATCGGGGCAAGCATCGGAGTCGCCCACTGGCCAGCAGATGGCACAACGCAGAAAGCCTTGTTCGAAACTGCGGACCGCGCACTTTATGCAGTAAAAGCGCAAATAATCAGACAATCATTTAAATCAGGGCCCAGTGATCATAATACTGAAGAAAACCATAGTACGGCTCAGGCGGCAGCTTAGTCCTAATCCAAAATTACCCACGTCGCTGCATGATCGCTCGCCTTTTCACGCATCCGGTGATCCTTATCTACGCCTGCAACTACTAGCTGATCAGCCGCTTCGGGGCTGAGCATCAGATGATCAATGCGAAACCCTGCATCACGCTGAAGCGCGCCCGCTTGATAATCCCAATATGTCCATAGCGGTGCATTTGGAAAGCAAGCGTGGAGCGCATCCGTCCAGCCTTGCGCGCCTAACCTGCGAAAAGCTGCACGGCTTTCGGGCTGCATTAAAGCATCATCGGCCATCGCCTTTGGGTTGGCAATATCGGCATCAGTTGGAATAACGTTATAATCACCCGCCAGTACAACCGGGATTTCAAGCGCGAGCAGTTCAGCAGCACGCGCATTCAGCCGGTTCATCCAGCGCAGCTTATAATCAAATTTTGGCCCCGGTTGGGGATTACCATTGGGAAGGTAAATACTCGCAACATGAATGCCGAATATGTCTGCCTCAATATAGCGGCTCATTTCATCTTCAGGCTCGCCGTCGAGCCCTTTGCGGATCAGCGCTGGCTCTGCCCCGCGCGCAAGGATCGCAACACCATTGAAACCCTTTTGCCCGTGCCAAACACCGCCATATCCTGCGGCTTCAACATCGGCGATGGGGATAGTTTCATCGCTGCTTTTGAGTTCTTGAAGGCAGACAATATCAGGCCGAGTTTCATCAAGCCATTCAATCAGACGGGGCAACCGCGCCTTGATACCGTTGACGTTATAAGTCGCGATTTTCACTAAACTGAGAAGCTCGCACCACAACCACAGCCTGAAGCCGCGTTTGGATTAGTCACCTTAAACGCCGAACCACCAAGCGACTCGACATAATCGACCGCGCTGCCCTCAATCAGATCAAGGCTTATTGGATCAACGACGAGGCGGACATCTCCATGAGCGGTAACCACATCATCATTTTCAACCGTTTCAGAAAGGCCAAAGCGATATTGAAAGCCCGAGCAACCACCACCGTCAACGGCAAGTCGCAGTATAGCTGGCTTCCCTAGCTTGCTTGCAATCACGGCAACACGCGCAGCGGCGGATTCGGTCAGTAATATGGTCATGGTATTAAAATAGGGATGATCATCGATCCCGGCAAGCGGCGATTATTTTGCGCCTGCACCTGCCTCTACAGGGCCACCCATTGCTGTTCCTGTCGCACGACGCTGCATGGCTACAAGATAGTTATTATTCTGCAAGAATGGCATCGGATTAACCGCACGACCATCAATACGAACTTCATAATGAAGGTGATTACCGGTTGAACGGCCAGTTGAACCCATGAGGCCAATCAGCTCACCGCGTTTAATACGCTTGCCGGGTCCAACAAGAACCGATGATAAATGGCCGTAGCGGGTTTGAATGCCCTTACCATGCTCAAGCTCAATCAAATTTCCATAACCACCAATCCAACCAGTGCGGCCAACAACGGCGTCTGCAGTTGCATAAATCGGTGTCGCATAAGGCCCGGGGATATCAACGCCTGCGTGCATCGCGCGGCCACCACGGAACGGATCAATACGCACACCGAAATTGCTGGTGAGCGCCATTGATTGAACTGGCTGTGCGGAAGGAACCGCAACAATGGCTCCCTGCAACTGATCAAGGCGACGCCATGAATTAAATAGTTCGCGAAATTGAGGATCAGCTTTTTTTGTAACTGCAATCGGAGCAGAGTTTGCAGCAGGGATAGGCTCGTAAGGGCCGCCAACTCCAGTCATCGACTGTGCATTAATCCGCGTTGGCGAAATCCCGAGCTTGGACAACATCTGTGCTGTTTCGCGGTAACGCGCATCGGTTGCACTACGAACCACGAGCGCCATTCTGGCTTGATCGCTATCAAGACGACTAAACATTTGAGCAATTTCAGCCGCAACCGCAGGCGTCGCAACACCATTAGCGGGGAGCATCGCAGCAAGTTTAGCAGTATCGCCTTCACCCTTTAGCATTGCTGCAAGGAATGCCTGACGCGCTTCAAGACGAACCGCATGACGCTTTGCTTCCGCTTTAATCGTAACAACGTCAGCATTAAGTGAAGCAACCTTAGTTTCCATTCGGGCAAACTCGGCGCGCTGGCTGGCGACATTACCAATAGCGTTAGTAAGTGCAGTTGTACCAAATGCGAATTGTGCAATCCCAAAAGAGGCAATCAGTGCGGCAGCAGCGCACGATCCGGCGGCAGCAATTTGCGACCGCGTCGAAATATGAACCCGCCGCATCCCTACACCATCATGGATCATAAGATCACGAGCTCGAAATGAATTACGGAATTTCGCGACATAACCATTACCTGCTGATACTGACCGAAAACTCATCGAATGTCCCAACCACCCATTGTGTACGCAACCCAAGGGATAGATTGCATCTGTTAGATAAATTCTCTGAAGTGCAGTTATTAAAGAGGCAAGCGCCACCACCCAGTCACGGGTTGAACCGTCCGTTGCGTGCGGCGAGTGGTTGAAATTGCACCGAATTTGTCACGATAAAACATATGAGCCGACACACAAATGTCACAGGTCATGCCAATTTAAGCGATTCGGCCGGTTTCCGCCAGTTGTCAGCGCTGTCATATGTCTCAGCCTATTAGAGCAGCCAGCACTTCAGCCGCATGACCCGGCACCTTGACCTTATCCCAGATTTTAGAAAATTTGCCGTCAGCATCAATTAGGAATGTTGACCGCTGTATTCCCATATATTTTTTTCCGTACATTGATTTTTCAACCCAGACGCCAAACGCCTCGCACACAGCGCCACTTTCATCCGAACCCAGCATGACTTTGAGATCGTATTTAGCGATAAATTTGGCATGACTTTTTTCGGAGTCTTTGGAAATCCCTACGACAACGGCACCTGCCTTGGAGAACTCAGCAGAGAGTGCGCTGAATTCGTGAGCTTCCTTGGTACAGCCGCTGGTATCGTCCTTGGGATAAAAATATAGAACTAGCTTTTTCCCGCGATAATCGCTTGCCTTGCTGGGCTTGCCATCTGGCGTATTAAAAACAGCATCGGGTGCAAGCGTACCAACATCTACCACAGCTCAATCTCCTTCAAATTCGGCGCAAACGCGTCGCCATTCACGAATGACTTCATGCCGTTTCGTCTTCAGTTCGGCAAGCAGTTCCGTCCAATTAGCACAGTTACATGCACGGGCCAGCAGCGCCTGCGTTGCAAGTGGCGGCACCGCAAGATCAGGCGCGACGAGTCGCATTGTCACAAGAAATCGTGTGAAGAGCTGATAGGCTTCACTAACCGATGGCGGCGCATCAAGCGAGGCTAGCGCCTGCCCTAGATGCGAATGAACTCCGTGTTGCGCTCCAAGTTGGCGGACATGCAGTGCGAACTCAAGGTCAACCAAGCCACCCTCGATCAGCTTAATATCAAACGCAGATTTAGCCGGTTTATGCGCCATCATATCGCCGCGCATTTTTAAGGCGTCAGTGACCAATACCGTCCTATCACGTGGGCGCGAAAGCACATCGGCTATAATCGCCTCCGTCTGTGCTCGAGCTTCCGCCGAACCGTAAAGCGTACGCGCACGGGTGAGCGCCATATGCTCCCACGTCCAAGCCTCTTCGGCTTGATAACGCGCAAAGGCATCAAGCGAGACACATAGCGGCCCCTTCGCCCCCGATGGACGCAGCCGCGTATCAACCTCATAAAGCGCACCCGATGCTGTCGGCACAGACAAACTCGCGACAACACGCTGCGCTAATCGGTTGAAATAATGCACCGTTCCCAGTGGTTTAGCGCCATTCGATTCGCCTTGAAAATCGCCTGTGAAAAGGAAAATGAGATCAAGATCAGAGG
Organism: Sphingomonadales bacterium; assembly: GCA_031418495.1. Classification (GTDB taxonomy): domain Bacteria; phylum Pseudomonadota; class Alphaproteobacteria; order Sphingomonadales; family Sphingomonadaceae; genus Aquisediminimonas. Next base: position 6,139 of record JANOXQ010000196.1, read on the forward strand.
CATAGGTAAGCTCTGCCCCACCCATCCGACCAAGCGCCAAAATAACGAATTCACACCCCTCAACATTGCCATGAAGCCGGGTAAATTCAGCAATGGTTGCATCTGCCGCAACGCGAATTGCAGCCTCAGCAACACGCGCATAGCCTGCCGACACATCAATTGGATCAGCGACGCCCGCGATAATTTGGCTACCGAGCGCGAAGCGAAGCTCACCGACGCCGCGCCGGATCCGGTCAAGCCGCTCCTCAAGCCCAGCCGACGGGTCATCGCTGGCCAATTCAGCCGCGAGTTCATCAACACTGCCGACAGGTTCAAGCGCATGGGCGCTAATTAGCCCATCCAGCAAATCCGGGCGGCGCGACAGATCATCGGCAAGCGTTGGCGCGTGGCACAATATGTCGGTCAGTTGCGCAAGCAGCGGCGGCCGTGCCTCAAGCAAACGGAACAGGTTGATCGCGGTTGGCAAGCGCTCGATCATCCGGTCAAGCCGATTGACCGCCGCCAGCGGATCAGCCGCCACGCCAAGCGCATTGATAAGCGATGGCAGCACTGCCTCAAGGGCGTCCTGCGCGGCGCCACTACGCACCGCGCGGTAAGTGCCGCTGCGCCATCCGTTAATCCGCGCCGCGACATGATCGGCATCAGTAAAGCCATTTGCCGAAAGAAGATCAGCCAGCAGCCCAACATTGCGCGGCAACGCCTCGCCGCGTTCACCATCAAGCGCGTCGTAAATATGGCCCACTTTGGCAACATGGGGCGAAAGCAGGGCAAGCAAGGCCGGGCCATCATCTTGCCCATCGAGCCTAGCAACAGCGTCAAGCGCATCGGCATCCTTTGGCAGGCTATGCGTTTGCTGATCATCGATCATCTGCAACCGATGCTCAATCTTGCGATAAAGGCGATAAGCCTCGCTCAGCGCGCTAGCCTCCTCGCTTCCAATCCAGCCCGCCGTAGAGAGTGCTCCAAGCGCATCAACTGTAGCCGGAACGCGCAGTGCAGGATCACGTCCGCCATGGATCATCTGATGAATTTGCGCAAAAAATTCACACTCTCTTATTCCACCACGTCCACGTTTGAGGTCATAACCCGGCCCAAAGGCCTGACCACGCGCGTAATGATCACGAATCCGGCGCGACATGCCCCGAATTTCACCGACTGCGCCAAAATCAAGCCCGCGTCGCCAGACAAAGGGACGGATATTATCCAGAAATTCTTGGCCCAGCGCCTTATCCCCTGAGCAAGCCCGCGCGCGAATAAACGCCGCGCGCTCCCACGTCAGCGCGCTCGATTCATAATAGGATATCGCCGCTTCGACCGGCAGGACGATGGGTGTCACATCAGGGTTCGGCCGCAACCGCAAATCAATGCGAAACACATAGCCATCGCCGTCACGCGTCTGCATGATTTCGACCAGCTTACGCCCGATCCGCACCGCAGTTTCAACCGGCTCATCACGCGCGCGGCACGGCATCGTTGATGGATCGAAGATCAGGATCGGATCAATATCCGAACTATAATTGAGCTCCTGACTACCATGCTTTCCGAGAGCAATCGCCGCGAACCCGCGCGGTTCTGCGCCCGGCAAAACTGCCTCAATTGCGGCAGCGACTGCATGATCAAGCGCACGGTCAGCAAAATTCGAAAGATGTGCGGTTACCGTTTCAAGAGACAGGATATCCGCCAAATCACCAATCGCAACCGCAAGCGCCATTTGCCCCTTCGCAATACGAAGCGCCTGCGCCACCGGGCGGTCTAGATCGATTTCTGGAGACACATGGTGCATCTGCCCCGCACCCAGCGCATCGACCACTTCGGGAAAGCGGCGCATGAGCAAACGGAGATGCGGCGAATAGCGCTCGGCACGTTCAAGCGCCTCAATTAGCGCAGCGACGCTCAAGCCGGTTCGACCACCTTTTTACGGCGTTTTTCAGTGAACCAGATTGCAATGAGTGCAAGCTCATACAATAGGCAAAGTGGCACCGCGAGCAGCAGCTGTGATACAATATCGGGTGGCGTCAAAACTGCTGCTATCGCGAACGCGCCAACAATCGCATAGCGCCGCCCGCTGCTCAGTTGCTGGCGCGTGACGATGCCCGCAGCTTCAAGCAGCATCAGCAAAACCGGCAGAAGGAACGCAATGCCGAAGCCGAAAATGAACTTGGTGACGAAATTGAGGTAATTTCCAACACCCGGCAGCGCTTCCTGCGTCACTCCGCCAACATCGCCCGAAAAACCAAGCAAAAAGGTGAGTGCAACGGGCATCGCAACATAATAAGCCATCGCCGCCCCTCCGCCAAATAGCACCGGGGTCATTAGCAGGAACGGCAGAAACGCCTTCTTTTCCTTCGAATAAAGGCCAGGCGCGACAAATTTCCAGAGCTGTGTCGCAAAGACTGGGAAGGCGACCATGGTTGCCGAAAAAAAGGCGACCTTAATCTCAACGAAAAAGGCCTCAAAAATGTCGGTATAAATGATTTTACCCTGTCCCGCCGCGAGCAAGGGCTGCACCAACACGGCAAAGATCGGACGCGCGAAATAAAGGCAGATGCCAAAAGCCACCGCCAGCGCCGCAAGCGCCCAGAGCAGCCTTTTGCGCAGTTCGATCAGATGATCAAGCAGTGGCGCTTTTGATTCGTCGAGGTCTTTCATGCCTCACCCTTTGGCGCGACACCCTTTGGCGCGACATAGGGTTCTGGCGGCGCATCACTCACCGTTTCTGGGGGATATTCTGCCATAATCTTGGCATTTTCCTCTGCCCATTTCTTTTCCATCTCGGCCAGTTCGGATTCGCGCACCATTTCATCAAAGCCACTGCGAAACTGCCGCGCGACGCCGCGTGCCTTGCCAACCCATTTGCCAACCGCGCGCATAACTTTGGGCAAGTCTTTTGGGCCAATGACGATCAACGCCACAGCAGCAACGAGCAAAAGCTCGGTAGGAGCGACGTCAAACATTTATGTCAAATCAAACCTGTTTGTCGGCTTGTTTTTCAGCGTCAACAACGGTTACGGGCACTGCCGCAGCCTCAATCCGTTGCGCTGGTTTGGCCGCCGCAGCCGCCTCATCCTCTTCGGACATGCCTTTTTTGAAGCTCTTAATGCCCTTGGCTACATCACCCATCATATCTGAAAAGCGGCCCTTGCCGAACAGCAATAGGACAAGCACGCCAACGACGAGCCAATGCCAAATGCTTAAACCACCCATGATCAATCTCCTGCGACGAAAACCCTATCTAGTCGCTCTCATCAACAGTTTCCAGTTGATCCGTACTATCCGTTTGCATTTCGAGCGATTCAAACGCCAGATCGACCGGATCAAGCAGGCCAGCGGCCTTCAAATCCTCAATTCCGGGGAGATCGCGGCGATGTTCAAGCCCGAAATGGGTCAAGAATCCTGCCGTAGTTGCATAGGTAAGTGGTCGTCCCGGCACTTCTCGGCGACCTGCGGGACGCACCCAGCCAGCCTCCATCAACACATCAAGCGTCCCTTTTGAGATTTGCACGCCGCGAATCGATTCGATTTCGGCACGGCTGACAGGTTCATGATAGGCAATGATCGCAAGCGTTTCGATGCCAGCCCGGCTGAGCTTGCGCGACTCCTCACGTTCACGCCGCAGGATATGCGCCAAATCAGGTGCCGTCTGAAAATGCCAGCGTCCACCGCGTTCAACGAGATTGACGCCCCGCCCCTCATAACGCGCTGACAAATCGGAAAGTGCCGCCTTCACATCAACATCAGCGCCAACATATGCGGCAATTTCAGAGGGACTAAGCGGGGCTTCCGCCGCGAATAGCGCCGCCTCAACCGAACGCGAAAGATCATCCGCCGGATCGTTCATGCCGCACGCACCATTAGTGGCGCAAAAGCCTCATCCTGCTGGAGCACAACCTTGCCCTGCCGCGCCAACTCAAGCGCGGCAACAAAACTAGACGCAAGTGCTGACTTGCGGAAAACCGGATCGTCGCTTTCAGGTACGAAACGCGCGATATCAGTCCAGTCAATAAAGCTGCCCACCAGTCGCGAAACGCGCGCAATCGCTTCCTCAAGCGTCATGACATGGCGGCGCGCAACAACGTGCATCACCGGTGCTTGACGCGCGCGGATTTGGCCATAAGCCTGAATCAGGTCAAAAATCTGTGCGTCCCAGCGACTTTTGCGAATGACCCTTAGCCCCTCAGGTTCGCCATTTGCAAACACATCGCGACCAAGTCGATCACGCGCCATTAGCCTGGCGCCGGCCTCGCGCATTGCATTGAGCCGCTCAAGCCGAAGCTGAAGCCGGAGCGCCAATTCTTCTGGGCTTGGCTCAATATGGGGCTCACGCGGCAGCAGCAAGCAGGATTTCAGATAAGCAAGCCACGCCGCCATCACCAGATAATCGGCGGCAATCTCTAGCTTTAACTGCTTCGCACCCTCAATAAACGCCAGATATTGCTCAACGAGCGCAAGGATCGAAATAGCGCGCAAATCAACCTTCTGATTGCGGGCCAGTGCGAGAAGCAGATCAAGCGGCCCTTCCCAACTGCCAAGTTCAAGCGTTAGCTGATCGGGGTCGGGAGCGGTGTCTGGCGCTAAATCAAACGTATCTAGGATGAACTGCTCACTCATGATCAAGCATGTTGCAACAGCGCATCACGCTTGGCAATCAGCGACGCGATTTCACACGTATCAACGGGTGCGCCTATCGTCGCCATTGCCGCTGCAAGCCGCTCCTTCGCGCGCAGCGACATCGCATCAACTTTGCCTGCAATCGCGATCATCTCATCCATCCGGCCCCAGCAGTTGAGCGCAAGATCGCAGCCCGCCGCAACGCAATTCGCCGCGCGGTCGCTGACATCGCCTTTGAGCGCGTTCATGTCGAGATCGTCGCTCATCAACAGGCCATCAAAACCGATTCTGCCACGGATCACTTGCGCGATGATGGTCGGCGACATGGTCGCGCACAGATCACGATCCCATGCTTCAAACATGATATGCCCGGTCATCCCCATCGGCGCGTCATTTAATCGGCGAAAAGCGCTGATGTCATATTCAAGTTCTTCATCGTTGGCGGTCACGACGGGCATATCATGGTGACTATCTACCACCGCCCTGCCCTGCCCCGGCATGTGTTTAACGATGCCAACAACACCTCCTTCGCGTAAGCCATCAATCACCGCGCGGCCAAGCGCTGCTACGCGCATCGGATCGCTGCCAAGCGCACGGTCTCCAATCGCGGGGTGCGTTTCGGGTTGGCGAACATCAAGCAGTGGCATGCAATCAACGTTGATGCCAACCTCCGCAAGTGTCAGCGCAATCGCTTTTGCATTCACGCGCGCGGCCTCAATTGCTGACATTGGTGCAACGTCATACAGGGCGTCAAACGATGCGCCGGGCGGGAAAGCGGGCCAGACTGGTGGCCCCATCCGCTGAACCCTTCCACCCTCCTGATCAATCAGAATCGGCACATCGTCGCGACCGTGGAGGGCGCGCAGGCTATCGGTGAGCGCGCGAAGTTGATTGTGGTCAACAATGTTACGCTTGAATATGATGTAACCCGCCGGATTAACATCTTTGAAAAATGCCGCTTCATCAGCCGTAATCAACGGCCCTGACAGCCCGAAAATCGCCGCCGTCACGCAGCCAGACCTTCAAACTGCATCCTTGCGAGGCGGGCATAAAGGCCGTTGAGCTTGATCAGACTGTCATGATTGCCTTCCTCGACAATCCGGCCATCGTTCATCACTATGATCCTGTCGGCGGCGCGCACAGTGGCAAGGCGATGTGCGATAACAATTGTAGTGCGATCGTGCATCAGATTTTCAAGCGCATTTTGCACAAGTCGCTCAGACTCGGCATCAAGCGCCGACGTTGCCTCATCAAGCAACAGGATTGGCGCATCACGCAGGATAGCGCGCGCAATCGCCATGCGTTGGCGCTGCCCACCTGAAAGACGCGCGCCGCCTTCCCCCATAAACGTATCAAGACCGTCCGGCAGCTTGCGAAGAAACTCGGCGGCATTTGCGGCTTCGGCTGCGGCCCACAGCGCTGCGTCATCACTGTCCCACCGTCCGTAACGCAGATTATCGCGCGCGCTTGCAGCGAAAATGACGGTTTCCTGAGGAACCATCGCAATCCGCGATCGGACATCTTCTGGATCAGCATCGGGCAGCGCAACCCCGTCAACGCGGACGGTGCCGCTCTCAGGATCATAAAAACGCTGAATCATCTGAAACAGTGTCGTCTTCCCTGCGCCTGATGGGCCAACTACAGCGACCGTCTCGCCTGGTGCAATATCGAGCGAGAAATCCACCAGTGCACTTACGTCCTGACGCGTTGGATAACGGAAACGGACATGATCAAACTGCACCCTGCCAAGCGCAGGACTTGGAAGCTCTATCGGGTTCGCGGGTGCTGCAATCCCAGGCCGTTCACGTAGCAGTTCAGCCAAACGCCCTGCGGCTCCCGCCCCACGCACCAGATCGCCGTAAACCTCTGTGAGCGCGCCAAATGAACTCGCGACCAACGCGCCTGTAAAAACAAAAGCAGCAATGGTTCCCCCTGACATTTTGCCTGACTGAACATCTAGCGCACCCTGCCACATGATGAGTGTGATTGATCCAAACAATAATAAGATCACTGTCGCCGTCATAATCGAGCGTAGCATGATGCGACGGCGTGCGGTGCTGAACGCTGATTCGACTGCTGTGCGAAAACGCCCAGCTTCACGGCTTTGTTGGCCAAAGGCCTGAACGATCTTCATCGCGCCTAGTACCTCATCTACCATAGCGCCGACATCGGCGACTCGGTCTTGGCTCTTCCGCGACAAATCCTGCAATTTGCGTCCAATGAAAACGATGGGAAGGATTATCACTGGAATACCAACAAGGAGCATAAGCGTCAGCTTGGGAGCAAGCGTAAACAGATAGATGATTCCGCCAATGCCTAGCACAGTATTACGCAAGGCAACTGATACCGTTGTCCCAACGATCTGCTCAATGACTGAAGTGTCAGCCGTAAGCCGTGATGCGATTTCCGCTGGCCTGTTCTCTTCAAAATAGCTTGGTGATAATCGCAAGAGGTTGGCTTGAATGGCTCCGCGCAAGTCGGCAACCACGCGTTCACCCAACCAAGACACGAAGTAAAAGCGGCACGCAGTGGCAAACGCCAAAACGATAACAATCTGAAGCAGATATATGAACCAATGACCAATGTCAGTTCCGCCAGATCCTACAAACCCTTTATCAATCACCAATTTAAAACCGCTTGGAATCGCAAGCGTCGCAGAGGCTGCAACCAGCAGGGCCAATGCCGCTGCCGCCACGCGCCAAGGATATTTGACGGCAAATCCCCATATCATGAAGAGGTCGCCGATATTACGCTTCGGCTTTGCCGTTGGCTTTGCTGGTTGAATATCACTCATATTCGATGCGCGTAGCAGGGTCATGCCAATGCCTCAACCGGCAAGAAATGCTGTAGAATGTCGTATTGCGTTGCAACATGGTTCAACTTCGGCTTAAACCGCCGGAAAGGGGTTTGTAAATGTTGTACAATAGTTATGAATGGCAGAGATCATGGCTCGCTGGAGCCAGCGCATTGGCCAATATGGGGGCCGAATTCTGGCAGAATCCCGCCAATCCGTTCAGCTATATGGGTGGTGGCCCGGTTCTCGCCTCTGCACTTGAGGTTTTTGCTCACGCCTCGGCCCCGCGTGGCAAGCCTGCGTTTGACCTTATAGAAACTGTGATCGACGGCAAATCTGTTGCAGTGCATGAAGATATTGTCGCTCAGAAACCCTTTGGTCAGCTCAAGCGCTTTGTGCGTGAAGGCCGTGAGGGTGATCCAAAACTGCTTATCGTTGCGCCAATGTCTGGCCATTATGCCACGCTTTTGCGCGGCACGGTCGAACGGATGCTGCCAAGTCATGATGTTTATATCACCGATTGGCGTGATGCACGCAGTGTACCTACCGCCGCTGGGCGTTTCGACCTTGATGATTATGTTGATTATTTGGTCGAGTTTATGGAGATCATTGGCCCCGGCGCGCACATGCTCGCCGTATGCCAACCTTCGGTGCCTTGCTATGCGGCTGTCTGCCTGATGTCAGCAGACAAAAACCCATGTCGGCCAAAAACGCTCATCCTGATGGGCGGGCCAATCGATACACGCGAAGCACCAACCGCCGTCAACCTGACGGCGACCCAACGCCCACATAGCTGGTTTTCACAAAATGTGATCGTAACCGTACCTTACAGCTACCCCGGCGCAGGTCGCAAAGTCTATCCGGGTTTTCTTCAGCTTGGCGGCTTCATGTCGATGAACCTCGGCAATCATATGATGAGCCATTATGAGATGTTCAAACATCTTGTGCGCGGTGATGATACCAGTGCCGATGCGACCAAGGATTTTTACGAAGAATATCGCTCAGTCTGCGATATGACCGCTGAATTCTACCTCCAGACCATCGATGTGGTGTTCCAAAACCACTCGCTCCCCAAGGGCGAAATGATGCACCGTGGTCGCCGGGTTGATCCGGCCGCGATCAAGGATGTTGCCTTGCTGGCGATTGAGGGCGAACGCGACGATATTTCAGGGCTTGGCCAAACCAAGGCAGCGCTCACCATCGCGACCAAACTGCCCGCCGCACAAAAGCAGTATTATATGGCTGAAGGTGCCGGACATTACGGCATTTTCAACGGCAGCAAGTGGCGTGATAAAATTGCGCCAGTGGTTGAGAACTGGATTGCAACCCACAATTAAGATTACCGCACGCGTTGAGCGCTGGCCAGTTGCGGGTGAATTTATCATTGCGCGCGGCGCGAAAACGCATGTCGATGTTATCGTTGTTGATGTGAGCGACGGCGTTCATGCAGGGCGCGGTGAAGCAACGCCGATCTATTACAAAGGCGAAACTGCAGAAGGGGCAGTTGCCGCTATCTTGGCGCTTGGCCCAGATATTGATCATCAATCGCTCCAAGCGCGGCTGCCATCAGGCGCGGCGCGCAACGCGCTTGATTATGCTTTTTGGGATTTAGCGGCAAACCAGCAAAGCAAAGCCGTCTGGCAATTGGCGGGTTTGC
>JANOXQ010000197.1:0-13174 GCA_031418495.1 Sphingomonadales bacterium
GCCATACTCAGTGATCGGCGTATCAATCACCCGGCGCGCGCCAAATTCATCAAGCAGGCCTTGAGTGACTTTATACGCGCCCTGATATTCGGCGACTTCTTCGCCCATCACGAACACCCGGTCATCAGCGCGCATTTCTTCTGCCATCGCGTCGCGGAGTGCTTCACGAACGGTGGTTTTGACGGTTTCACCGGTTGTGACGGGTTGAACGCTTGGCGAGGGAGGTGGCGCTGCGACTATAACAGCAGGTGCAGGTGTCTCGACTACGCTCGACACAAGCGGTTTGGCAGGCGCGGCTTCTTCATCGTCACCCGTAATCCGGGCGATTACGGTGCCGACCTTAACCCCTTCGCTGCCTTCCGCGATTAGAATCTCGGTAACAACACCTTCATCAATCGCTTCAAATTCCATCGTTGCTTTGTCGGTTTCAATCTCGGCAAGGATATCGCCTGATTTAACGCTGTCCCCCGCTTTCACTAGCCATTTGGCGAGTGTGCCTTCCTCCATCGTCGGAGAAAGCGCGGGCATTTTGAGTTCGATAGCCATCAATATTGCCCCACCAAAACGTCAGTATAAAGATCATGCGGCTCAGGCTCGGGCGAAGTTTCGGCAAAATCAGCCGCTTCGGCAACGATCTTGCGGATATCCTTATCAATATCCTTGATCGCATCCTCGCTAATGCCAGCCTCGGCCATATCTTTCTTCAGCCCCTCAATCGGATCGGATTTCTCACGCACATCCTGTACTTCTTCGCGTGACCGATATTTTGCCGGATCAGACATTGAGTGGCCACGGTAACGATAGGTTTTAAGCTCCATCAACAGCGGGCCATTGCCAGCGCGAACAAACTCAAGCGCCGCCTCTGCCGCACCCCGCACCTCAAGCGCGTCCATTCCGTTGACTTGCATCCCCGGAATGCGGAATGAATCCCCGCGCCGGTGAAAATCGGTTTCTGCGCTGCCCCGCGCGACCTTGGTGCCCATGGCATAGCCGTTATTTTCGATGACGAAGATGATCGGCAGCTTCCAGAGCGCGGCCATGTTGAAGCTTTCGTAAACTTGGCCTTGGTTCGCCGCACCGTCACCGAAATAGGCCAAGCAAACGCCGCCATCGCCGGTATATTTATGGCCAAACGCAAGGCCGGCTCCGAGCGAAACCTGCGCGCCGACGATGCCGTGGCCGCCGTAAAATTTATGGTCGGTTGAAAACATGTGCATCGATCCGCCCTTGCCGCGCGATATCCCCGCAGCGCGCCCGGTCAGTTCAGCCATGATCAGCTTTGGATCAATCCCGTAGGCAAGCATGTGGCCGTGATCGCGGTAACCAGTGATCACGCTATCCTTGCCAAGCTCAAGCGCCGATTGAAGCCCAACCGCAACTGCCTCTTGACCAATATATAAATGGCAAAACCCGCCAATCAGGCCAAGCCCATAAAGCTGGCCAGCGCGTTCCTCAAAACGGCGGATCAACGCCATTTCCCGATAAAAACTGAGAAGCTCTTCCTTGCTGGCCTTGTACCGCTTTGGCGCGCGCGGCGTATCAAGCAATTTGGGGGTGGGGGTTTTGGCCAAAAGTCGATCCTTCCGCTACGTCAACACGGCTAAGCTGAGCACAGTCTATAGGACGCAAGCGGCGCGATGCGCAATCACCAGAGCGGTGAAAATTATACCCCAACCCGTTCGTGTCTAGCGAAGTAGAGACACGTTGCGCCAGATGTCTCGACTTCGCTCGACACGAACGGATATGATCTAATCTATCGGGATGATCACTTCATCAGGGCGCGTAAGGCCAAGATCACGGCGGACAAGCTCATCAACTAGATCAGGATTGGCACGCAGAGGATCAAGCAGCTTTACCCGGTTGGCGAGCTCAGCCTTTTCCTTCTGTACCAGTGCAAGCTCAACCTTGCGGGCTTCATAGCGCTGACTGTAATCCCCCCAAGCCAAAACACCGTTTGACCCAAACAGCGCATATCCGCCAAAGAAAGCGATAATTGTAAATGCGATTGCTGGCAAAAATGCCGATCGCAACAATAAGATAAGTTTTTTTGCCCGCCTCATAAAAATGCTTGAATCACAAGTGATTCGGCGAATCAACCCCTAAAGCGCAAAAAAGCATCACGTCCTGCATATTTAGCAACGCCTGCTAATTCTTCTTCGATACGGATAAGCTGATTATATTTGGCCAGCCGGTCTGAACGAGCAAGACTGCCAGTCTTAATTTGCCCACAATTGGTGGCAACGGCGAGGTCAGCAATCGTCGCATCTTCGGTTTCGCCTGAGCGGTGCGACATAACGGCGGTATAACCAGCGCGGTGCGCCATATCGACCGCCGCGAGAGTTTCAGTGAGCGTGCCAATCTGATTGACCTTGATCAGGATTGAATTGGCCAGCCCCTCGTTAATCCCGTCACGCAGCCGCGCGGGGTTAGTCACGAACAGATCGTCGCCGACAAGCTGAACCGTTTTACCGATTTTCTCGGTCAGCAGCTTCCAGCCCTCACGGTCATCCTCACCCATCCCATCTTCAATCGAAAGGATCGGATAGCGACGCGTGAGATCAGCCAAATAATCGACCTTTTCTGCCGAGGAAAGCACCCTGCCCTCACCGTCAAGATGATAGGCACCGTCCTTGAAATATTCAGTTGCAGCACAGTCAAGCGCGAGCATGACATCATCACCGGGCCGGTATCCCGCTGCCTCAATCGACGCCATAATGAAATCAAGTGCTTCGGCAGGCGAGGCAAGGTTAGGCGCAAAGCCGCCTTCATCTCCAACCGCAGTTGCCAAACCCTTATCATGCAGTTTTTTCTTGAGCGTATGAAAAATTTCTGACCCTATCCGCACCGCATCAAACAGGCTTTCAGCCCCAACCGGCATCACCATGAATTCTTGGAAATCAATCGGATTATCAGCGTGCGCTCCGCCATTGATAATGTTCATCATCGGAACGGGCAGCATGTGCGCAGAAACGCCGCCAACATAGCGGTAAAGCGGCAACCCCCGCGAGTCCGCTGCCGCTTTGGCAACAGCAAGACTAACACCGAGGATCGCATTTGCGCCCAGCCGCGCCTTATTTTCGGTGCCATCAAGCGCGATCATCGCACCATCAACTTCACCCTGATCTTCTGCCTCAAGCCCGCGCAATTCATCGGCAATCTCACCATTGACGCCGTCAATCGCCTTTTGCACACCCTTGCCGAGGAAGTTTTTGGGGTCGCCATCACGCAGCTCAACGGCCTCATACGCGCCGGTTGACGCGCCCGATGGCACCGCTGCACGACCGAAACTGCCGTCCTCAAGCATCACATCAACCTCAACCGTTGGGTTGCCCCGGCTGTCAATTATCTGGCGGGCATGGATATCGAGGATCGCGGTCATTATATAGGCTCCCAGAAGGATCGGTGATAATGGGGGTGCCCTTATCGGCGTTCAGGGTTTGAAGCAACTTTCCGCGCAAAAGTGCGTTTATGTCTGAAAGGAATTGATCATCATGGCCGAAAAGAAAATAACAGCGCCTGCGCCAACTAAACGCGCGAGTCCTGCAAAAGCCACCGCCGCGAAACCAGCAGCCGCAAAGGCGAAAACCACTGCCAAACCGGCACCAAAGGTTGCGACTAAGGCCGCGCCAAAGCCTGCCGCAGTTCTATCCGCACCTGTCGGCGAAACATTCCGCGATCAGGCGGGTTCATTCAAAGACAAAGCTGGTGACAAAGCCCGCGAATATGCCAATACTGGCAAGGATAAGGCGACTGACCTGCTCGACAGCCTGTCGCAAACCGTCACTGATCTTGCGCGTAGCGTCGATGAACGACTTGGAACGTCCTACGGCGATTATGCACGCAAGGCCGCCGACGCGGTCTCAGGTGCAGCAGGCACACTAAAGGGCAAGGATGTGGATGATCTTGTTGCCGACACACGCGAATTCGTGCGCAAGCAACCAGCGATTGCGATTGGTGCAGCTGCAGCAGTTGGCTTTCTCCTGACCCGGCTGGTCAAGGCTGGATCAAACGACCGCGATGATGCCTGAGCCAATCGTCTAAACCAATCATGAGTGACGCTGAACCACCTGTTGACGCCCCCGAACGGCCTGCGCTTTCGAGTTTGCTGGTCGAGTTGACGCATGACGCGCGCAGTTTTGCGGCGGCTGAGGTTGAGTATCTCAAAGCGCAGGCAGGCGAACGCGCGCATTTTGCGGTGCCAGGACTGATCATGATCGGGGTGGCGCTAGCTCTGGCGCTTGGCGTTTTGATGGCCGTTCCAGTCGGGTTGATTTGGCTATTCGCGCCGATAATCGGGGCTGGCTGGTCAACGCTTGCTGTTACGGTCATTGGCATGATGATTGTGGTCTTGCTTTTCAAATTGGGTATACGACGGGTCAAAGCTGTGCTCAAACGGCCCGAAGACCGGTGAGCGAACTTGACGACCGCAAGGCCGATGCGGAGGCCAGCAAATCGCGGCTCTTGTTGCGCATTGATGAACTACGCGGACGGGTTCAGCCGGCCTCGCTGATGACTGACGTCAAGACGGCAGCGCGCAAACACGCGGTTGAAGCGGCGACAGCGGTTGTATCGCAGCGCAAGGCGCGTCCTGCAATCGCGCTAGGTGCAATCAGCGCTGGATTGGCCTATCTTTTTCGCAAGCCCTTGTTAAATGCGCTGGCAAAGCGCCTCAAATCGGAGAAAATCGATGACTGATAGTCCCAAACCCACCGGCGAAGAGCTTCGCAAAAAAGTGAGTGCGGCTTATGGCAGTGGCAAGGAAAAGGCCGGGACCGTAATCAAGACCGTTCGGCAAAGTTCGGCAAAGGTAACTGGCTCCGCCAAAAAGACAACCAATGAAAGCCTTGAGAAAAATCCGATTGCAGCTCTCGTTGGCGGGCTAGCGCTTGGCGCAATTGCCGCAGCACTCCTCCCCAAAACCAAGCGTGAAAGCGACATGCTCGGCAAGGCGAGTAACAAAGTACGCAGCACGGCATCCTCCGCTGCAAAAGCCGCGCGCGATGCGGGCAAAGAACAGCTTGATGCGCTTGGCCTTAACAGCGGTGCCGCGCGTGATCAGCTTCGCAGCGTAATTGACAAAATCGGTCAAGCCGCCTCAACCGCATCCCAGGCCGCAACCGACGCCGTGCGCAAGAAGCCCTGAACTATGAGCAATCTTCATCTCGTTTTTGGTGGCCGCGTCGAAGACCCGCGCACACTCAATTTTGAGGATCTTTCATCGATCCATATCGTTGGCATGTTTCCCGATTTCAAAAGTGCCGAAAAGGCATGGCGTGCGGCGGCGCAAAAGACTGTTGACGATGCCGAGATGAAATATGTCGTTGTCCATCTCCACCGCTTGCTTCAGCCCGATATGATTGAGCGCAACACCTGAATTAACGCTGTTTGTTCTCGTTGCCTTGCCTCACTGTCCCAAAGCAGGACACGGCCATAATTATCCCGAATAAATGACAGTTAACGTGTCATAAATACTTGCTAACGCCTTATTAACGGTTAGAGCCAATCGCAATCGGCTAAACCGAAACGTCGCCCCATACCCCTGAAAACAGGGGTGTTTTTTTAATTTCTAACTGGGGATTTTATAATGAAATTAATGAAATCAATCGCCCTAGCCGGACTGGCTGCAAGCGCACTTACATCAGCCGCAAGTGCGGCGACAGTAACCTATAGTGACCGTGCCACTTTCCAAACGAATTTGTCGCGTTCATTCACAGATACGTTCGAAACCAATCTTGGCTATCGACCGGCGTTCACACAATACACCAGCACGGACATCTCAGCCGTCGTTGGTCAGACGCGCTTCCTTTCAACCGGGTTCACTGACAATAACCTGTTGTTCGGGCCGTTTGGAAATGATCGATCAACAAATTATTGTGCCGGCTGCAACGGCAGCTTCACGCTGTTTTTTGACGCAACGACATTTGGTACGGCCAACGGCGTAGGCGGCGTTGGCCTCGACGTAACGACCAATTTGGACTATGATGCGCTCGTGACGTTTGGCGACAACAGCACACAAGTCTTTACCCTCGCACGGAATGTTCAATCATTTTTCGGCCTGACCTCTGACAGATTAATCAAATCAATCGCGTTCGGGCCAGGCGGCAATGGCATTTCGACGGGCGGCTCAACTGCCATCGACAACCTGACTATCGGCGTTTCTGGCGCCGTTCCTGAACCCGCAACATGGGCGATGATGATCGTTGGCTTTGGCCTCATCGGTGCCGCAGCACGTCGCCGTCAGAGCGTTCGTACTGTAACTGCATAATTTTGATTATGGGGGTGGCGTTTCGGCGCTGCCCCTTTTTTTTGACGGCTAATTATGCGTCGCGGTAGCGCATGGCAAGCAAAGTCCGCGCAAACATCAGCCCGGCAAGAAAACCGCCAATATGTGCGGCAACCGCGATATTCTGCCCTGTGGTCAACAGCGCAACGCCGATCAACCACTGAAGCGCTGTCCAAGCAACAGCAAGCCACAGCGCATGGACATAATGCGCCGGGATCGGGCCGATCCGTCGCGCACGACTGCGGCTGAACAGCATTGCATAAGCGCCAACAACTGCCGAAATCGCTCCACTTGCGCCGATCATCGGGACAATCTGACCGGCATTAGCAAAATAATGTGCCGACGCTGCCGCATAGGCCCCGACGACGTAGAGAAACAATATTGACCAGCCACCAAGCACCTTCTCAACCACGCGCCCGCAAAACAGCATTGTAAGCACATTCATCGCGACATGGCCAAAGCCACCGTGAATAAGTGTTGCTGTCAGCGGGGTAAGATCAGACGGCACACGCCAAGTCAGACCGCCCTCGGCAAGTGCTTTCACTGTACCAGCCTCAGTCACGCCAAACAGCGCAGGAATGAAGCCGCCTGCGAATGGGAGAATGCTCGAAAGCCCAAGTACAACCGCCGCTAGCCAAGCCAATGCCGTCACTATGACGATTGAGTCAGTCACGGGTTGGCGTGACGGAGCCTCCACGGTTAGATAAACTCGATCTTTGATACCAGATAATAACGATCACCCGATGGCACCGTCACTTCAACCTCATCATCAACTTTACGGCCGATGAGCTCACGACCAAGCGGCGAATTATAGGATATTTTCCCGGTTTTCGCGTCTGCCTCGGGCTGACCGACAATCTGATAACGGATCGGCTTTTCATGCTCATCAAGCAGCGTAACTGTCGCGCCGAAAACGATTTTTTCGCCCGAAAGCGTTGATGGATCAATCACCATCGCGCGGCTGAGCTTATCCTCAATATCGCTGATCGTCGCCTCAACCTGGCCCTGACGCTCTTTCGCAGCATGATATTCGGCATTTTCCGAGAGGTCACCGTGCGCACGCGCCTCTTCAATCGCATCAATGATTTGTGGCCGCTCAACCTTAAGCCGAGCCAGATGCTCGGTCAGCATCGCATATCCTTCAGCAAGCATCGGCATTTTTTCACCACTGGCCATCGTATAACACTTTCAAATCAAGATCGCAGGCATTTCAAAATTGCCTAACTAAAATAACAGAGGAAGTGGCCAGACAAACGGGCCACTTATTTCGACACTTCACTTTTGGGATCAGCGCGCGCTGTCTAAATGATAGGATTGCAGAGCGCGAACTTCAAGCGTTCGTTCACGCAAAGCCGATATTGCCTGCGCAGCCGCTAGCGATGCCGCCGCTGTTGTAAAGATCGGAACCTTCGCCATTAGCGCTGAACGGCGGATCGATTCGCTGTCTTTCAAGGACTGCCAGCCTTCAGTCGTATTAAAAATCAGATCAATCTCACCGTCCTTAATTCGGTCAACAATATGTGGCCGCCCTTCGGCAACCTTGTTGACCGTATCGACTGATATTCCAGCCTCTACAAGAAACCGCGCCGTCCCCCGCGTTGCAATCACGGTAAAACCAAGCCCGGCGAGTGTGCGCACAGCTGGTACAATAACCGCTTTGTCACCTTCTTTAACCGACACAAACAGCGTCCCCGCTGCGGGCAATATCGTCCCCGCACCAATTTGTGCTTTGGCAAATGAGGTTGCAAAATCTCCTGCGATTCCCATAACTTCGCCGGTCGATTTCATTTCTGGTGAGAGCACCGGATCAACACCTGGGAAGCGTGCGAAGGGGAATACCGCCTCCTTCACCGCGATATGTTTCACATCCAAATTAATCAGCGGCAGATCCTTAAGTTTATGCCCAGCCATCACCAGCGAAGCGATCTTAGCAATCGGCGCACCAATCGCTTTGGCGACGAAGGGCACCGTCCGGCTGGCACGCGGATTGACCTCAATCAAATAAACCGAGCCATCCTTAACCGCGAACTGGATGTTCATCAGCCCTTTGACCTTGAGCGCGCGCGCAAGAACGTCGGCCTGACGGGCGATCTCATCAATAATGTCCTTGGGAAGGCTATAAGGCGGCAAAGAGCAGGCACTGTCACCTGAATGGACGCCAGCCTCCTCAATATGCTGAAGGATACCGGCAACGACAACATCGGTGCCGTCACAAATCGCATCCACATCAACCTCAATAGCATCGCGCAGATAGCGGTCGATCAACACCGGCGAGTCGCCCGAAACTTGAACTGCCGTCTGGATGTAATTTTCAAGCTGCGCCTGTGTGTCAACAATCTCCATCGCGCGACCACCAAGCACATAAGATGGCCGCATCAGCACTGGGTAACCGATTGAATCGGCAACCTTGATCGCTTCCTCCCGGCTTCGCGCTATGCCATTTTTGGGCTGTTTCAGCTTTAATTTGTTGATGAGTGCGGCAAAGCGCTCGCGGTCTTCGGCCAAATCAATCGCATCGGGCGACGTGCCGAGAATCGGGATACCCGCCTCTTCAAGCGCACTCGCCAAATTAAGCGGCGTCTGCCCACCAAGCTGAACGATCACGCCTTTAAGCGTGCCATTTTGCTTTTCAACATGGAGGATTTCAAGCACGTCTTCAGCGGTCAGCGGCTCAAAATAGAGCCGGTCGGATGTGTCATAATCGGTTGAAACCGTCTCAGGGTTGCAGTTGACCATGATCGTTTCATAGCCCGCATCGGAGAGCGCAAAGCAGGCGTGGCAGCAGCAATAATCAAACTCAATCCCCTGCCCGATCCGGTTTGGCCCGCCGCCAAGGATGACAATCTTTTCGCGGTTCGTCGGCGCGGATTCGCACTCCGGCGTGCCGAAACTGGGCGCTTCGTAGGTCGAATACATATACGGCGTCTTGGCCTCAAATTCGGCCGCGCAGGTATCAATCCGCTTGAAAACCGGACGGACGCCGAGTTTGTGACGGTGCGCGCGCACCTCATCCTCGGTAATCCCGCCCGTCATCGCGACAATCGCATCGCGGATCAGGCCAGAGCCGCGCCGAATCGCACTTTCCATACCCGGACGGACACCCGCCGACTCAAGCGCAAGGAAAGCCAAACGCTTATCCGAAAAGCCCATCGCCTTGAGGCGGCGCATTCCAGCGGCATCCTGCGGCAAACCGCCGCTGATCACTTCACGCTCCGCTGCAATAATTTCGGCGATCCGATCAAGGAACCACGGATCATATTTCGCGACATCATGAATTTCGGCAACGCTCATCCCTTCACGCAAGCACTGCGCAGCGACAAGCAGCCGATCAGGCGTTGGCCGTGAAAGCGCGGCGATCAGATCATCTTTCGATGCGCCTTTGAGGTGATCAACATAGTTGAAACCGACCAGCCCAGTCTCAAGCCCGCGCAGGGCCTTTTGCAGAGATTCATGAATATTGCGCCCAATTGCCATCACTTCGCCGACGCTCTTCATAGCAGTTGAGAGCAAAGGCTCAGCCCCTTTGAACTTTTCAAAGGCGAAGCGCGGGATTTTGGTGACGACATAATCAATCGTCGGCTCGAAACTAGCTGGCGTCGCGCCGGTTATGTCGTTGGTGATCTCATCAAGCGTATAACCAACCGCAAGCTTCGCCGCGACCTTGGCAATCGGGAAGCCAGTCGCCTTTGATGCCAGCGCCGAACTCCGCGAAACGCGCGGGTTCATTTCGATCACGATCAGGCGGCCATCCTTGGGATTGACTGCGAACTGTACGTTGGACCCCCCTGTTTCAACGCCAATTTCGCGCAAGCAAGCGATGCTCGCGTTGCGCATGATCTGATATTCTTTGTCAGTGAGCGTCAGCGCCGGGGCAACGGTGATTGAGTCGCCCGTATGCACGCCCATTGGGTCAATATTTTCGATTGAGCAGATGATGATGCAATTGTCGTTGCGGTCGCGCACCACCTCCATCTCATATTCTTTCCAGCCGAGCAGCGATTCCTCGATCAGCACCTCAGTCGTCGGCGAAGCATCAAGCCCGCCTGTGACAATCTCAATAAATTCCTGCCGATTATACGCGATCCCGCCGCCCGTGCCGCCCATCGTAAAGCTAGGCCGGATGATCGACGGCAGCCCCGTCCGCTCAAGCACGCTCAGCGCCTCATCAAGGCTATGCGCAATCCCCGAACGCGCGCTTTCAAGCCCAATCTTGGTCATCGCATCGCGGAATTTGATCCGGTCTTCGGCCTTGTCGATGGCTTCGGCATCCGCGCCGATCATCTCAACGCCATATTTCGCCAGCGTCCCATCGTTAAACAGCGCGAGCGCGGTATTAAGCGCGGTCTGCCCACCCATCGTCGGGAGGACGGCATCAGGGCGTTCTTTCTCGATGATCTTGGCGACAATCTCAGGCGTGATTGGCTCAATATAGGTTGCGTCAGCAAGCTCTGGATCGGTCATGATCGTCGCGGGATTGGAGTTAACGAGGATGATCCGGTAGCCCTCCTCCTTCAACGCCTTGACCGCCTGCGTGCCCGAATAATCAAATTCGCACGCTTGGCCGATGATGATCGGGCCAGCGCCGATGATGAGGATCGAGGATATGTCGGTTCTTTTGGGCATTGACTAAAACGCTTTCATTGCATACATTGATTGCATTGAGATCATTTGAGGTGGCTTGTGGCAAGTTTTACCGTTCGCAACATTCCTGAAGACGCCAAACTGCGCTTTCGCCAGATCGCGGCGGCGCATGGCCGTTCGATGGAGGAACATTTGCGGCAATTGGTGATCAATGCCGATTTTGAGAGTGGCAGTGAAACAGCCGGACATGTCGCCGAAACGCGACAGACGTTTCGGCATCAGCCGACCGAGAGCGACACTAAAACAGGGGGGGATATCGTGCGTGAATTGATCCGAATTGCTGATGGTGCGGGCGAAGGCGTGTTCGACAAGGGAAAATATGCCGCGATCCGCTTCATGACCGCCAAAGACGCGATGGCCGAACTGCGCCGTTTGGCAAACGGGGTTGGGCTTGATCTCCCCCCCCGGATGAACACCGTGCTGGAAGCACCAGACTTTTGATTCTGGTCGATACCAACGTCTGGAGTGAACTGACCAAGCCGCGCGGCAATCCGGCTGTGCTGGCTTGGCTGGAAGCCAATGACGACGATCTGGCGCTGTCGGTGTTGGTGATTGCAGAAATTCGATACGGCATTGCGCTTGCCGGTAACGCCCAAAAGCGGGCCGATCTTGAGGCGTGGCTGTCTGGCCTGCAATCGCGCTACTACGGACAGACGCTCGAATTTGGCGCGGATGCCGCGCATTGTTACGGCCAGATTGCAGCCCGCCCTGAAGTGAAGGCACGCCAGCCGCAGGTGATTGATATGCTGATTGCGGCGCAGGCAAAGCATCACGCGATCCCGATTGCCACGCGGAATCTGAAGGATTTTGATTGGATTGGGGTAGAGTTGGTGAACCCTTGGGAGGGGTAAAACCTGTCTTGCCGCCCTTACTGTCATTGCGAGCGTAGCGAAGCAATCCAGAATCCCACTGCGGAACTGGATTGCTTCGCTGCGCTCGCAAAGGGAGCGTCAAGCGAGTTGATCGAGGTCTAACAACTGGTGTGAGCCTAACGACGGCGGCCTTCATCAGGATAATCCCAAAAGCTTTGCAGCCTCTTTCTTTATGACCTCTTTGACTCCGTCAACGATGAGTCCAACCGTTACGTCTTTGCCTAGTCGCTTCAAAAATGCTGAGGCGTTTTCAACAGCAAGAAGTATGCCGACTTTAATCTGGATTACCTCCAATTCCTCGGCTTTCCAGAGTTCGCGTGCCGCAGCAATACCCGCTCGAATACGGCTGCGTTCTGCATTTTCAGGGCCGCCTATGCTATCGATAGCTCTCTCAATTTCTCCAAGATCATTCTCGACCTGTAAATAGCGTTGGGAATCGCGATCGAGCTTTACGATCTGCGATTCCTGTGGAGCTTTTTCCCCACTCAACTCATCGCTTCCCTGCCTCAACTCTACATTGACACCCGATTGAATTAGCCTTTCTGCCTCTCTCATCCCCGGCCCGGTCAGCAAAACTGGTTGCTCCCTGTCACCTCCTGCCAAAGCGGGGCCTTGGTACCATCCCTTAGATTTTCCTTCAGCAATCGCTTTGTAGACCCAATCTTCACGAAACATTAGGTTGACAGAATCCAACACATCACCCGAGTATAAGTCGTTCTGACCGGAGTTGCCTAAGAGATAACTCCCAACCAGAAAATTCTGTGCGAAGGTCGAAAACGGGCCAGAGTTAGTAATCATCCCATCATCCCCGCGAACCGTTCAAACAGATAGTGGCTATCCATTGGCCCCGGACTTGCCTCGGGGTGATATTGCACGCTGAACGCAGGGCTATCGACCAGTTCAAAGCCGCAATTTGACCCATCAAACAGGCTCATATGCGTTGCGCGGGCGTTCGCGGGCAAGGTCTCGGCGTCCACCGCGAAGCCGTGGTTCATGCTCGTGATCTCGACCGCGCCATCGCTCAGCCGCTTGACCGGATGATTTGCGCCGCGATGGCCCTGGTGCATCTTGACCGTCTTCGCGCCCACCGCCAGCCCAAGCATTTGGTGGCCAAGGCAAATGCCGAACAGCGGCTTGCCCGTCGCCAGCCACTGCTGGATTACGGGCACGGCATATTCGCCCGTTGCGGCAGGATCACCGGGGCCGTTGGAAAGGAACAGCCCGTCGGGGTTATGCGCCATGATATCAGCAAAACTCGCAGTTGCTGGGACGATCTGTACTTCGCATCCGACATCAATTAAATTTCGCAAGATATTGTTTTTAATACCATAATCTATGACGACGACTTTGCGACGCCCCAGTGTCTCGACTTCGCTCG
>JANOXQ010000198.1:0-14742 GCA_031418495.1 Sphingomonadales bacterium
AAGCCACCATCTTCCAGCACATCAACGGGTTCTACAACACCCGCCGTCGCCACTCATATCGGGGTGGCATCAGCCCAATCGCGTTCAAAGCGAAGGGGGCATAATAAGAGCAGTGACCAGACCAAAACCGTTACAAGTCCAGTCTCATTCGAACGCGACTGAAATACATATCGGTTGCCGTGAGCAACATCATAATGGCGTTGCCGGTATTGCTGCCTATGTCACCAGCAGTGGCGTTGGCTATGACCTAGTTTACGGCGCGCGGCCCTTAAAACGCGCGGTGCAGAGATATCTGCAAGACCCGCTTGCCGATATGATCCTGCGCAGTGACATGGCCGACGGGTCAACCGTCAACGCCGACGAAGGTGATGGGGCACTGCTATTGTCGGCGGAGTAAGCGCAGGGATGGCAGGCGCTGGCGATTGGCGGCAGAATGCGGTTGCGACCCGTTATGGCTCGCTGACCGCTATGACCCTGAGCAAGACGCGGTAAATTTTCGTTATGTAGATCGTGACGGGCACCGCGCTGCGACTTTTTTAACCGATAAATATCTCGGGACGTCGATTAGTCCGGTTGTTGTTAAACGCGAGGAAGCACTTGCCGCGCAACCGCCACAAGCGCCCATCCATTTCATTTTTCACTCAGCCTTCTGTTGCTCAACACTGCTCGCGCGCGCGGTTGATGTGCCGGGTGTGGCAATGGGGCTTATAGAGCCGGTCATTCTCAGTGATATCGTCGGTTGGCGGCAACGCGGCGGTGATCCTCGCCGGATCCGACAGGTGCTTGATGGCGCGCTCACCTTGCTCGCCCGGCCTTTTACCCATGGTGAAGCGGTGGTGGTCAAACCGTCCAATGTCTGCAACGGATTGGCCGAGGCGATGATGGCGCTGCGCCCTGATTCGCGGGCGCTCCTGATTTACGCGCCGCTCCCCTTATTTCTTGGCTCAGTAGCCAAGAAAGGCATGTGGGGGGGCGGCTATGGGTACGCGAATTGCTCGTCAAGCAATTGAAGGAGGGGATTATTGACCTCGGCTTTTCTGACGAAGATTATCTTGGACTAACCGATCTTCAGTCTGCGGCAGTTGGCTGGCTAGCGCAACAGGCGCTGTTTATGCGCATGACTGCACGGCCTGGCCAAGCACGCCTAGCAACGCTTGATAGTGAAATATTTCTCAGCGCGCTCGCCGAAACGATGGCGCGCCTTTCAGGACATTTTGCACTGAGGCTTGACAGCGACTGCGTTGCAGCAATTGTCGCCGGGCCCACTTTCACGCGCCATTCAAAATTTGATGGCGCTTTTGATGCTCAAGCGCGGGTAGACGAACAGCGGAATGCTGCGGATGTCCATAGCGAAGAGATACATAAGGTGAGCGCATGGGCTGCTGTCATCGCGGAGAATAACGCGATTGCGATGCACCTACCAATACCGCTACTCGGCTAACCAACCAAAAAGCGTCACGCACAAAAAAAAGGGCGACACCGAAGTGCCGCCCCTTTTTATTTTAGAAAGAACGTCAGATCAGAACTTGAACTTGACGGCAGCAGCATAACGACGACCAAGTGGATCGAAGGTAGATGGGAAAGTGTTTCCGCTGTTGAAAGCGGTCGTCCCAATGTTTGAACCAACAACCTTTGGCTTTGAGTCAAGGAGGTTTTGAACGGTAACCGTCAGCACCACATTGTCCGACAGCTCAAAACGCCCGCTCAAATCATAATAATCCTTGGCTTTGATTTTACCAAAATTGGTGGTTGCATCTGAAAACGCAGGACCGTTTCCGTTAACAATATCATCTGGCTCTTGTTCGAACTTGCTCAGGTGCCGCCACAAAAGCGATAGGGTATAACGATCATCAAATGTAAGTGAGGTGCGCTGCGTCCAAGCGAATTCTGGCTGCAATGATCCACAGTTTGAGCTGATAAAGCTAACGCATTCCCGATTTAACGACTGAATTAAAGTAGCCGTTGGAATCGCGATAGCCTGAAACTTGTTTGAGTTAGTCCAAGTACCATCAAATGATGTGCTGTACTTCGCAAAACCAAGATCACGACTATAGTTTATGCTTAAATCAATACCATCAGTTGTTAACTTACCCAAATTGGTAAGAGGCGCCAACAAACCTGGTGTAGTTGCAGTGTCTCCATCCAACCCACCTGTCAGCGGGTTCCGACGGATAACGCTACAAGCAGCCGATGCAGCACTCGCAGCCGTAATATTCCCAAAACAAGCTTGAATAATATCACCAGTGACAGGCGCACTTATCGCATTTTTCACGAGAATGTTAAAATAATCTACGGAAATTGAGAGCTTCGGAATAAAGCTTGGCTGCCATACTGCCCCAATTGTATAGGTCGTAGTCTTTTCAACATCGAGGTTAGCGTTTCCACCAGTTGTCAGATTAGCCTGCCCTGCTGAAGGGGCAGCAATTGAACCAATTGTACTGGCGGGTGCCCCTTGTGCGATGCAAATATTACGTAGGTTAGTGTTCGTCGTTGGTGCACCGAACTGACATGGATCAGTTGTCAGATTGGTAAGCCCAGTTCGTACCGGCGTAAACAACTCACCAATGTTGGGCGCGCGAGCTCCACGCTGATAATTGCCGCGAAGCTTTAAACCTTCAATCGGCTCATAACTACCACCGACTTTATACGTATAGCTTTTTCCAGCTGTCGAATAATCAGAATAACGACCACCCAGTTCAAGTGTCAAATTCTTGGCGAAAGACTCATCTTCAAAAATAGGAATGACCAACTCACCGAAAGCTTCTTTTACATTATATGTGCCAAAAACATCGGGCGCCGCTGCGCCATTACCAAGAACTTCACCGGGAGTTTGGGTTGCAATATCAGATATTGTTGAAGCACTATACTTACGATATTCGACACCAACAGCGAAACCCACTGGAGTTTCTGCAATTGCAAAGCCTGTTTCTCCTGAGATTATCCCCTTAACGGTCGAAAGCGCAGCTTGTGTGGTAGAGGATGTACTCGAACCAGTAATAAACCCTAACTGCTGCGGGGTAATACTTCCTTCCGCTCCGAAGAGGTTAATTGGCACACAACCACCTGTTGCATCAGTGCATGAATTAGAAGTTGGCGTGCCTGTGGCAAGAACGGATTGTCTCAAGCGCGACAACAAACCGTTTCCTGTCTGACGCGATACATTTTCGCTTTCACCGTAAGAACCTAGAATGTCGTATCTGATTTTGTCCGTCAAATCACCTCGGAACCCCAAACTGTAGTTAAATACCGTCGATGTATATGAGTTATTCCGTGTACCGCCTTCTACAAAGCGACGTGGAGCAGCCACCGTCACTGTGCGGAAGTCAGGACTTGTTGGCCCTGCAGTCGCCGCGGCATCGCATTGCGCTTGCGTGAAGCGCGGCGTGTAAACAATTTGCCCACTGCGCCCAGTACCAGTAGGAGTCACGCCTGCGACGTTTGGCGCAACGTTGAAAGCACACAGTTGATTGCGCGTTGCCGCTGGGAGAAAAGGATTGCTGAGCGGGAGGGTTAAGGAGCTACCAAAACTGCCGCTTGGCGCAATTATGGTAGTAACAGTATTTTTTGAAAACAAACCCTGAGTATAAACCTCAACTCTGTCACTAATCTCATATCGCGCTTGGCCGAAGATATTAAAACGCTCAAACGGCGTTTGGAAAATGTTAAAAGGATTAAAATTAAATGGCAAGAACGGCGTGATAGCCCGACCGGTAGCCGGATCAATTTGACGCGTACCGCCATTTGCGACACCGCCAGGATTTAAATCCAATATTGGCGTTCCAATGGGAAATGCCGGGCTGTTCGCTGTTGCCGGAATAACTGCTGTAGTAACGCCGGTTTGTATGAA
Organism: Sphingomonadales bacterium; assembly: GCA_031418495.1. Taxonomy (GTDB): domain Bacteria; phylum Pseudomonadota; class Alphaproteobacteria; order Sphingomonadales; family Sphingomonadaceae; genus Aquisediminimonas. The sequence continues at coordinate 3,848 of JANOXQ010000198.1, forward strand.
ACCTGCAACCGTATTTGGAATGCCGGCCGCATTAAGCGGTCTTGTACCGGTGATCCGCCCAGGCACTGAAGTGCCTGAACCGCTTAACTCCCCCGAAAATGAATCGATATTATCACGCGAGAAAGCTCGGTCACCTTGAAAGACAGGGTCAGCTTCTTGATAGCCAATGCTAAATACGGCATTGCCGCGACCATCATCAAAGTTTGCACCGATGGTTACATCGGCCCGGAATGTATTGCCATCACCCTTTTCGGTAATCTGCTCTGAGATCGTTGCTTCAAGCCCAGAGAAATCTCGCTTGGTAATGAAATTCACAACGCCAGAGACGGCGTCAGCACCATATGTGGTGGTTGCGCCGCCAGTCAGAATGTCGGTGCGCTCGATCAGTGCAAGCGGTACGTTATTCAAATCGACTTGACCTGTAAGATCAGCCGGAACAATCCTTTGCCCATCAAGCAAAACAAGGTTACGATTGGCACCAATCCCACGAAGGTTAACAAACGAAGCACCACCGTTACCGTTGTTAACGGCAGAACCAATACTCGGAACCGCACTTGGCAGCTGACGTAAAAACTCTTCAGCGACGTTAGTTTGACGAAGCTCAACCTCTTCCGAAGTGATCACCGAAACCGGGCTGGCCGACTTCAAGTTTGGGTTGCTGATCAGCGAACCGGTAACGACGATGGTTTCGCCCTCAGCTGCGGCTTCATCTTCAGCAGCAGGCGCGGTTTGCGCAAATGCTGGCATCGAAATCATAGCAAGGCCGAGAACGACCGGCGCAACGCTTGCGCTCAGACGCGAACGGCTAAAAAGTGATTGTGTCTTCATGTTAGTCCAGTCCCTTACTTCTGGAGTTATGGTCGGCAGAACCGGCCAAATCTTTTCGCCATAACCGGGGCAGCAAGCACATTGCTCACTACGATCAGATAGACTTAACATGCTCAATGCCGAAGCAAGTGGTGGAAGTAAACGCGATTCAAGCGCTTTTCCGAAACTTGCGCGCCACATGTCACCTATTTGCAACAGTCGCGGCGGGTTGGAACCGAAAGGCTGATGTGATAGACAAGGTCTCATAAATGAGCAGGAGCTTGATAGTGCGGTTAAATGTCACGTTTATGATTGGTTGCGTTGGTATAGCGCTTTTTACGGCGAGCTTAGAGGCGGCAGACAAACCCGAAAAAAAAGCACCTCGTGCTGAAGTTTTACAAAAATTAATTAATTGCCGTGCGATCCCTAGCGATGCTGAGCGCTTAGCGTGTTATGAAACACAAACAGCAAAAATTGACGATGCCGAAGCCAATCGTGATCTTGTTGTTATTGATCGCGATCAGGCAACAAAATCGCGTAAAGAGAGCTTTGGCCTCCCCGCTCGACCGCTTATCGTCGGTGCAGCGCCGGTGCTTGGTGAAGGCGTCACTGATGTCACTTCAAAAATCCGAACGGCAAAACAGCTTAATAGCAAGCGCTGGCTGTTCGTGCTTGAAGATGGTGCGCGTTGGTATCAGGCAGAATTAAAATCGCTCCGCGATCCAAAGCCTGGTCAATCAATCCGAATCAGAAAAGCCTCGCTTGGTGGCTTCCTTGCCAATATTGATGGTCAGCCAGCAACGCGTGTGCGCAGGCTTGAACAGCCTTAAAGCCAGTCTCACTTAATCGGTACTGCCGTTCATCGACGGTTCATATTGATAGACTACATTTGTAGTCGTAAATATGAGCAAGGTGCTAATACTGATGTCAGCCGGTAATCCCAATTCGAACAACCCACCCACCTCCGAACGAATCAGTGAAGCCGAATATGCGGTGATGGAGATATTATGGGCTGAGTCACCGCTAACCGCGAATGGCGTGGCTGAACGGCTCAAAGATAGCCAGAGTTGGACCCTGCCGACGGTCAAGACACTCTTGTCGCGCCTGCTTGGCAAGGCCGCACTGACTTATGAGATGCAGGGCCGCAGCTTTCTCTACCGTCCACTGATTGCGCGTTCCGATCATGTCGCAGGTGACGTTAAACGGTTGGTTGATCGCCTATTTGGCGGCAAACTCTCACCGCTCGTGGCACATCTCGCCGAGCAGGAGGCACTTTCGCCCCAGGATATTGCCGAAATCGAAGCCTTGTTGAAGGAGCTTAAGTCATGAGCCTTTGGATGTTTGAAACCTTCCTCGCGACGACAGCGCTGATGCTGGTCGTGCTGGCGATTCGCGCGCCAGTTGCGGCGCGTTTTGGCGCGCGTGCCGCCTATCTCCTCTGGCTTGCGCCCGCGCTTCGGATGGCGATGCCGCCGCTCCCTGAAATCTGGTCGCCCGAAATCTGGTCAATTGCGCCCGCACAGCATATTCAGGAGGCCGTGACGGTGATGACTGGCGTCTCATCCCCTGCCGGGGTCGCGCTTGCCGCGCCTGACACCAGCCCCGTTTGGCCGATGTTACTTATCGCGCTCTGGCTTGGCGGAGCCGTGCTGTTTTTCATGCGCCATATCCTTGCATACCGGCGCTTCGTTCGCACGACGCTGGCCGGGGTGGAGCCGTTTGAAACGCGCGAGGCAATCACTTTCAGCGCAAGCCCGCATATCGCGTCGCCGCTGGCGCTTGGAATTATCGGCAAGGCAATCATTGTTCCGCATGATTTCACTACGCGCTTTAATGCAACCGAGCAGCGGTTGGCGCTGGCGCATGAACTTACCCACCACCGGCGCGGTGATCCCGGTGTCAATCTCTTGGCACTAGCGATGCTGGCACTCCATTGGTTTAATCCAATTGCGCACATCGCGCACCGTGCCTTCCGCCTTGATCAGGAGGCTGCGTGCGATGCTATCGTCTTAAACGGCGCAACCCCGTGCGAACGCCAGGCCTACGGCAGCGCCTTGTTCAAAGCCGCAATAGGCCCGGTGCCGATTGCGATCTGTGCGATGGCCACGACGACCACGCTTAAGGCACGGCTTCGCCATATTATCGCGCGCGCCGACAAACCCGAACGCATGATGACCGGCGCCGCGCTTGCGCTCGCCGTGATTGGCGGTGGCCTAGCGTTAACCGCCTCGACAAGTTTTGCGAGCGATACCGAACCGCGCGCCGCGCGTGTTAGCAAGCTGACTGCGCAAGACGATTACGCCGAAACACGCCGCGATGCCAAGGAAGCGCGCGACGAAGCCAGAGACGAAGCCAGACAGGCCAAAATTGAAGCCGAACAAGCGCTGGTTGAAGCTGAATTAGAGGCGCAAACCGTAATCCGCGAAGCAGAAGCAGATGTCCGTGTCGTGCAGGAAGAGGCGCGCGCCGCAGCAGGCGACTCAAAGGAACGCATGGCGCAAGCGCAAGAACGCGTGCGTGAGGCACAAATCGAAGCCGGTCGTGCCATCGTCGAGGCCAAACGCGCGCTTGCCGAAGCACGGTGGAATATGGTTGAACCGCCTGCACCCCCAGCGCCGCCAGCGGCACCAGACGCATCTGAATTGCCCGCCGCCCCTGAACTACCTTCAAAGACCTCAGCACAGCTTTCATTCGGTGCCTCGCCGGGCGCAGCGCCTGCGTTACAAGCCAAAGCGGCTGAGGTGGATTGCCCCAAACAAGCCCGCCGTCGCCAGATTGTTTCATCCAATAATGGTGATAATCAGATTATGGTGATCACCTGCGATGACCAGATCACTGCGCTCACCAACGCCACAACGCGCGCTGCGGTGAACAACGCACGCGCGCAGATCATGGCAATGAAAGTCCTTGGTGAGGGCCAGCGCGCAGCTGCGCTAAAGTCGTTGGAAGCAGCAATTGCGAAAATGCGGTCACGCCGCTTCACCTTACAATAGGCAAGAGCTTGTATCGGGCGCACCCCTCCGCCACATAGGCGAACATGGATGTGCCCGATCTTTCAAACGAACCCTATGCGATTGCCGAGCTAGTTTCGCCGCTGATCCGGCGTGTTCTCGCGCGCAATGCTTCGCCGTTCAGTTATACCGGCACACAGACCTATATCGTTGGCCACGGCGATGTCGCGGTGATTGACCCCGGCCCCTACGGCGATGATCCCGCCCATGTTGGTGAACTTGTCCGCATCCTTGAGGGCGAGCGGATCATTGCCATCGTCTGCACCCACACCCACCGCGATCATTCGCCGGCCGCTGCCCCGCTTAAAGCGGCAACAGGCGCGCCCATCATCGGCTGCGCGCCGCTGGTACTAAGCGATGATGGCCCGCGCGCGGATGCGGGCTTTGATCCGACCTATGCGCCAGACCGCGTGCTGAAGGACGGCGAACAACTGAGCGGAACGGGATGGACGCTCACCGCAGTCCACACCCCCGGCCACACCTCAAACCATCTTTGCTATGCACTTGAGGAAGAAAAGGCGCTCTTCAGCGGCGATCATATCATGGGCTGGTCAACCACGGTCGTTTCGCCGCCCGACGGCGATATGGCCGATTATATGCGCAGCCTCCAACTGTTGATCGAGCGCGATGATGCGGTTTATTACCCCGCGCACGGCAAGCCGGTCGAAAACCCTCAGCGGCTTGCGCGCGGGATGATGGGCCACCGCAAACAGCGTGAGGCGCAGATCCTCCGCCTCCTTGAACGCGGCATCAGCGCGGTTCCCGATATGGTGTGCGAAATGTATAAGGGCATTGACCATAGGCTCCACGGTGCGGCGGGACGCTCCGTATTGGCGCATCTGATTGATTTGGAAGCGCGTGACAGAGTTGTCGAGGATAGCGATACTTGGACTTTATGCAGCTCAACGCCGCTTCTATGACATCAACCTCATCGTTTGAAGCCGCTGCACGTATTCGGCTGGATGGGCTTGCCAAACCGCGCGGGAGTTTGGGTCGGCTTGAGGATTTGGCGGTATCGCTCGCGCGGATTCAGCAGGGCAATACGATCACCACACGCCCCAGACGCATCGTGCTGTTCGCAGGTGATCACGGAGTTGTAGAAAGCGGCGTTTCGGCGTGGCCGTCTGCGGTTACGACCCTGATGATTGCGACGATTATCGGCGGCGGCGCCGCGAGTTCGGTATTAGCCACAGAAACAGCAGCTGATTTGCGGATCATAGACGTTGGCAGCCTTAGCGACGCACCGAGCGATCCACCCGCTTTTTACCGTGATGCACGCGTTCGGCGCGGGACGCGTAATTTGGCACATGAGGCTGCACTCACTCTCGCAGAATTTGACGCCGCTTGGGCGGTTGGTGCGGATGAGGCCAAGGCCGCTGCGAAGGCTGGCTTTCGCATTGTCGCTGCGGGCGAAATGGGGATTGGTAACACGACCCCTGCAGCCTGCCTGACGATGCTGATCGCTGGCGCGGGACTTGACCAAGCGGTTGGACGCGGGGCAGGTGCTGATGACGTAGTGATGACAGCCAAACGACGGATCGTTGCGGCTGTGGTCGAGCGTGAAGCAGGCCGGGAGATCAAGCCCGCGATTGCCGCACTATGCGGGCTAGAGATTGCGGCGATGGCTGGTTTCTTTGCCACTGCTGCAACGCTTGGCCTTATGATTCTGCTTGACGGCTATGTTACCACCGCCGCCGCATTGATCGCGCAGCGGCTTTGCCCCGGCACAGCACATGCGATGATCGCAAGCCATCAATCGGCCGAGCCGGGCCATGCCAAAGCGCTGGCCTTTTTGGGGCTTGAGCCGCTTTTGCGTTTTGATATGCGGCTCGGCGAAGGCACTGGCGCCTTGACGGCAATGCCCTTACTTGATGTTGCCGCTGCGATATTCAACCAAATGGCGAGTTTAGAGGATGTTGGTGTTGCGCGCCGCGATTGAAAGTTTCTGGTTCGCGGTGCAATTCCTCACTCGGCTGCCAGTGCCCGATACAGCCCATTTTGATGAAGCGACTGTCACACTTCGTTTGCGGCAAGCGCTGTTATGGTTTCCCCTCGTCGGTGGACTGATCAGCGGAGTAACCGCTGCGATAGTGCTTGGCGCTGATACGCTCTGGCCCCGGATCGTTGCGGTGCTGATCGCGCTGATCATTGAGGCGAGGTTGACAGGCGCGTTCCACGAAGATGCCGTTGCCGATTTTTGCGACGCGATGGGCGGCGGGCTAACACGCGAAGACAAGTTGCGGATTTTCAAGGATAGCCGGATTGGCTCATACGGTGCGCTTGGCCTGATGCTTGCTGTGGCGTTACGCGCGGCATTGTTAATCGCGCTTCCGGTGGAATTCATTGGCCCGGCGCTCATCGCATCGGGTACGCTTGGGCGGTTGACGATTTTGCTGGTGATGGCGCAAGTCGCGCCTGTTGTTGACCGTGCTGGACTGGCCAAGGACATCGCGCATCAATTGAGCGTGAAACAGCTCATCATCGCCGCGCTGATCATTGCGCCATTCGCGCTATTCGCGCCGATCCGGGTCATTGGCATCAGCCTGATCCTCTGTGCGTTATTTGCCTTTGTCTTTGCGCGGATGTTGCAGCACGTGCTTGGCGGATCAACCGGCGATTGCCTCGGGTTTTCGGCCTATGTCGGGCAATTGCTGACGCTTCTTGTCTTCGCAGCAACCCTACCATGATGATCATCTTGGTGCGCCATACTGCCGTTGCGCTGACGTGGCGGGGGCGCTGTTATGGCCAGTCTGACGTACCGCTGAGACGTGCTGGAAAAACTGCAATTGTGCCGCTTGTTGCTGAGCTTCGCGCGTATCACCCTGATCGGATCATCCATTCTGGCCTGAAGCGAACCCGCATATTGGCTGAGGCGATTGGCCCGTCCACCGCCGATCCCGCGTGGCAAGAACGCGACTTTGGCAGTTGGGAGGGGCAAAGCTGGGCCGCGATTTACCGGGCGAGTGGCGCCGCGATGGACGGGATGATCGATGCGCCCGATGGCTTTCGCCCCGGTGATGGCGAAACCACGACTGAACTGGCAGCGCGGGCGATGGCGGCGTTCGCGACGCTTCCGGTAACAGGCACAACGATTGTCATCACCCACGGCGGGCCGATTGCTGCGATCCTTGGCACGCAAAGGGGATTACAACCGCGCGACTGGCTGACGCTCGTTCCGCCTTATGGCGGCATTGTTACCTTGTGAAACGGGTACGGGCTGGATCAACTCGTGCCTGCCAATCGCGCCGCTCAAGCTCTGGCACGTCATGGTCTTCAATAGGATAGCCAAGACAGAGATAGCCGATAAACTGCCACTGCGGCGGCACATCAAGCCGCGCGGCAATCACCTCTGGTTCAAGGATCGACACCCAACCAAGCCCAATTCCGCGCGCCCGCGCCGCAAGCCAAAGCGTGTGGATCGCAAGCACGACAGAGTAACGCAGCGTCTCCGGCATCGTTTGGCGACCGAGGCCTTTGCCCTCAACCGGCGCGGGATCACAAAATACGGCGATATGTTCAGGTGCAGCGCGCAGCCCGTGGAGTTTAAGCGCGTCATAGGCCGCGCGGGTATCATCCTCATAGAGCGTCGCCGCGCGTGCGTTTTCTGCCTCAACATGCACGGTGATCGCCTGCCGCCGTTCGTCGCTCACCACCCGAACAAATCGCCACGGCTGACTATTGCCAACCGAGGGGGCGAGGGCCGCCCGGTCAAGCAGCGCGTCAATCATCCCAGTCGGAAGCGCACGCGTCTCAAACGTGCGAACATCGCGTCGCCAAATCAGCAACTCATCAAGCTGGTCTATAAACGCAGGAAGGAAATCAGGCATGGTCAGTTTACGTCGTCCGAGATATTGGGTGGTTGGTCAATCGGATAAATCTGGTGATAACTTGGAGGGCGTAGAGTGAAACAAGTCTGGCTTATCCTGCTCTCGGCGATCCTCGCGACGGTCGGCCTTATTGCCTATCTCCAGCGCAGCGTCAGCCCGCCGGTCGAAACCGTCGTCGCTTCAAGCCTCAAAAGCCTGCAAGAGCAAAACCGGCTTTCGGCCTTCGCCGCGCGCTTTGTGACGGTGGTGACGAGCCGCAAGGAACAGCTTGGCTTTGCCGCCGAAAAGACGCTGATCATGCCCGCGATGGTGCGTTATGAAGTTGATCTCGCCAAACTCAAGCAAGACGATCTCGTCTGGGATGCAAGCGCAAAGACGCTGACCATTACCCTGCCCCCGATTGAACTCAGCGGCCCCGAATTTGATCTGACCGCGACGAAGGAATATGGCTCAGGCGCGGTGCTGATGACGCTGACCGATGTTGAGCGGCTGCTTGATCAATCAAACCGCACCAAGGCGAAATCGGACGTCATCGCGCAGGCCAAAGCGCCAGCGATGATCAAACTTGCACAGGACGCCACCGCGCGCGCGGTCACCAATAATTTTGCCTTGCCGCTGAAAGCGGCTGGGGTAGACGCAATTGTCAAAGTGGAGACAAGCCAATGAATACGCATAGCCGCCTGACCGGAACTGACCTGATCGACGAAATCATGAGGCTCAAGAAAGAGCGTAATGCCGTCATCCTCGCGCATTATTATCAGCGGCCCGAGCTTCAGGACATTGCCGATTTCGTCGGTGATTCGCTTGAGCTGTCAAAGAAAGCCGCCGCCACTGACGCTGATGTAATCGCGTTTTGCGGGGTCAAATTCATGGCCGACACCGCGAAGATTCTCAGCCCCCAAAAGATCGTGGTGCTCCCTGATCTCAAAGCCGGATGCAGCCTTGAAGACTCGTGCCCGCCCGACAAGTTCAAAGCGTTCCGCGCCGCGCACCCCGATCATATCGCAATCACTTACATCAACTGCTCAACTGAGGTGAAGGCGCTCTCCGATATCATCGTCACGAGTTCAAGCGCGGAAAAAATCCTATCGCAATTGCCAATGGATCAGAAAATCATTTTCGGCCCTGACAAGCATCTCGGCGGATATATCGCCCGCAAAACCGGGCGCGATATGCTGCTCTGGCCCGGCGTGTGCATCGTTCATGAGGCATTTAGCGAAACCGAACTCGTAAAACTCAAGGCGCAGCACCCCGGCGCCCCCGTCGCCGCGCACCCCGAATGCCCGCCGCATATCATCGACCATGCCGATTATGTCGGCAGCACCAGCGGCATCCTCCAGTACGCGAAGGACATGCCCGGCAACACGCTCATCGTCGCGACTGAGCCGCACATTATCCACCAGATGGAACTTGCGATCCCGAACAAACTCTTCATTGGTGCGCCGGGCGCCGACGGCAACTGCAACTGCAACATCTGCCCCTACATGGCGCTCAACACGATGGAAAAACTCTATGTGGCGCTGCGGGATTTGGAGCCGAGGATCGAGATTGAGGAAGATCTGAGATTGGCCGCGAAGAAGTCGCTTGATCGGATGCTGGAGATGGCGCGGTAGGGTTTTTGGGATGTATTTAGTCGGTTGCTGGCGAAGCGTTTGCTGCTTTGTATTCATCGTAGTAATCAGATGGCATTATGATCAATCCAGCATCTCCAAGATTGTCTATTAGTACCAATCCCTCTTCTTCAAATATGAACCAAATACGCGCTGTTGCTCTATAGAGCCACCATTGGATTGCAACTAACCTGCGGGTAATAAGTTTGCAGTCATCAGCAGAAAGTTTGGCGGGCCATGCTCCTTCCTGAAAAAGTCTGTGTACAAAATAATCCCGCTTATGCTTCACCCAATTTAGATAATCGATATTTTTTTTTGAGATGCCATTTTTTTGGAGAATTTTTATTAAGGTTCCCAAGGTAGAGGACTGAAACACTTTTTGTTTTGTTATATTATCCCATATTTTTGCGTCATTACCTAAAATACTCTTTACTCGTATTTTATCACAAATCACCATGGCTGAAATTACATTCGACTCAAATACTGCAATCCCGATGTAGGTCGAAACCATTTTTTGGCAGTACATGAAGCGTGCAAATTCGACCTCGTCCATATCCGAGATTTCTCGGGCGATTTCGCTTTTCGTTTTATTCAGACTGAACATATTGAATCATAACGTACATAAATTTGGATGCAAACTAGGACATTATTCACCCGTTCGTGGCTTCGTGTGCGAAAATCACACGTTGGCGCATGTGCTGTGGCGAAGAATTGACTCACACGAAGCCACAAAGATCACGAAGAAGGCAGGAAGCAATTGCCGTATGAACTTCTTCTTGGCGGCTTGGCGCTCTTGGCGTGACCCAAACCCAGCCCTCAACGCATACACCGCCACTCATTTATCTCACGCCAAGAACGCCAAGAAGCTGCTCAACCAGCGACGGCCCGCTTCACCATTTCGGGTTCGGCCTCAATCACCTTCAAATAAGCGCGCACCGCTGGCGGCGGCATATATCTTCCGATTTCATATTGGCGGATGCTCGACGCGGGGATGCCGAAGGCTTTGCCGAACTCATCCTGACTCATCCCAAGGCGGTTGCGCATCTGGCGGACGCGGCGACCCATCAAACCACGCTTTAGTCCAGCGACACTAACATCAAAATCCTCCGGATCATTGGGGTCTGCGGGGATTGCGATCATAGTATTTTTGTTCACTGTCATTGCTCCGTCTTACCGAAATCAATCGTAACACCTCATCACGCCAGACGTGAACGGCGGTGTAAAGCTTGCCATCGATTTTGCCGATGGCCTTGTGCCGATCTTCGCCATCTATTGGCCGAAACGATGAAACGATGACATGATCGTCATCATCAAACACCTGCCCGCCAAACGCTAACGGCAACCGATGCTTGAAGCGGTTGATCTCATCCTTGTCGGCATCAAATTCGATGTCCATCAATTGTCTATATGTGATTCACACATAAGGTGCAAATGGATTTCTTCTTCGTGGCTTCGTGTGCGAAAATCGCACTTCGGCGCATATGCTGTGGCGAAAAATTGACTCACACGAAGCCACGAAGATCACGAAGAAGGTAAAGATCAAAATTCTTGCAAATTCTTCTTGGCGGCTTGGCGGCCTTGGCGTGACCCAAACCCAGCCCTCAACAGGGACACCACCGCTCATTTATCTCACGCCAAGG
>JANOXQ010000199.1:0-6877 GCA_031418495.1 Sphingomonadales bacterium
GCAAACCCCACCGGGAGCAAGACCGAATAGGGACGGCACATGGGAACCTCCTCCCAGTCGTCCGGGTTGGTTGCTTGAGGGCGTTGGCAACAGCGCCCCTAGAGGAATGGTCGCACAGGGTGGTTCGCCATCTGGACAGAACCCGGCTTACAGACTCTCTGGCGATTATCTTCGTCATTGCGAGCGCAGCGAAGCAATCCAGTCTCGAGCTGGATTGCTGCGCTGCGCTCGCGGGTGACGACGGTGCCTTGCACGAACGCGAGTTACTCGCCAAAAGCAGCACATGACCAATCGGCTTTACTACGGCGATAACCTTGATGTTATGCGTGAGCATTTGGCCGACGAGAGCGTTGACCTGATCTATCTTGATCCGCCGTTTAACAGCAACGCCAGCTACAACATCCTGTTCAAATCGCCAGCAGGCGCTGGCGCGGACGCGAGTATTGAGGCGTTTGATGATACTTGGGCATGGGGGCCAACTGCGTCGAGCGCGCTGATGGACATCACGCAAAGCGGCAATCACAAGCTCCACGTGTTGATGCAGGCGATGAAAACGGCGATCGGCGAAAATGCGATGATGGCCTATCTCGCGATGATGGCGGTGCAGCTGGTCGAGCTGCACCGCGTACTTAGGCCGACGGGATCGCTGTATCTCCACTGTGATCCGACGGCGAGCCATTATCTGAAGCTGGTATTAGATGCGGTTTTTGGGTATGAGAATTTTCGGAACGAAATTGTCTGGAAGCGAACCGCCGCGCATTCAGCGGCCAAGCGTTGGGGCGATGTCCATGATACGATTCTGTTCTATACGAAACGCGGCGAATTTCTTTGGAACGATGTGTTGCTCCCCCACTCAGAAGGATACCCCGGACGCTATAAGAATACCGATGATAAGGGCCGTGTTTGGGCAGATGACAATCTCACTGCTCCGGGCATTCGCAATGGCTTTTCGGGTGCCGAGTGGCGCGGTTTGAATCCGACGACAAAAGGTGTGCACTGGAAGATCAGCAACAAGGCAGTTGAAGGCATCGTAGGGGCTGAGGCCGCAGCTTCTATGAACACGCTCGAAAAGTTAGACGCACTGGATGAGGATGGCTTAATTCATTGGCCAAAATCGAAAGGAGGCGCTGCAAGTTTCCCTCGGTTCAAGCGGCTCCTAAGCGGCGGAACTTCTGTGCAGGACGTGATCACAGACATCCCACCCATCAACTCCCAAGCTCAGGAACGCCTCGGCTACCCCACCCAGAAACCCCGCGCGCTGCTCGAACGGATCATTGCCGCTTCGTCGAACCCCGGCGATGTTGTGCTTGATCCCTTTTGCGGCTGTGGCACGGCGGTTGATGCCGCGCAGAAACTAGGCCGAAGCTGGATCGGGATTGACGTCACTCATCTTGCCATCGGCCTGATCGAAAAGCGGATGCAGGAAGGATACGGGCCGAACCTGTTGGCGAAGGGTAAGAAAAATCCTCCACGGAACGGGGAGGGGGACCACGAAGTGGTGGAGGGGCCCCAGCTTTCAACACACGCTAATGCCGCAACAAGGGACCCCACCGTCAGCCCAAGTGGGCTGCCACCTCCCCGTTCCGGGGAGGATTTAAGCACCCTCGCCTATGAAGTGATTGGCACGCCCAAAGACCTCGCCAGCGCACAGCGCCTCGCGGTTGATGATCCGCACCAGTTCCAGCATTGGATTACGCTCAAACTCGGCGGCTATCCGTGGATGGGTGGCAAGAAAGGCGGCGACAAGGGCGTTGACGGCTATTTCTATTATATTGGTGAGGGCGGCGCGACCGAAACCGGTGTGATCTCGGTCAAGGCTGGTGGCAATGTGAACCCCAATATGGTGCGCGACATTGGCCGGGTGATGGCGCGCGACGCGCATAAGCTCGGCCTGTTCGTTACCGCGACGCTCCCTACAAAGGGTATGACCGACGAAGCCAATTCGCACGGCCTTATCGAAACCGAATTTGGCCGCTTCCCCGCGCTTCAGACCTATACGCTTGCCGAACTGTTCGGCGATATCCGCCCTAAGCTGCCCCCGCTCGTTTCGGTCAACCGCAAGGCAGCGCGGGTTGAAGTGCGCAAGAGCCACCAACCCGGCGCGCAGGGCGGGCTGGATATTTAGTACTTTATGAGTTTAAGCTGAACCGCCTGAACGCATCGGGCTTTCGGCTTGACTTTATAGCTATGTTCGCATAATGTTCCAAGATGTTTTCAATTTTATCCGTCACGCCCGCACTGAGCGACCCCCCCACAGATGTTGGAAAGCGGTGTAAACTTGTGAGAACGCACTCGGCGAAATTGTATCAAAATGGCACAATAAACGCCGTAAAATCACGCGATACGCGTAACCTATGTCACCTTTGTAAAATTTCTTTACACTTTGATGGCGACAATCGGATCAACTTGGGGGCAATCGGATTAGGCATTGTAAAGGACGCTTCTCGTTTACCCAATTGCCTTGGGATGCCCGCTTGTGCAGCACCGCATCTGCTTTTAGAACACCATGATGCGCACGGCCCGTAAATCTCAGACATGTTGGCTGTTGGCGTTCATTATCCTTTCGCTCGCTATTCGGATGGTGGTGCCTGCGGGATGGATGCCATCTCTTGCTGATGGTCGCGCGACGATTACGCTGTGCACCAGCGCTGGCATGGTTGAGGCGTGGGTTGATGCTGATGGCAAAATTCACAAAGAAAGCCCCGCCAAAAAAGGTGCTGGGGATCGGCCTTGTGCCTTTGCTGGGCTGAATGCCGCTGCCGATACGCCCGCACTTGATGTCGCGTCGCTCCCCCTGCCATTCGCGCCGCAGCGGCTTTACAATAATAAGGCAACGGCGGTTGCCATCGGTCTCGGCCTTGCCGCACCACCGCCGCCAGCCACTGCACCGCCAGCCCTGATCTAAACACCCCGCCGCGCGATTATTCGCGTGAGTTTCTGTTTTAGATCAAGGCTTTATTCAATGATTCAAAACTTCGCGGCGCGCACCGCGCTTTATCGCACGATTTGGCGGTGGCATTTTTATGCTGGTTTGTTCGTAATGCCCTTTATCCTGATCCTGTCGATTACGGGCGCGGTGTTCCTGTTCAAGCCGCAGATTGACGGTTTTGAGGAGCGCAGCTTTCGAGGGCTTTCGACCAGCGCCGCAGTGTCGCCTAATGCGCAGCTTGATGCAGCACTTGTCGCGTTTCCTGGTGCGACTTTCAGCAGTTACCGCTTGCCGGTTAAGCCGAGCGATGCCGCGCTCATCCATTTAGGGTTGGCGGACGGAGCAATGCGTGATGTGTTTGTGTCACCACAGGGCAGGGTGGTTGGCAGCCTTGACCCTGATTGGCGGATTATCGAAATTATGAGCAGCATCCACGGCAGCCTGCTGCTTGGTAAGGTTGGCGGCTGGCTCGTCGAACTCGCGGCGAGTTGGGCCATCGTCATGATCCTCACAGGGCTATATCTTTGGTGGCCAAGCGGGGGCAGGCTGGCGGGCGTGGTTTGGCCGCGCCTGTCGCTTGGTAAGCGCGCGTTTTGGCGTGATATTCATGGCGTTACGGGTTTCTGGGTGAGCAGTTTTGCGCTTGTGCTGCTGTTAAGCGGCCTGCCGTGGGCAAGCGTGTGGGGGGATGCGTTCAAATTGGCGCGAACTGAACTTGGGCTTATTCAGGGCAAGCAGGATTGGAAAACCGGCGCAGACCATACTGAACATGATCATAAGGCGATGATGGCGATGGAGCGGGCGAATGTGCCGCTTGCCAGCCTCACCATGATCGTTGGCAAGGCGCGCAAGGAACAGCTTGAATTTCCTGTGATCATCGCGCCGCCTGGCGAAAAAATGGAATGGAGCGTCAAATCGAATACGCAGAACCGCCCCAATCGTGTCACCATCACTTATGACATGGCCACCGGCGCACAGCTTAACCGGCAGGATTTTGCGAGCCGTCATGTGATCGACCGCGTTGTTGGCTATGGCATTGCTTGGCATGAGGGCGCGCTGCTTGGTTGGTTTAATGTTGCGGTCGGGCTGTTTACGGCGGCCGCGCTTATTACGCTCATGGTGAGCGGCTTTATAATGTGGCGCAAACGTCGGCCAGAGGCAGCACTTCAGGCGGGTCTTGGCGCGCCGCCAGCTTCATATATTCCGGCTCGGATAGGAGGGGTAGTTGCGATATTGCTGTTGCTGGCAGCGCTGTTGCCATTGCTTGCTGCCTCGCTGATCCTGCTTTGGCTGGTTGAGCGGTTGATTTTCCCGTCTTTCCCACGAATTTCTGCATGGTTAGGACTGGCATCAGCGCGCGGCGGTGGCTAAAGTGGCAGATTATGGCAAAACGTACACGATCCGATGATTGGTCTTTCCCGCGCTGGCGCGCATACGGCGCAAGCACTGAAGCGACGAAGGTGCGGATGTGTGATCGTTATGGTTGCACCAATGCGGGGGATCGTCCCGCACCCAAATCACCCAATAGCCCAGAGCGCTGGTATTTTTGCCTCGCCCACGCCACCGAATATAACAGCAAGTGGGACTATTTCGAGGGGCTGTCGGCTGAAGAAGCGGCTGAGCGCGAACGTACCGAGCGACGCGATGCGGGCGGATATAAAGAGGCGCAGCATTACGGCTGGGCAGGCTCTGGGGATGGATCGCGCAGTCGCGATGAAATGGTTGCGCTTGAGGTGCTTGAGGTTGAGGTTGACGCTGATTTTGATACGATCAAGCTGGCATGGCGGCGGCTGGCAAAATCAAATCATCCTGACGTAAAGCCCGATGATGCCGATGCGGCTAAGCGTTTTCAGGCGATCCAGACGGCTTATGAAGTGCTTCGATCAGCCGAAGAGCGACGGTTAGCGCTGTAAACTTAGAGGCTGTCCGGCAAAGGCGGCTTGCCTGAAATGCGTTTCGCGAGGATTTCAGCCTCAGTTAGGGTGAACATTCCAGTAATCTGCGCGACACCATCAAGGATTGGGTCAGTCACGATTGGGGCCATCAGCACTTTGCCGTCTAGCATGAAGGGCAGGGGCTTCGATTTGTTAGCACTACTAAGCCGTGCCAGCTTTATGCGGCCGTTATCATCGAACGTAATCATAATCGCCGCCTTTCCCAAAGGATCAGGCTGAGCGCGTGCATCAACGATCTCTGCCTCACTAAAGGCTTCACCACCGATACTGAAGGTACGAGCAAGCGGCATAACTTTGGATTTTGCAGCACCAAGCGTACGGCGCGCTTTGCCACTGCTGCTCCGCTGCGCGGCATCGGCTACTGATCCGCACATTAAGCTGATCATGATTGCCAGCCCAACCAAACGCATATTGCCCGCCTTTCTATCGCTGTATGGCACACCTGTGTTACGTTAATATAGTATTGCCTTACGAGCGCCGCAATTCAAACAAAATACCGCCACATTACGGGTGTTTCTTACATCTACTTCAATAGGAGAGGATAGTAAGATGCGTTCATTAATATTTGCTACAGCCGCACTGGCACTGGTTTCGGGAACAACAGTACAGGCTGCTCAAGATCCCGGGCTGAGCATTCAGAATTATCGAAGTGGTGGTGTGCAAAGCGGGGTAGGTGCCCAGCTTGGTATGACGCTCAAACTCGATAGCAAGCGCGCGGTGCGCGAAAGCGAGCGGGTGCAGATTGGTTTTGCCGCTGGGCCAGTGATGGTGGTTCCCGATGCAAAAACGGGCAATATCCGGCGCGGGACCAGCAACATGGCTGGGTTCAGCTTGCGTCCGGGCTATTCTACCACGCTGACCTTTGCTGGGCAGCCCATTGCAACACGCTACACAGTGCTTGGCGCTGACGAGCAGGCCAAGGATGAAGCAGGTAAGCCAGAGAAGAAGGATCGCAAAGGGCCGAGCACGATTGGCTGGATTGCAATTGGGGTAGGTGCAGTTGTCGTAATAACGCTAACGGCTGGCGCAATTGCATTGGCGGATGCTTTCGATTGCCCCTGTGATTAAGATTTAGCTCTATAACGCTCCGCTGTTTCCCTGATCAGCGCTATCATATTCGGGATGCCTTGCGTGCGGTTTGAGCTCAATTGGTTTTTGAGATCAAACGGCGCAAGCGCGGCCTGTATGTCGGTTGCGAGGATCGTGGCTGGCGATTGATCCTGAACGCTCATCAAAACGAGCGCGATAATCCCTTTGGTAATCGCGGCGTTGCTATCGGCGAGGAAATTGAGTGCGCCGTCGTCTTGGACGGTTGGGTAAACCCAAACGCTCGCCGAGCAGCCGCGCACAAGTGTCGAATCGGTTTTGAGCGCACCGGGCATTTCGGGAAGTGTTTTGCCAAGATCGATCAGCAAGCGGTATCGATCATCGGCGTCGAGAAAATCATATTCTTCATGGATTTCGGAAAGTGTTGTCATGGCTCGCGCGTTAGCAGCCGATCCACCTCGGTAAAAGCGCTTTAGCGGGTCAGCGCATAATAGATGACGTAGAACCATGAGAGGATGCCGTGGATCGCCGCCCAGATGATTGATTTATGAAGGCTCCATGAAATAGTGACGGCGATTGCGGTGCCAAGGCCAATCCCGGCTTTCGCGGTTGATTGTGACACGACGCGGTACTCGGCCATCAGAGGTCAACTCCCGCCGCAATCGCTTCAAGTTTGCGGATGCGTTCTTTGAGGTCAGCAATTTCGATGCGGTTGTTCGCGCTTGGCGTCGCGATATCGACATGGCGGTCGCGGTCAAGCCGCGCGCGCTGAAGGTCAAGCCAAGCAGTGAAGCCCTTGAGCCCTACCAGCGACATGAGCGCGATTGCTGCAAAAGCGGCGGTTGCCATAGTGAGGGTGATCGTCAGATTATCCATGACAGTCTCCTGTGCGAACTGCGCGGGAATTAGCGCAGTTTTTCGATTTCGCGGTCAAGCGCGGTGGCGC
>JANOXQ010000200.1:0-20874 GCA_031418495.1 Sphingomonadales bacterium
ACCCGCGATCAATTTGCGCAGCGCCATTTAGTCCTCCCTCTGGCGAGCATTTCAGACAACCGAAACGCTTCCATCTTTTCATAAGTCGCCCTATGGCGTTGTCGCGTTCAACCATCAAGCCGGATTGCCAACCCATGATTACCTTTTTCCGCCGTATCCTCACCTCTTGGGTTGTGCTTGCCCTGTTTGGCATTATCCTCGTGGCGTTTGTGGTAACAGGCGTAAATCTTCCCGACGGCAGCAGCGTTGGCAGCCTTGGTTCAAGCAGCGAAGCCCCTGCCCAAATTGGCCGCAGTGACGTTCCGGCAAAAGATGTCTTGCAGCGCACCCAAGCCCAATTTGAAGCCGCGCGGCGTGAAAATCCTGAACTGACGCTCTCCGCCTTCGTCCGCAGCGGCGCGGTTGAACAAACGGTTGATGAGATGGTAAGCCTCCGCGCGCTAGAGAGCTTTGCCAATGATGAGGGGATGTATGCCAGCAAACGGTTGATCGACGGTGAGATTGCCAGCATCCCGGCATTTCGCGGGCCGACTGGACAATTTGATCGCAATATTTTCCTCGGCATTCTTGGCCAGCAGCGCCTGAGCGAGGACGGCGTGCGCGATGATATCGGGCGTGAAAAAATCGCGACGATGCTTGCGGTGCCCGTCAGTGCTGGTCTGCGCGTACCCGTTGGGTTTGCAACACCCTATGCTTCGGCCTTGCTCGAGACACGACAGGGCCAGGTTGCGATTGTGCCGAACAGCGCGATCCCGGCAGGCAAGCCCGCGACGGCTGCAGAAATTCAGGCCTATTACAAAGCGAATTCGGCGCGCTACACTGCGCCTGAAATGCGCAGCATTCGCTATGCCAAGTTTGATCGCGCGCGCTTCGCCAGCAGCGCGGCACCAACCGAGGCCGAAATCGCCGCTGCTTACAAGGCGAAGTCAGCGCTCTATGCTGGCAAAGAAACGCGCGTCCTGACCCAAGTGATTGTTGCCGATCAAGCCAAAGCCAATGCCATCGCGGCGCAGGTGAAGGCGGGCACATCAATCGAAGCCGCCGCCAAAGCCGCAGGCGGCGAAGCAACAACGCTCGCCGAACAGGATAAGGCGGCTTATACTGGATTAACCAGCGCCGCGATTGCCGATGCTGTCTTTGCCACCGCGCAAAGCTCAGTTTCAGCACCCGGCAAATCAGGGCTTGGCTGGCATGTTGTTCGCGTTAACAAGATTGTGCGGACAAGCGGCAAAACGCTCGCCGATGCGCGCGGCACACTGATCACTGAACTCACCAAATCAAAAACTGATGGACTGCTCGCCGATTTTATCACCAAGATTGAAGACGCCATTGCCGACGGCGCAACCTTTGATGATGTGATTAAATCCGAAGGGCTGACCGCTGAAGTAACCCCGATGATCACCCAAATCGGTGCGGCTCCCAAAGACCCGGCTTATACGCTGCCACCCGAACTTGCGCCGATCCTGCGCGATGCGTTTCAAGCCGAAGCTGAGGATGATGCCACCGTCATCGCGCTTTCCGCCGGGCTAAGTTACACCCTGTACGATCTTGACCGAATTACCCCAGCGGCACCGCGCCCGATTGCCGAGGTCAGCGAACAAATCAAAGCCGACATCGAAATTGAACGCAGCAGCAAGGCCGCGCGCGCGATTGCGGCCGCGATTGTTACCAAAGTGAGCAAGGGCACGCCAATGGCCGAAGCATTGCGCGCTTCCGGGATATCCCTGCCCCCGGCGCGACCAATCTCCGCACGCCGCATCGATATGCTTGAACTCCAGCGCAATGTGCCGCCAGCACTTGATACGCTTTTTAAGATGGGCAGAAATCAAGCGCGGCTTATCGAAACGCCGGGCAAAAGTGGCTGGTCAATCGTCGTGCTCGACAAGGTGATCGCAGCGCCAGCAACCAGCCAACCCGGCTTGGTTCAAAGCACACAACAACAGATGATTCGCATCGTTGGTGAAGAATATACAAGCCAATTTTCAAATGCTGTAAAAACCCTCGTCGGGGCGAAGCGCAATCCATCGGCGATTGCAAAACTCAAACGTGATTTGACCGGCGTGTCATCACAGTAATGCGCATCCGCAATGAATAAGGGTGATGACAGCATTGCGCTTGACCGTCTGTGCGCAGGCAAGCCAGCGCTGATCTGGCGTAGCGAAATTGCTGATACCGAAACCCCGGTGTCAGCCTTCCTCAAACTGCATGAGCGGGATCGCGGCGATTATCTGCTCGAATCGGTTGAGGGCGGCGCAGTGCGTGGTCGCTATAGCCTCATCGGCTTAGCCCCTGATCTCGTCTTTCGCGCGAGCGGCGACACCCCCGAAATCAACCGCGAATGGCTCACTAACCGGGATGCGTTCGTACCACTCGACGGCGGCAGCCTCGCCGCGATGCGCGCACTTGTTGAGGCGTGCCGGATTGATGTTCCTGAGGGACTTCCCGGCGCACTCGCCTGCCTTGTTGGCTATTTCGGCTATGAAACAATCGGCCTTGTTGAGCATTTGCCGCGCCCGCCCGCCAATCCGATTGGCCTGCCCGATATGCTGTTTGTCCGGCCGACGGTGATCCTTGTTTTTGACCGGCTGGCCGACCGGCTGTTCATTGCATCGCCCGTTTGGCCCGGTGGTGATCCGGGGAGCGGCGTTGCACTGGCGATTGAACGGATTGAGGCGGCATCGGCGCGTTTATCTAAGCCCCTCCCCTTCAGGGGAGGGGTTGGGGTGGGGATCGTCAACCTGACACAGCACTCGTTGACAGTCCCCACCCCCAGCCCCTCCCCTGAAGGGGAGGGGAGTCCAACACCCGTTCTTCCCGCCGGGCGCTACAGCGATATGGTCGCCCGCGCGAAAGACTATATAGCGGCGGGCGATATCTTTCAGGTCGTCTTGGCGCAGCGATTCACCCTGCCCTTCACGCTGCCACCGTTTGACCTTTACCGTGCGCTGCGCCGGATCAATCCATCGCCGTTCCTCTATCATCTTGATCTGCCCGGATTTTCGCTCACTGGATCAAGCCCCGAAATCCTCGTTCGCGCGCGGGACGGCGAGGTCACGATACGGCCAATCGCGGGCACTCGCCCACGCGGCAAGACCGCCGTCGAAGACGCTGAACACCGCGCCTCGCTCCTCGCCGATCCAAAAGAACGCGCCGAACATTTGATGCTGCTTGATCTTGGCCGCAACGATGTTGGCCGCGTTGCCGAGGCAGGCAGCGTGAAAGTGACTGACAGCTACACCGTCGAGTTCTACAGCCATGTGATGCACATCGTCTCAAATGTGGTTGGCCGCCTGTCCCCTGAAAAAGACGCGCTCGACGCGCTATTTGCTGGCTTCCCCGCAGGCACCGTCAGCGGCGCGCCAAAGGTGCGCGCGTGCGAAATCATCGCTGAACTCGAAAGCGAAA
Source organism: Sphingomonadales bacterium (assembly GCA_031418495.1). GTDB lineage: Bacteria > Pseudomonadota > Alphaproteobacteria > Sphingomonadales > Sphingomonadaceae > Aquisediminimonas. The sequence goes on from JANOXQ010000200.1 coordinate 3,406, forward strand.
CACGCGGAGCCTATGCGGGCGGCGTCGGCTATTTCAGCCCCGACGGCAGCATGGATAGCTGCATCGTCCTGCGCACCGCAGTCATCAAAGACGGCATCATGCACGTTCAAGCCGGCGCAGGCATCGTCGCCGATAGCGACCCGGTTTACGAACAGCGCGAATGCGAGGCCAAAGCAGGCGCGCTCATTGCGGCAGCGCGTGAGGCCGTGCGGCTGGCGAACGACGCGGGGTTTGGGCAGTGATTTTAGTCATTGATAACTACGACAGCTTCACTTGGAACCTTGTCCATTACCTGATGGAGCTTGGGGCGCAGGTTGAGGTTGTTCGAAACGACGCAATTGGCGTTGGTCAGGCGATGTCGTCGGGCGCGGAAGCGTTCCTGATTTCGCCGGGGCCATGCACGCCCAATGAAGCGGGAATTTCGCTTGAACTCGTTGCGGCTTGCGCTGAGGCGGGCCGACCGCTGCTCGGCGTGTGCCTTGGTCATCAGGCGATTGGCCAGCATTTCGGCGGTAAGGTTGTGCGCGGCGGCCTGATACACGGGAAGACTTCGCCGGTCACGCATGACGGCAGTGGGCTATTCGCTGGCCTGCCTTCGCCCTTTACCGCAACACGCTATCACTCGCTGATTGTTGAGGATATTCCGGCTGACCTGATCGTCAATGCCACCAGCGATGATGGGCATGTGATGGGCTTTCGTCACACGAGGCTGCCGATCCACAGCGTCCAATTCCACCCCGAAAGCATCGCGACCGAGCATGGCCACGCGATGCTCGCCAATTTCATGCGCGCGGCGGGGATGACGGTTAAGGAACGGGCGTGAGCGCGGCGGACAGCTTCGATGCGATGCTCGACGGGGCAATGGCCGATGATGCGATTGCGGCCTTCCTCATAAGCCTCGCTGAACGCGGCGAAACCGCTGAAGAAATCGCGGCGGCGGCAACCGCGATGCGCGCGCGGATGGTGCGGGTAAATGCCCCCGCTGGTGCGATTGATGTGTGCGGCACGGGCGGCGACGGCAGCCATAGCCTCAACATCTCAACCGCCGTCGCTATCGTCATCGCAGCATGTGAAATTCCAGTCGCAAAGCACGGCAATCGCGCGGCGTCTTCCAAAGCAGGTGCTGCCGACACGCTTGAGGCGCTTGGCCTAAATCTTGACCGCGCGGGCGCAACAGCGGAGGCAACGCTGGCTGATCTCGGGATCGCATTCCTGTTTGCCCAAGCCCATCATCCAGCGCTTGGTCGCATCGCCCCGATCCGCAAAAGCCTCGGGCGGCGGACGATCTTCAATTTGATCGGGCCGCTTGCCAATCCGGCAGGGGTGAAGCGCCAGCTAATCGGTGTACCGCGCGCTGACTTGATCGAAACTTACACCGCCGCGCTCTGCCTGCTCGGCTGCGAACGCGCGATGGTGGTTTCGGGCGCGGAAGGGCTTGATGAAATCTCAATCAGCGGGCCGACGCACATCCGAACCATCGGCTTTGATTTGCCGACTGACGTCATAACGCCAGAAGACGCAGGCCTGCCCCGCCATCCCGCCGAAGCCATCAAAGGCGGCGATGCGGCCTATAACGCCGCTGCCCTGCGACGACTACTGATGGGCGAAGCAGGCGCTTACCGCGACGCCGTGCTCCTCAATGCAGGCGCAGCCCTCGTCGTTGCAGGCCATGCCTCAACGATCAAGGACGGCATCGAAGAAGCCGCCGAAGCGATCGACAAGGGTCTTGCCAAGGCGCTGCTTGACTGTTGGGTGGGCTATTGATGACCGACAAACTCGCCGAAATCTGCGCTACCAAGCGTGTCGAGGTTGCCGCACGTAAGCCGCTAGGCCTGTCGCACTGGCCTGCCCCCTCCGCCGTGCGCGGGTTTGCGGCGGCGCTTCGGGCCAAGGCGGCGACTGGCTTCGCCTTGATTGCCGAGATCAAAAAGGCCAGCCCTTCTAAAGGCCTCATCCGCGCGGATTTCGATCCAGCGTCTCACGCGGTGGCGTATCAATCTGGCGGCGCGGCCTGTCTTTCGGTGCTTACTGATGCGCCTTATTTTCAGGGGCATGAGGATTATCTAATCGCCGCGCGTGCCGCATGTGCGCTGCCCGTGCTGCGCAAGGATTTCATGGTCGATCCCTGGCAATGCGACGAGGCGCGGGCGATAGGGGTCGATGCGATCCTGATTATTGTTGCTGCGTTAGAGGACGCACAAATGGCAGAGATTGAGGATGCTGCCTTCGCGCAGAATCTCGAAGTATTAGTCGAAGTGCATGATGAGGCAGAAATGGAACGCGCGCTCACTCGACTTAAATCGCGGCTGATCGGGGTGAATAACCGCAATCTTAAAACCTTCGACGTTGACCTTGGAACGACTGAACGGCTGGCGGCGATGGTGCCGCCTGATGTTCTGCTCGTCTGCGAGAGTGGGATTTCCACTCATGCCGATTGCGTGCGTATGGCGGCGTCAGGCGTGCGCACCTTCCTCGTAGGAGAAAGCCTAATGCGGCAGAGTGATGTCGAAGCCGCGACGCGCGCGCTGCTGACGGGCGCATGAGCAAGCTCACTCATCTTGATGACAGCGGTGCGGCGCACATGGTCGATATTTCGGCAAAAGCAACCACCGTGCGCGAGGCGAGCGCATCGGGCCAAATCAGCATGTCCCCAAAAGCCATTGCTGCGATCAAGGACGGAACCACGAAAAAGGGCGATGTTCTCTCCGTTGCCCGCGTTGCTGGCATCATGGCGGCGAAGCGAACGAGCGAGCTTATCCCGCTGTGCCATCCGGTTGCACTCAGCAGCATAACCGTCGATTTTGACGTCATGGCGTCAGCAATCGCTGTCACCGTGAAAGCGCGATCAAGCGGGCAAACTGGCGTAGAAATGGAAGCCTTAACAGCCGTTTCTGCGACGCTTCTTACACTTTATGACATGACAAAGGCGCTCGACAAGGCTATGATTATTTCCGATATCAAGCTGCTCACCAAAGCGGGCGGCAAGTCGGGCGATTGGCGGCGCGAGGCATGATTGCTCTCGCAGAGGCGCAGGCGCGGCTGATTGCATTGGCCAAGCCAGTTTCAAGCGAGATAGTGCCGCTCCTTCAAGCGAACGGGCGCTGGCTTACAACCGATATTGTCGCAATACGGACTCAGCCCGCGCGCGATCTTTCGGCGATGGATGGCTATGCCATTTGTGCGTCTGCGAGGCGCACTTGGCAGGTGGTCGGCGAATCGGCGGCAGGGAAACCCTTCTGCGGGAAGATTGGCAATAATGAAGCAGTCCGCATCTTCACTGGCGCGGCGCTTCCCAGCGGTTGCGATAGCATCATCATTCAGGAGAATGTCAAACGTGATGGCGATGTGATCGCACTTTTAGAAGATACTGCACCCCAAGCAGGCAGGCACGTTCGTGCGCGTGGCACTGATTTTGCCGCTGGAGAGATGCTAATTAGGGCTGGCACACGGCTTGATGCCGCCAAAATCGCGCTTGCGGCAATGGCTGGCCATGGCAGCGTGCCGGTGCGTCGCCCTATTCGGATTGCGATTATTTCTTCAGGTGATGAGCTTGTTGCGCCGGGCACACAAACTGATGACGATCACATTCCCGCGACCAATGCGTTGATGATCGCTTCGATGATCGACGCCTTGCCGGTTGAAATTAACGATATTGGGATTGTTGCCGATACGCTTGATGCGCTTATCAACGCCATCAAAAAGGCAGCGAATGCTGATATTATCATAACAAGTGGCGGTGCGTCAGTGGGCGATCATGATCTTGTGCGTCCTGCCCTTTTTGCCGCCGGAGCAACGCTAGACTTCTGGAAAGTTGCGATGCGACCCGGCAAGCCTTTGATGGCGGGGCAGCTTGGCGACTCGCTTGTGCTTGGGCTTCCCGGCAATCCAGTTTCGGCGTTTGTAACGGCGATTTTGTTCCTAAAACCAGCGATTGCAGCGCTTTCAGGCGCGGCTGAAGCCTTGCCGCGCTCGCTTACTGGAATATTGGGTGCGGCGATGCCAGCAGTCGGCGTGCGTACTGACCATATTCGCGCGCGTCTCTCGGAAAACCGCCTGTTTCCGGTAGGAATTGATGATAGCGCAGCGCTCAAAGGGCTGGCGCGTGCCCACGCGCTGATCGTGCGAGAGGCGGGTGCGCCGACCGCCGATATTGGTGATTTTGTACAATTTATTCCGCTAGCTTGACGAGTCCAACATTGTTGCCTAAAAGTTCCGCGTTCGTTCCTAACGAAGGACTTTTAAGATGCTAACGCGCAAACAACATGAACTTGTCTGTTTTATTCACGACCGTCTGGCCGAAACCGGGGTATCGCCATCATTCGAAGAAATGAAGGATGCGCTTGATCTCAAATCAAAATCGGGCGTTCACCGCCTCATTTCGGCACTTGAAGAACGCGGCTTTATCCGCCGTCTGCCCAACCGCGCCCGCGCGCTTGAGGTGATTAAAATGCCTGAACGTGGCAGCGATTCCAGGCCCGTGTCAAATAGCAACGTCGTTAATCTTGCGCCACGCGCCAAGTCGACTCCCGCGCCTGCCAACGATGTCATTGATATCCCGATGCACGGGCGAATCGCGGCGGGCGTCCCGATTGAGGCGATTGAGGGACAGGCAATGCTTTCAGTGCCTGCTGCACTTTTGGGCGCAGGTGAGCATTTCGCACTTGAGGTTTCGGGCGACTCGATGGTCGAGGCGGGCATTCTTGACGGTGATTATGCGCTGATCAAGAAGGTCGATAGCGCGCGTGAAGGTGAGATTGTTGTCGCGCTGGTTGAAGATCATGAGGCAACACTCAAATATTTCCGTCGCGAAGGTGCGATGGTGCGCCTTGACCCCGCTAACCGCGCTTATGAACCGCAGCGTTATAAGCCGGGACAAGTGCGCGTTCAGGGCAAACTAGCTGGGCTTTTGCGGCGATATTGACTGTCTTTGAGTGGCGTGGCTACACGCCGCCACGGATGGTCATCATGTTGACGGAATGTGCGTTCCACTTTCTGTGATCCAAGCATGATCGCAAGCCCGCCAGTTTTTTGCAGAAATAAACGATCTGCCGTAATCCAGCGCGCGGTGCAAGCGCGCGGCAGTTTCCGGCTGCTAACGATGATATCAACTGACTGGCAGGTTTTGATGAAAGATTGCCACGGTAGCAGATAGTCGCTCCGCGTAGCTGCAATTTGCCAATCACGTGTCCCGTCACTGACTGTGATCACGCACAAATCGCGCCCGCATTTGGCCCCTTTGGCAACATCGATATCCTCAAGCGGGGCAAGCGTGCCCAATCGTTCAGCGAGGACGTCGCGAATATAATCGCCGCTACGCGAACGCAGCAGATGCATCGTGCCATCGCTACTTCGCACTGCAAGATGGCGCCCGTCGCCGGTAATCAAGATATCAGGTGCTGGAGCAAGTGCAGCCCATATCACACCTGCAAAAATCGGAATGAACCCAGCCGCACGGACTTTGGTTTTCCAAAGCAATAGCCAAAGGCCACCCGCAATAATGAGCGTTATGCTCCCCGTCGGCACTTCGGGAACGACTGCTACCGCGCCAGGTGCCGCTGCCACTGTCCGCGCCAGCCAAAGCAGTAAATCAAGCGAAAGACCCGTTAACCACCAGAACGGTGCGCCGAGACCGACTAGATCAAACAGCAACGCCAACGCCTCAAGCGGCATCGTCACAAAGGTCGTCAAAGGGATCGCAACAATATTTGCAAGCGCGCCATAAATACCCGATTTATGGAAATGAAACATGGCAATCGGCGCAAGCACAAGTTCAACCGCAATCCCTGTCACCAACAATGACAGCACGCCTCGAATCAGCCGCCGCCAGAATTGTTCATCGCGGCGCATTGTTAGTGCGCGCACACTGCGATTTTCGTGGAGCGCGACGATAACGGTAATCGCGGCAAAACTGAGCTGAAAACTTGGCCCTATTAGGGCTTCAGGCCAGAGGAGGAGAATGATAATTGCCCCAGTCGCAACCAGCCGCAATGTCATCGCCTCGCGCCCTATCGCAATACCGATTAGAACCAGCACCGCAGCCACACATGACCGGATTGTTGGCACTTCAGCACCAGTCAGCGCGGTATAACCAATACCGGCTAGCGCACCTGCCCCCGCTGCAATCAAGGGGAGTGGCCAGCGCAGCGCGAGCGTTGGGCTGAGTGCGAGCAACCGCAAAGTCATAAAAAGCACCGCTGCAACAACTGCCGTAATGTGCAACCCGCTAATCGAGAGCAAATGGGTGAGTCCGCTTGCGCGCATCGCCTCTTCATCTTCGGGCATGATGCCGCCGCGATCCCCCGACGCAAACGCCGCTGCGATCCCGCCTGCGCTTCCTTCAATCTGGTTGCGAACATGGACTGACAGCCGAGAACGCAGCCCGTCACCATCAGGCTGTAGCGGTGATATCCTCAAAACAGGGCCAATTGCGCTGCCGCTTGCACCAAGCCCAAGGAACCAAGCGGTGCGCGAGAAGTCATACCCACCCGGCACTGGCGCATCAGGCGGCGACACCAACCTAGCGCGCAATCGAATAGTGTCCTCCTCGACTAACCCAGCGACCATATCCTCATCTTTGATCGTAACACGAATCAGCGGCGGTAGCTTGCTCGCTACTGATGGATTCATCCAAACGCGCGACTGTGCCTTGGCTCGCTGATTTTCGATGCGGGTGACCTGAGCTTCAAAGGTCGCAACGGTAGGTCGCTCAAGTCGGGGCGCTGCAACATAGTCAGCGCGCCACCATGCGAGCGCACAACCAAAAGCAACGCATAAACCACCAACGAGCAAGAACGAACCCAATCGTCGGGCTTTTCCTATCGCAAATCCGATTAGACTTGCCGCTCCCGCCCCGACCATAACCGCAATCCACACCCGCTGATCAGCCAGAACAAACCAGAGCGCGATACCGGTTCCAAGCGCGACTGGCAGCCAAAGCGCGATCTGATCACGCTCTTCGTCAAGCCAATCTTCGATTCTCGACATTATTGATGACGCCCCGGTTTGAAGCCTTGCAATCGTCATGCTAGGGGCAGCGCTCATTGTTACAGTTTTGGAGTGTTTCGCGTTGCACGCAAGCGAAGAAAATAAACAGGTCGTCACGCGATTTGCCCCTTCCCCAACCGGCTTCCTGCATATTGGCGGAGCGCGGACGGCGATTTTCAATTGGCTTTATGCCCGCCATACTGGCGGCAAATTCCTCTTGCGGATCGAAGACACTGATATTGCGCGTTCAAGCCAAGAGGCCAAAAACGCGATAATCAGCGGACTTCAGTGGCTTGGTCTCGATTGGGACGGGCCAGTTGTCTATCAAACCGAAGGTGCCAAACGTCACGCTGAGGTTGCCTATCAACTGCTAGAGGCTGGTCATGCCTATCGCTGCTATGCCACATCAGGAGAATTGGAAGTGATGCGCGCCGAACAGCGTGAGAAAAAGCTGCCGCTACGTTATGATGGCCGTTGGCGTGATCGCGATCCGTCCGAAGCGCCAGCGGGCGTGCCCCATGTTGTACGCTTTCGTGCGCCACAAGCTGGAGCAGTGACGATTCATGACCGGGTTCAGGGTGAAGTGACGGTCAATAACTCCGAACTCGATGATTTCATTCTGCTGCGTTCAGATGGATCGCCGACTTATATGCTCTCAGTCATCGTTGATGATCATGACATGGGGGTAACGCACCTGATCCGGGGTGATGATCATTTGAACAACGCCTTCCGACAGTTGGCGCTCATCCGTGCGATGGATTGGCCACAGCCGGTTTATGCCCATGTCCCTCTGATCCACGGGCCGGACGGCGCGAAACTCTCCAAACGCCACGGCGCGCTCGGCGTTGAGGCTTACCGCGATGAATTTGGCTATTTGCCCGAAGCGCTGTCAAATTATCTCACCCGGCTTGGCTGGGGTCACGGCGATGATGAGATTTTCAGCCGCGAACAAGCGGTCGAATGGTTTGATGTTGATCATGTCGGGCGCGCACCTGCACGGATGGACTTCAAGAAGCTCGAAAATATCAATGGCCATTATATTCGTGATGCCGATGACGCCTATCTCGCGACGATTGCAACGCCAATTGTTGAGGCACAACTTGGCCACCCGCTTGATGTCAAAGCACAGAAATTGCTCACACAGGCGATGCCATTCCTTAAGGTTCGTGCCAAATCGACGCTATCGCTCGCTGAAGGGTCGTTATTCCTGTTCGAAGCGCGCCCGCTACCTCTCGACGAAGGCGCAAAAGCTCTGCTAGACAGTAATGGTATGGCTCTGCTTGAGTCTGTTTCGGGCGCGCTTGCGAGTTGCATAGAGTGGGAAGCAACTGCACTTGAGAATGCGGTGCGACAGGTAGCAGAAGATGCAGGAATTGGCCTTGGCAAGGTTGCGCAACCGCTTCGTGCGGCACTTACGGGTCGCACAACCTCACCAGGGATTTTCGATGTATTGGTGCTGCTCGACCGCCAAGAGTCACTGGCGCGTATTAATGATGTGATAGGCGCTATTCGTTAACAAAAGTCGCCTCAACAGGAAGGAATAAAGATGGGGAATTCAATCGCTACGATCACCCTTGATGGAAAAACCATCGAATGCCCAGTTCGTACTGGCAGCGTTGGCCCGGATGTTATCGACATCCGTAAGCTATATGCCCAAACCGGTGCCTTCACATTTGATCCCGGCTTCACATCCACTGCAAGCTGCGATTCCGCGCTGACCTATATTGACGGTGATGAAGGTGTTTTGCTGCACCGTGGCTACCCGATTGGCCAGTTGACCGAGCAGTCGAGCTTTATGGAGGTGTCATACCTTCTCTTAAACGGCGAACTGCCCGATAAGGCGACGCTTGATCACTTCACTTACACCATCACCCGCCATACGATGTTGCATGAGCAACTCATGCAATTTTATCGTGGGTTCCGCCGCGATGCGCATCCAATGGCAATTATGTGCGGCGTTGTTGGCGCACTTTCGGCCTTCTATCATGATTCAACCGATATCACCGATCCGCACCAGCGGATGGTTGCATCGCACCGCCTAATCGCGAAAATGCCAACGATTGCTGCGGCCGCATATAAATATTCAATTGGCCAGCCGTTCGTCTATCCCAAGAATGATCTTAGCTATTCTGGGAACTTCCTGCGGATGACGTTCGGTGTACCAGCCGAGGACTATGTGGTTGATCCGCTCATCGAAAAGGCGATGGATCAGATTTTCATCCTTCATGCCGATCATGAGCAAAACGCATCAACGTCAACCGTCCGACTTGCTGGTTCGTCAGGCGCGAACCCGTTTGCGTGTATCGCGGCTGGGATCGCCTGCCTTTGGGGGCCAGCGCACGGCGGCGCGAATGAAGCCGCGCTCAATATGCTTCGTGAAATCGGCACGCCTGACCGGATTCCGGAATATATTGCGCGCGCGAAAAATAAGGATGATCCATTCCGTCTGATGGGCTTTGGCCACAGGGTCTATAAAAATTATGATCCGCGTGCGACTGTAATGCAGAAAACGGCGGCTGAAGTGCTTGATAAACTTGGCCGCAGTGATCCGATCTTTGAGGTCGCGCGACAGCTTGAGCATATGGCGCTCAACGATCAGTATTTCATCGACAAGAAGCTGTTCCCCAACGTCGATTTCTATTCGGGTGTCATCCTCTCGGCGATTGGTTTCCCAACAACGATGTTCACCGTTCTGTTCGCGCTCGCCCGCACCGTCGGTTGGGTGGCACAGTGGAATGAAATGATTTCCGATCCTGAACAGAAGATTGGTCGCCCGCGTCAGCTCTATACTGGGCCAACACAACGTGACTATGTTCCAGTCAATAAGCGCTGACGGTTAAGCCAGCGGCAGGGTCAGCACGAAGCGGCTACCCTGCCCCGGTGCACTATCAACATTGATATCGCCGCCCATCGCACGCGCCAAGCGCCGCGAGATGTAGAGACCAAGCCCAGTGCCACCTGGCTCGCTTGGATCAATCCGCTCAAATTTCTCAAATATGCGCACCTGATCGGCAAGCGCGATGCCCTTGCCCTGATCTGCAACGATGACAGCGGCAAGATCGCCCTCAATCTCGGTTCTAATCCAAACGCTGGCACCATTGGGCGAATAGCGCACGGCATTACTCACCAGATTGACGATAATCTGAAGCACACGGCGGAAATCCCCCTTTGCCTCAATCATTTCGTCTTGCGGCGGCGCATCAATCTTTACCGACTGATCGGCTGCACGCACCTTTAGCAAACCGGCAGCACGCCGAGCGATATCAGCAATATCTACTATTTCACTGCTTGCAGAAAAATCTTGTTTTTCAACCGCTTGCATATCCGAAATATCATCAATCAGGCCAAGTAAATACCGCCCGGCTGCGGAAATATCTCTTGCATATGTGGCATAATCTTGGCGGATTGGGCCATTACTGCGCGCGCTGATCTGATCCGCATTGGCAATGATGCGTGCAATTGGTTGACGAAGCGCTCCGTCAAGCGTTTGGGTAAATGATGCGTCTTCGCTTGCGCCTAGGGTAGTTCGCCGGTCTTCAGACTGGATCGCCATTCGTTGATCAACAAATGAATATCCTCCAGAATAACCAAGAAAGTTTCCACTCGGGTTCATTCTTGGCTCGCCACTAAGCCACAGCCGCACATCGGAGTCCGAGCGCAATTCGGCAAGCTGTCCGGCAAACTCAATCCTCTGCGCTAACGCCATGACGATTGGCATCTCGCCGTCATCGTCCTCAACAAGATGCAAGAGACGCGTGATTGGCTGTCCAATCATCTGATCAGCAGGCACTTTAGTTATACGTGCAAGCGAAATCGGGAATTCAGAGAATCGTAACAATTCGTCACATTGCCATGTACCATTATCTTCAACCTTGGCGTAATATTTCGCTCGTTCGGCGCGTAAACCTGAGACGTTGATGCCTACTGAACGCTGATGCCAGCCGCTAATCGCCAATTGAGTCACATCGCCCTTAGGCCGTGCCTCTACCGTCAGATCAAGATCAAGGTCCCCGTCTGCCGCGATCACAGTTCGTGATACTTGCATACCAAGCGACTGAGAGAGACGCGCAAGCGCTGCGATTTGGGGAATGGCAAGCGCACCGCCGTCCTCGCCGCCTGCCTGACGGTGAAGCATTAGCAAAGATTGATCAGCCGCGATCAGCCGACCCTCAATATCGACTGTACCGCGCACGGTTAAAGGCACGACATTTCCTGTCACCCTTGATTCGATCTTTTGAAGACGCACATCTGCATGATCTTGCATTAGACTGATCATGGTTAAGGTCATGATAAATTCAACTGGTGAAAAAACGATCTGCAATTTGGCCTGCCAAACCGTGGCAGACAAGCAAGATTAAACCAGCAAGTGGGACAGAGAAAAGCAAGGCAAGCAGCATGATTAGGGTACTACTTCCAATACTAGGCAGCCATTTAATCCGCGCAGCCATATCCGCACGGCGAAGGAGAAACAGCGAAATTGCCCAACAAGCCAAAAGCAAAGCCGCCCAATCGTCACTCGCAACAGACATAGCCCAGCCAAGCGCCAATAGCATTCCGCCAAGCGTGATAGGTTTTGCATATTTGAGCAAACCAATCACGCTACTGCCCCGCACAGCGACATTAAGCAGTAGCGCAGACACAATCTCAGTAAACGAGGCGAGGCAAAGCACGGCAAAGCCTGTGCCAAACCAACCAACCATCGCGAGCAATAATGCAGTACCTAGCAAAACTAATGGTATAACCGCTACAAGATCAATAGGCACTGACCAGCGCAGCAAGAGAGGCACAAACAGCTTTGCCAAAGGTTGCGCTATGAGATCAGCAAGCTGGGATTCAGCACTGTTTTTGCTATCCCGCACCAGTTTTGCTGACACTGCCGCCGCCTGTGCGCCAGTGGTGATGACATTTATCCCATCAGACTTGTCAAGTCGCCAGCGGGCTGCACCTGATTGTAAGGCGTTTCGCATCAAGGTTGAACCGATTGACCAATCACCAAGCATTGCCGCTGTTTCACGGATAGTTTGGCCGCCTAACAGAGCAAGGCCAGTCCAACGTTCGGTCGCATCAATCCGTTCAAATATGATATTGTCGGGCTGATCAGGAAGCGTCACCAGCGTAGGCTGCGCCTTTAAGACAAGGCTTTCAATCAGTGTCCTGCTCACAACCAATCCTGAGGTCAGTAGCAAAACCTGTTCATCTGGGTGAACTCTGTCGGCCGCATCGCGCGCATCGCGGGCGACATCAACGTCAATTCCGTCATTGCGCAGGCTATCAAATACCGCGATCATGGCTGCGGGTAAATGCTCGACCAAGACAACAATATGGCCACCGCCGCATTCGCGCGCTAGGCGAACCTGATACTCAAGCAAAGTCTGACCAACAACGCGAAACATTGGGGCAAGTCCGCCGCCAGCCTCATTTCCATTCTCGCCAGCAATTATGAGAACCGCCAAAGGCAATATATTAAGTCCCGACCTTATTCTGGGACGGCTGATACGATGTCACGTTCAATTTGGAAAGGCATCAAAGCAGGGTGCCGTCGCCTTCGCCCGCGATTGCTGCAATTGCACTTTTAACACGGCGCAGCGCGACTGGGTCACCCGGCACTGACTCAAGTGCGAAATCAGCCGTTTTCATAAGCGCAACCGCGCCGAAACTGGCCGCCAATCCTTTGAGGCGATGGGCCGCAATCTCCCAATTAGCATCACAGCGTGAACGGTTGAGTAAATCAGCATGGTGCCGGATACCATCAAGAAACGCACGGCGCAAATCCTGCGCCAAAGCATCATCATCGCCAACGGCAGCCGCAACAGATGCCTCAAGAGCGCCAAAATCATAAGCCATGATGCGTTTTAGCAACAGTGTCTTAACGACCCGTTGCAACAAAATTTTTGCATTTTGGGAAATCATGTTAAGTATGTTTGCTATGACTGGGAAAAACTCTGTTGTCGGCCTTTGGCGCGACCGTAACCACAACGCAGAAGGGCATGAAAGTGCCCCAGATGTTGTTGTAGATATTGATGCTTATGATGCAGATGAGGAGATACCCGAGATATCAATCGCTTGGGGTGATCGCATCGGCATTGCCGTAGCATTTCTGCTTGGGCTTGGTTGGATCGGTGCGGTTGGTTTTGATCGTTTCAATGCGTTAGGTAATAATCCTCTGACGCTGTCTTTCTTAATTGATGCCATAGCAACGCTTGCTGCACCCATTGCAGTTATCCTAGTTGGATGGATTATACTGCAACGATCTAGCCGCCGCGAACAGGGCCGTTTTTCGCGTACAGTTGAGGCGCTTCGTCGTGAAGAGCGAAGGCTTGGCGCTGTACTCGGGTCTGTTTCGGCGCGGCTGAATGCCAATCGCAGTATAATGAGCGAACAGAGCGAAGCAATGTCACGCATTGGCGAAGGCACCTCCGAACGGCTCAAAGCGACTACTGAAGTGATCCAATCCGAAATCGAAACCATTGCCCGTAATATGCAACTGCTCAAAGGCTCCGCAGCTGCAGCGCGCGGTGATCTGGCAATCCTACTTGCCAATTTGCCTAAAGCACAGATTCAAACGCGGCAGATGGTTGCAGCACTCCAAACCGCAGGGCTTACAGCCCACGAACAAGCAGGATCGCTTGATGCGCAGCTTGCGGTGCTCACGGAGCGTGGGCGTGAAGCAGACGAGATTGCGGGAAATGCCGCACAAAAGCTTGCAGCGCACCTTTCAAGGATGGAAGGCGTGAGCGAAGTTGCCGGTGCAAGGCTTGAACAGGCCGCCGGTCAGATGACGGGCGCGGTTGATCAAGCGCTTGAGCGTGCCGCAGAAGCTTTACAAACAGCGCGTCAGGGAATGGAAGCGCAGGGCGCTGCGATGATTGCGATGGTCGAACAGAATCAGGCGGCGATGGCCAAGACCGGGGCTGAATCAACCGATGCGATTGCCGAACGAGTCCGATTGATCGCCGCACAAGTCGATCAGGTTGCACAGACCTTCGCCGCACAGGATGAAGCAAGCGAGCGGCTTATTATAAGATTGAATAATGATCTATCAGCCGTTGAGGCCAAATTCAGCGAATTTGATATGCGCGGGATTGAACGCACCGAGCGGCTTGGTTCGGCAATCGGGGCATTACGCAATCATGCTGATGATCTAACATCCGCGCTAACGAGCGGTGGCGACACTGCAAATTCGCTGGTTGATCGGGTGGCTTCGTTGATGACCGCGCTTGATGCGGCAACGAACGAAGTCGATCAGACGCTACCCGCAGCTTACGCCCGGCTTGAAGAAAAAGCACGCCAGAGCATGGCCACCGTTAGCGAAGCGACTCCGATTGTAACTAAAATAACCACAGCTGCAATCAATGCACTCGAAAGGCTTAGCGAAGCAAATGCACTTGTCGCACGGCAGCGCCATGATATTGAAACAATGGCGATTATGAGTTCGGAGCAATTGACGAAGAGCAAGGAAACTGCAGACGCCTTGGCTATAAGCATTGCATCGGCAACCGCAGACGCCGAAAAGCTCGCGACACAAGCGGGGCCGCAGTTGGTCGAATCGCTGCTCAGCGTTCGTGAAACTGCTTTGCAGGCAACTGCGCATGTCCGTAGTGCCTTTGCCGAAATCATTCCCCAATCGGCTAAATCGCTCGGCGATATGAGCAAGGACGCGCTGTCAGCTGCGCTTACCGAACAGGTTGAGGCGCAGATGGCGGCCATTGCAGAAATCACTGGCAATGCAGTAGCAGCAGCGCAGAAAGCGACTGACCGACTGATGCGTCAGATGTTAACGATTTCGGAAACCAGTGCTGCACTAGAAGCGCGTATAGCCGATGCACGTGAGGAAGTTGAAACCAGCGACCATGCCAATTTCGCACGGCGCGTTGCTCTGCTGGTTGAATCGCTCAATTCAACCGCGATTGATGTTACCAAAATCCTGTCGAATGAGGTTACCGACACAGCCTGGGCAAGCTATCTGCGAGGGGATCGTGGAATATTCACTCGCCGTGCGGTCAAACTGCTCGATACATCAGAAGCCCGAGAGATTGCCCGCCACTATGAAGCCGAGCCTGAATTCCGCGAACAGGTAAACCGCTACATCCATGATTTTGAGGCGATGCTCCGCAATGTCTTAGTAACGCGAGATGGCACACCGCTTAGCGTGACGCTGCTATCATCGGATACCGGCAAGCTGTATGTTGCACTTGCTCAAGCAATTGAACGACTTAGAAGCTAATCCATTTGTTGATGTAATTGATATAGTAAATCCCAAACAGGATCATCGCGAGGAGCGTTGTTCGGATCAAAATTCGTTTGGGGTTAAAGTTGGCGGGTGCGCCATCAGCCTGCCCGGGCACTAGCGTCTCGCCGGTTTCATGCGCATTGCGCACACCAAAGGGCATCACCAGAAACGCTGACATCACCCAAAACAGCAGAAAAATCGCAAGTGCAGACGTCCACTTCATCGCCGTCACCCAACCCTTAGCAGCATGATATCTACGACTGGTTTCTTACCCGTCCACTGCGTTGCACAGCGACGAACGGCCAAGCGCAGCGCCTCCCTCAGCTTATCATCGCTCGCTTCACCTTTGTTAACCGCTTCTTCGATCGCATCTTCTGCTTCTTGAATGAAGGCCTCACGGTCTTCTTCAACCGGAATGCCTTGCAAACGGATTTCGGGATCAGCTGCAAGTTTACCTGCAGCGTTGACTGCAACCGCTGCTGAAATAACCCCGTACTGCGCGATACGCCGCCGTTCGTTGATCGTGCTGCCATCGGCTGGCAAAATCACATCACCGTCAAGCACAAGCCGTCCGGTGCGCTCACGCCCAACGATCTTTGGCTTGCCCGGTGCCAACCGCACGACATCGCCGTTTGACTGCACCAGCGCATTTGGCACCCCGCACGACCGGCCAAAGCGTGCCTGCTCTGCCATGTGGCGACGCTCGCCGTGAACTGGGATCAGGTTTTGCGGGCGAAGCCAATCATACATTATCTTGAGTTCGGGACGCCCCGGATGGCCGGACACATGCACGTGTGCTTGCTTTTCGGTGACCATGATCACCTCTTTTCGCGCCAACGCATTTTGGATCGCGCCAATCGCTTTTTCATTACCGGGAATCTGCTTGGAGGAGAAGATGACGGTATCGCCTTCTTCAAGCTTCAATTGATGGCTGTCCGTTGCGATCCGGCCAAGGGCGGCGCGCGCCTCACCCTGCCCGCCTGTGGCGACACTCATCAGTTCCGAACGCGGCAAGCGCATCGCCGCATCAAAATCCATCGGTCCCGGAAAGCCCTTGAGCAAACCATTTGCCTGAGCTGCGCGGACGATCCGATCAAGCGAGCGGCCCGCAACGCATAGCTGTCGCTTGGATGCCTTCGCGACGTCATGGAGCGTTTGGAGACGCGCCGCGTTCGACGCAAAACTGGTGATCAGCACGCGCCCCTTCGCTGCTTTCACCTCACGCTCAAGGTCAGCGCGGACGCTGCCTTCGCTGCCCGAATGCTCCGAATTAAACGCATTGGTCGAATCACAGACCAGCGCAAGGACGCCTTCATCGCCGATTTTACGCAGCGTTTCGGCCTGCACCACGTCTCCAAGCACGGGCGCATCATCAAGCTTCCAATCGCCTGTATGGAATACGCGGCCAAAAGGCGTATCGATCACAACCGCGTTCATATCGGGGATCGAATGCGCAAGCGACACATAGCGCAGGTCGAACGGCCCAAGGTTAAAACTGCCGCCCGGATCAATCACTTTGAGCTTCACCTGATCGGCAATGCCTTCATCCTCCAACTTGCCCCGGATGAGTGTCGCCGTAAACGGCGTCGCATAGAGCGAAACGCCCAAATCCGCCGCGAGATAGGGGATCGCGCCGATATGATCCTCATGCCCGTGGGTGAGGATGATGCCGAGCAAGTTATCCTTATGCGCCTCAATAAATTCGAGATCGGGCAGAACAAGATCAACACCGGGATAATCTCCGCCCGCAAACGTCAGGCCCAGATCAACCATGATCCATTTGCCCTGACAGCCGTAGAGATTGACGTTCATCCCAATTTCGTCAGAGCCGCCAAGGGCGAGAAAAAGCAGTTCGTTACCAGGAGTTGTCAAAACATCATTCCATTCATCTATTTCAGCCGTCCATACATGATCGCGAGACCATTGATCGTTAAATCGCCCTCAACCGCATCAAAAATATCGCTATGCGTTTCAAAAATGGTTGCCAGCCCACCAGTGGCAATAACCTTAACCGGCTTTCCGATTTCAGCCTTCATTCGCGCGATTAGCCCTTCGATCATCGCGATGTAACCCCAGTAAACACCTATGAGCATCTGACTTTCAGTAGTCAGGCCCATCACGGTTTTGGTGCTTGGCGCTTCAATCGCGATGCGCGGCAATTTCGCCGCCGCCGCAACGAGCGCATCAAGCGAAAGATTGATCCCCGGCGCAATGATACCGCCCTTATACGCGCCTTTGGGCGAAACCCAATCAAA
>JANOXQ010000201.1:0-15310 GCA_031418495.1 Sphingomonadales bacterium
CGAATTTGCGGCGTGCCAGCTTCAGATTGCCACGCCTCTCATCATCTTCACCCATCGCATGAAGCGTCTGCGCCTTAAGCAACTGCGCCTTGGGCGTATCTCCCCCATAATATTTCATCGCGCGCTCGTTCACAGCGGTCATCACATCAAGACGACCGACCCCTTTCAACTTATCGCGCAAATCGGTGAGCATATATTCGACCAACCCCTCTGCCTCTCGCCGCTGGCGCTCAGCCTCGGATTGGGCCCGGAGTGCGACGACGAGCAACAGCGCCATTGCTAGGGCGGCGGTCAGCGCGCCGCCTGTGATGGCCATCACGCGGCGATATTGTCTTTGCGCGTCGCGCTGGACGAGCGCGTCAAGCGGCGCGCCCGCCATTCCGGCGACAAGCTTCAAGAGCGCGAGGCTTTTTCCGTCGCGGTTTTTGCGGAAATCGGCGGCGACTGGCTCTTGGCCGTCGGCAATAAGCGCAGGCGGGAAGGCGTCAGTGGGTTCGCCCTCGATCAACGCGGCGAACACAGGGCGGCTGTTGCCGTGCAGCGCACGAAACGTCTCAATCTCAAGATTGACCCATTTCGACGCCTTGGCCCCCGGTGAGCAGAGCACGATCAGTGTCGCCGAACGGGCGAGTGCGGCCTTAATCTCAACGGTTAAGTCATCGGCGGCGGACAATTCATCAAGGTCACGGAAAATCGGGGTAAGGCGCTCAGTTATTGGCCCGCGCTCACCGCTCTGCCCGATCAGCTTCTTTGGCAGGCGATAGGTTTCGAGCCGCTTGTGCAGCGACCTTGCCGCCGCGTCATCGCGGTGGCTGTAACTGATAAAAGCGCGGTACCCGTTTTCGCGCACGCGACCGTCGTTCGACACGATACGCTACCCCTGTTGATGCACTCCTACTCATACTCGACTCAAAATACTTTGCGGATGTTACAGCGATTACGCGCAGTAACAAACAAAATTACGCTAAAGGCATATTGGCCGATATTGACCAATATGCCCGCTTGCCAAAGGTGCAGCGCTGTGGTTTTGCGGGCCGCGTCTGATCCTTCGGGGGTGTGTTTTGTCAGTTTTGCTTGTTCGTCCGCGTCGGTACGGTGATGCGCGTGGTTGGTTTAGCGAAAGCTGGAATGCGGCGCGCTTTGCGGGCTGGGGCATTAATGTGTCATTCTGTCAGGATAATCACTCGCTTTCATCGCTCGCGGGGACTCTACGGGGCCTGCATTTTCAGACACCACCACATGCGCAGGCCAAGCTGGTGCGCTGCACACGCGGCGCGATTTTTGATGTCGCGGTTGATATCCGAAGGGGCTCGCCGACCTACCGTGAGTGGGTAAGTGCGGAGCTTTCGGCAGAAAATGGCGATCAACTGTTCATTCCGGCGGGTTATGCACACGGTTTCCTAACGCTTACCCCTGATACTGAGGTGATGTACAAGGTTGACGCGCATTATGCGCCCGAAGCGGACGGCGGGATCATCTGGAACGACGCTACGCTTGGCATTGATTGGCCGCTGGCGGGGGCTGCGCCTTTGCTGTCGGACAAGGATGCGATTTTGCCAGCCTTGGCGGATGTGACCGCCGATTTCGCTTATGATGGGCGTCCACTCCTTCCACTTATCCGCATCGAGCAATGACCATGAGCGAACACAAGAAAATTCTCGTCACTGGCGGCGCCGGTTTCATTGGTTCAGCGCTTGTCCGCCATTTGATTGGCAACAGTGACTATCATGTGATGAATGTTGACGCGCTGACCTACGCGGGGAACCTCAGCTCGCTGGACGGCGTTGCGCAGTCAAACCGTTACCGTTTTGAGCAAGCCGATATTTGCGACACCGCGCGGATGGCGGCGCTCATCGCTGACTTTGCGCCTGATGTGGTGACGCACCTTGCGGCGGAATCACATGTTGATCGCTCAATCGACGGCCCGGCGGCGTTTATCCAAACCAATCTCGTTGGCACCTTCTCTGTGTTGAGCGCCACGCTTGAGTATTGGCGCGCACTAGATGCTGACGCTCAAGCAGCATTTCGGTTCCATCATATCTCGACTGATGAAGTTTTCGGCGCGCTTGGTGATGAGGGCTATTTCACTGAGGCGACTGCCTATGATCCGCGATCGCCCTACTCGGCGTCAAAGGCAGGATCGGATCATCTGGTGCGGGCATGGCATCATACTTACGGCCTACCGATTGTGCTCACCAACTGTTCAAACAATTACGGGCCGTATCATTTCCCTGAAAAACTGATCCCGCTGATGATCATCAAATGCTTGGATGGCGCGCCGCTGCCGGTTTACGGCACTGGCGCGAATGTGCGCGACTGGCTGTATGTTGATGATCATGTCCGCGCGCTTCAGGCAGTGTTTGAGCGCGGCACCGTCGGCGAAAGCTATATGATCGGCGGACGGGCGGAGCGCACCAATCTTTCGATTGTCCATATTATCTGCGATCAACTTGACGCCATCCGCCCGCGCGCCGACGGCAAGTCTTACCGCGAACAGATCACCTATGTTGCTGACCGGCCAGGGCATGATTTCCGCTATGCGATCGACGCAGGCAAGCTTGAGCATGACCTTGGCTGGGCACCGCTTGAGAGTTTTGAGAGCGGAATCGACAAGACAATCCGCTGGTATCTGACTAATGAAGGCTGGTGGCGTGACATCCTTTCGGGTGCTTATGCGGGTGAACGGTTGGGGCTAACTAAGGAATGAAAAAAGCACTGCTTACGGGCGGGACAGGTCAGGTTGGGGGGGCAATTGCCAAGGCCGCCGCGCGGCACGGCTTTGCAGTTACGGCGCCTGCGCGTGACACGCTTGACCTCACCAAGGTTGATGAAATTGTAGCAGCGGTTGATGCCGATGACTGGTCAATCATTATTAACTGCGCCGCCTACACCGCTGTTGATAAGGCCCAGTCCGAACCCGCGCGCGCCAACGCGATCAACCGGGTGGCACCGGGCATTTTTGCGAGCGAGGCCGCACGGCGCACGATACCGATCATTCATCTGTCTACCGACTACGTCTTTGATGGCAGCAAAGTCACGCCCTATGTTGAGGATGACGCCGTATATCCGCTCGGTGTGTACGGTGCATCAAAAGAGTCAGGCGAAGCAGCGGTGCGTGCATATAATCCTGCGCACGCGATCATCCGTACTGCTTGGGTGGTGAGTGCTGGTGGCGGCAACTTCATTGATACGATGCTGCGGCTGGCGCGTGAGCGTGACGAAATTGGCGTGGTGAGCGATCAGGTCGGTTGCCCGACCAGTGCGACTGATATTGCCGAGGCTGTGCTGACAATTGCAACACAGATGACCAAGGATGGCACATCGCCACCCGGCACATGGCACTTTGTTAACAGTGGCAGCGCGACATGGCACGATCTAGCCGCATTCATCTTTGAAAAAGCAAATGCTCAGGGTTTGAAAACGCCGCGCCTGAACGCAATTACGACAGCCGACTATCCAACGCCTGCTCGCCGTCCCGCCAATTCGCAGCTTGATACGAGCCGTATTACCAAGGATTTTGGGATCAACCCGCGCGATTGGCAAACAGCTATCGGCGATATTCTCAATGAGCGGTTTGCCGCATCCGAATTACGAAAGACCAAAACATGAAGGGCATTATCCTCGCAGGCGGTTCGGGCACGCGCCTCCACCCCGCTACGCTTGCAATCAACAAGCAATTGCTGCCGATCTATGACAAACCGATGATCTATTATCCGATGTCCGTTCTGCTGATGGCCGGAATTCGTGAAATTCTGATCATTTCATCGCCTGAATATATTGATAATTACAAACGGCTGTTTGGCAGCGGCGAAGAGCTTGGGCTGGCGATAGACTATGCCGTTCAGCCAAAGCCGGAAGGGTTGGCACAGGCGTTCCTTATCGGTCGCGATTTTGTCGGGGATCAGCCCGCAGCACTTGTCCTTGGGGATAATATATTCTTCGGAGCCGGCCTCACGACGCTGCTTGCCAACGCACGCGCGCGGACGGTGGGTGCGACGGTTTTTGGTTACCGCGTTGATGATGCAACCGCTTACGGCGTGGTTGAACTCAATCATGAGGGCCGCGCGCTCAGCATTGAGGAAAAGCCCAAAGCGCCAAAGTCAGACATGGCGGTGACTGGGCTCTATTTCTACGATAACCGCGTCTGTGATCTGGCGGCCAAGGTGAAGCCCTCGGCACGCGGTGAGTTAGAGATTACTGATCTCAACCGCATGTATATGGAAATGGATGAGCTTTACGTCGAGCAGATGGGGCGCGGCTATGCCTGGCTTGATACCGGCACGCATGACAGCCTGCTTGAGGCATCCGAATTTGTGCGCGTGATTCAGAAACGCACAGGCGCGCAAATTGCCTGCCTTGAGGAAATCGCTTTTACTCAGGGCTTTATTGACCGCGATCAACTGCGCGCGCGCGGCGAATTTTATGCCAAAACCAGCTACGGTAAATCCTTGCTCGATCTGGCTGACCGTGCGGGTTAAGGACACCCTGTTTTGAGCGTTGGTCGTTTTACCAGCTATAATATCCTTGGTTCGGTTGTTCCGCTTGTCCTAACCCTTGTTACGGTGCCGCTTTATATCCACCTCGTCGGGATTGAACGTGTCGGCATCCTCTCGCTTGCATGGCTTTTGCTTGGCTATTTCGGGCTGTTTGATCTCGGGCTTGGTAAGGCAACCGCATTTCGGATCGCAGCACAGCGGGATGCCCCGCCGCAAGACCGCGCGGCAACGCTTTGGGGGGCGCTCATCGTCAACGTTGGGATGGGCGTGATTGGTGGGCTAATCTTGTGGGCGGCGGCGCACATCTACTTTACCCATTATTTCAAAGTGGCCGAGACGCTGCGGCCTGAGATCCTTGACGCCGTGCCGCTGCTTGCGCTGTCGGTGCCCGTTGCCACGCTAACAGGTGTGCTGACGGGTGCGCTCCAAGGGCGCGAGAAATTCCTCGAAACCAATATAATCTCTGCATTGACGACGATTCTGTTCCAATTGCTCCCGCTAGGCGTTGCGCTAATCTGGGGCCCAACGCTGAGCTGGATTTTAACCGCAGCCCTCCTCTCTCGCGCGGTTGCACTGATTGCGCTGTGGCGGATTTGTGCTCGCGAATTTACCGCTGGCCACAAAACAACGACCGAGCGAGGAACCATACTTGCGCTGCTGCGCTATGGCGGCTGGGTATCATTCAACGGCTTGATCGGGCCGATGCTTGTGATTGTTGACCGGTTTGCGATTGGCAACGTCCTCGGCGCGGTGCCACTTGGCCTCTATCATGTCCCGTTTCAGATTGCGAAGCAGCTTGCGATTATACCGGGCGCGCTCACCAATGCGCTCTTTCCAAAACTTACTATGGCCAGCGCAGATGAAGCGCGCCTGCTCAACCGCAAGGCGCTGCTGACGCTCGCGGCGACCATCACGCTGCCGGTGATGATCGGCATTTTCGCAATGGAGCCGTTTCTTAATCTGTGGGTTGGCCGCGAAATTGGTGTCCAATCTGCCCCGGTCGGGCGAGTCTTGCTCGTTGGTTTCTGGTGCAACGCTATGGCGTTGGTACCCTTTACGCAATTGCAAGCGGCGGGGCGACCGCGAACGGTAACGATTATCCTGCTTCTACAAATTCCACTCTACCTTGGTGCGCTCTATGTCGCTATGATCGGATACGGCATCGTCGGGTGCGCGGTTGCGCTCGCTGCACGTTTTGGGGTCGATTTCATAATGCAGTCGCTTGCTGCCCACCGCCGAATAGAGGCTGCGCCGGCACTTGGCGGATCGCTTGTCCTGCTGATCGCAGCTGCTATCTTGTCGAGCCGATTGGCTTTGAATGATCCGCTCTGGTGGGCGGGGGCGGCAGTGCTGATCAGTGTTGCGGGCGTTGCTGCTTACCGGCTTTTGCCCGCCGATGTGCGCGCCCAAATGATCGGCATGGCGCAGCGGCTTTTGCCCGCACGGCGCGCATCATGATATCGGTTGCGGCGGCGGTTAATGATCGCGCGATCCTTGCTGACTGTCTTGCGCGCTCGCCCGATATTGCTGGCGGGACGCTCTGCCTCAAAACCTATGAAGGCTTCGCAACCGCAGGAATAGCCTATAATCAAGCACTTGATGAATGCGCCACGCCGTGGCTGCTGCTCGCGCATCAGGATGTGTATCTGCCAACGGGCTTTGCCGCGCGGATTACAACAGCCCTTGATCAATTAACCAAAACGGCTCCCGACTGGGCCGTCGCTGGCGTCGTTGGAGGGACTGAAAGCGGCGCAGTTATCGGCGAAGTCTGGTGCTCAGGCAACGCGCGATTGATCGAAGGCACGGCTCCGCTTCCTGCCCGTGCGGCAACGCTTGATGAGCTAATCATCATCATTCGCCGCGATTCAGGGCTGCGCTTTGACGAAAAACTGCCAAGTTTTCACCTCTATGCAGCGGACATCATCCTGACCGCGCAAGCTGACGGGCGAAGTACGTGGGTCGTGGATGCGCCAGTCGTCCATCACAGCCGCCCAGTGGTCAATCTTGGTGGCGGTTATGCGCAGGCATGGAACTATATGCGCCACAAATGGCGCGCGCAGCTTCCCATCCCCAATCTTGTTTGCCCCATTACGCAGTCACGCCTAACGCTGTGGGAAAAGGATTTGCGGATTAGATTCGCCAATCGCGGGCGCAGCGTGCGCGGCGATGCTCCGGGCGATCCTGTTGAGATTGCAAAGCGCTTGGGGTTTGAAGCGAGTTAATGCTCAACCGATTGTGACGGGATATAGCCAAGCTCTTCAGCGGCATGGCCTTCCGGATCGGGGTGGATCAAAACTTCAGTGCCGGGAAATTCGGTCATGAGCTTGGCCTCAACCTCATCCATGACGCGGTGTGCTTCAAGCACGGTCATTGCTGGATCAACCCAGACGTGAAACTGGACAAAGTCATGTGCGCCGCTCGTGCGGGTGCGCATATCATGGATGCCGCGAAGCTGAGGATGGCTCTGCGCAACGGCCAGAAAACGATCCCGTTTTTCGGGTGGCCATTCCTTATCCATCAGCTGATCAATCGCGGTTGAGGCAACCTCACGCGCGTGCCAGATTAGCCATGCCGCAATTGCAACGCCGAACAGTGGATCAGCCCCGCGTACTTTGAGCATCGAATCGAGCACAAGCGCCGCAATCACAGAAGCATTGAGCAGCAAGTCGCTCGAATAATGAACATGATCGGCGTGGATTGCGACTGAGCCAGTCTGCTTCACGACATATTTCTGATAAGTGATCAGTGCAAAGGTAGTGGCAATCGCAACCAGCGAAACGGCAATGCCAAGCTCAGGATTCTCAGGCCGCACGTCGCTGCCAAAACGGCTGATCCCGCGCCAACCAATCGCGATCGCCGAGGCAACAATGATCCCGGTCTGAAAAAGTGCGGCCAGCGCCTCAGCCTTGCCGTGGCCAAAGCGGTGATCATGATCGGCAGGCTGCGCCGCCAAATGGACGCTATAAAGCGTGACCAGCGAGGCGATGATATCAAGCCCTGTATCGGCGAGCGATCCAAGCATCGATACAGAACTAGTCTCAATCGCTGCCCATGCCTTGAGACCAAGCAGAAACAGCGCCATTGAAACACTCGCCAGTGCAGCCCGCCGAGTGAGCTGCGCACGGTCAGCATTATGCGGTAGATGGGCATGACTGTGGTTATGATTGTGTGCACCACTCACGGATAGACCAGACCTTCTGTCCAGCCGTCACCGCTGCGGGTGAACAGGCGGCGTTCATGGAGGCGGTGTTCGCGGTCTTGCCAGAATTCGATGCGCTCAGGCGTAACGAGCGTACCCGACCAATGCGGCGGGCGCGGAACAGGCTGTCCATCAAAGCGGGCCTGCGTTTCGGCAAAGCGCGTTTCAAAGGTCGCGCGGCTATCAAGCGGGCGTGATTGCTCCGAAGCCCACGCGCCAAGCTGCGAATCGCGACCACGCGTGGCGAAGTATGCGTCTGCAACGACATCAGAGACAGGGCGAGTGGCACCCTCAACCCGCACCTGACGACGCACAGACTTCCAGTGAAATAGCAGTGCAACATGCCCATTTTCGCCAAACTGTCTCGCCTTGCGGCTTTCCAAGTTGGTGTAAAAAATAAAGCCGTCGGGGCCATGCCCCTTGAGCAGCACCATCCTTACCGAGGGCTGGCCGTTCGTGCCGGTCGTCGCAAGCGCCATTGCATTGGGATCATTAACTTCTTTCGCCTGCGCCTCGGCAAACCAGACATCAAACAACGCAAAAGGATCAGTGGTCATGGCCTGCTCCTAGCTTTGTCGCGAGATCAAGTCGAGCATAGCTTGCCCTTGGTCAGCGATTGTGGTGAAGCAATTACCTTGGGGAGCCTTGTATGATCGATACTGCCATCGACCAATCAACATCAGCAGACGCATTGCGCGCGCGCTATTGTGCGACAGCGGGTCGCGGTGACGTGATGTGCGCTGCCACCGGGACAGCGGCGCAGGCCTGGATAACCGCACTTGATGAAGTTTTGCGCGCTGGAGACGGCGACATTGCACGCGCTCAAGAGCGTATGCAACGCCGGGTCGATGAAATCGGCATTGGTTTCCGCCTTCCAGACGAAAGTGAGGAGCGCCCTTGGCCATTATCACCAGTACCGCTGCTGATCGATGAGACCGAGTGGAACAAGATTGCAGACGGGGTGGTACAGCGTGCGCAATTGGCCGAACGGTTCCTTGAAGATATCTATGGGCCGCAAACACTCATCACCTCAGGAACGCTACCAACCGCAGCGCTTAGCGGGAGCCCGCATTATCTGCGTCAGATGATTGGCGTTGCCCCGGTGGATGGGAAGTTTCTTCACATCTATGCCGTTGATCTTGGGCGTGGCCCCGACGGCGAATGGCGCGTCCTCGCCGATCATGGTCGCTCACCCGCCGGTTCAGGCTATGCGCTGGAAAATAGGCTTGCTTCATCACATGTTTTGCCTGGTCTATCTGAACGATTGAATATTGAGCGCCTAGCCGGGTTTTTCGGGCACTTCCGCGCTGGGATTGCAGCATCCTGCGAGCGCACTGATCCGCGTATTGCGCTGCTAACGCCAGGGCGGTTCAACCAAAGCTATGCCGAACAAGCCCATGTCGCGCGCTATCTTGGGTTGCTGTTGGTCGAAGGGGCTGACCTCGCCGTCCATGATGACCGGCTGTATTTGCGCACGATTGAAGGGATGAAGCGCGTTGATGCGCTGTGGCAGCGGATGGATGCGCGGCTGCTAGACCCGTTAACGCTTGAAACGCAGTCAACGATTGGTGTTCCCGGTCTGATTGATGCGCTCGCAGCGGGCGGCGCTGTAGTGGCGAATTTTCCGGGGAGCGCGATTATCGAAGCACCCGTTTTTGCTGCATTTATGCCAAAGCTCGCCAAGATATTGCTCGGTGAGCCGCTTAAGCTGCCCAATATCGCGACATGGTGGTGCGGCCAACCAGCCGAAGAAAAGCGTGTGCGCGAACGGCTCGATACGATGGTGGTTTCGTCCGCTTTTGGCCCGCTACCAATTGGCCTTGGCACCGCTGATGGTCGCTTAGGGAGTGAGCTTGATAGCGCTGCACGTGCGGCATTACTTGCGGATCTGGCAAAGCGACCACAGGACTATGTTGGGCAGGAAGTGGTCAATCTTTCAACCATGCCAATTATTGACGATGGCCAGATGATCGCCCGCCCCTTCACGGTGCGTGTTTTTGCGGCGCGCGACGGTGAGGGCAATTGGCAAGTGATGCCTGGCGGTTTTGCTCGTATTGGCCCGGTTGCTGATGTGCGCGCCACCTCGATCGGGGTCGGGACACGCTCAGCCGATATCATTATTCACGGCGGTGCCTCTGCGTCTGCGATATCGCTAGTGCGCCCTGATACTGCCACGGTTATTCGACGCAATCCGGGCACCTTACCAAGCCGGGTGGCTGATAACTTATACTGGCTTGGTCGTTATCTTGAACGCGGTGAGGCTGTGCTTGCGCTGGTACGTGCTGGCTCTGGCGCTGGCATTATCGGCGACGGCGATCCAGCGATTCCAGCCGCAACCGCCGCACGAATTCGCACCCGACTGTCCGAAGAGCGGGCGGTGCGCCCTGATAGCAGGGATAATTTTGCCGATATGTTGACAGCCGCACTTGATGACCGAGAAGCGCCATCAAGCGTCATTGCGCTGCTTGGTTCAGCGCGCACAATTGGTGCCGGATCACGCGAACGGCTTGCACCTGATTTCTCGCAATTGCTTGATGCGCCGTTCCCGCGTGCTGGTCGGTTTGAGGAAAAGCATATCCACTTAAAGGCGCGCTTTGCTGCCTTTGCTGGCCTTGCAAGCGAGCATATGGGGCGGACAGCGGGCTGGCGCTTCCACGATCTTGGACGGCGGATTGAGCGCGGAGTAACGCTGTGTCGTCTTATCTCAGCATTTGGCAATGATCTGGCAAGCGGCGAAGATCTGCTTATGCTGCTTGAGCTATGCGATGTGCAAATTAGCTACCGCCAGCGCTACTCAACGGGGCTTGCACTGCTGCCGGTGCGCGATCTAGTTGGACTTGATCCCTATAACCCACGTTCAATCGCATTTCAGATTGCTGCGATCAAAGACCATCTTGATGCTTTGCCGCGCCTGCATGATGACGGGATGGATGAGGCGCAGCAAAGTGCTGCCACCGCTTTGTCGGCACGGATTGCAACGCTGAGTGCGCAGACGCTCAACGGGCTAGCATGTTATGCGCTTGAGCAGCAACTGCTTACGCTTTCGGATTTGATCAGCCACCGATTTTTCTTGCGCGGTGGCGAAACACTGCGCGCATCGGGCATGACGCTGGCATGACAACGGCCTACACCATCCGCCACGCCACTCATTTTGTCTATGAACGACCTGTCAGTTTCGCACGCTGTAACTTGCGGCTTAGGCCCGTTGATTGGCCCGGCCAGACGCTGCTTGCGCATGATATCGCCGTGATCCCTGATGGCCGTTTGACCAAAGCCAACAGCCGCTCTGAACTGCTCAATATCACCCGGCTACTGCTCTCCAAGCCGACTAAGACACTCGATATTATTAGCAATTCGCGCGTCAGCGTTGATCGCACCGTTCCAACGATAACATCCACCGACCTAGCGATTGCGACGGTGGCCAATTGGGCGCGGCAAAGCCATGATATCGCTGATAGTGCGCCAGCAAACTTCCTTTACCCGTCTCCACTGATTGGCTCAAATGCTGCGATCGCAGACTGGTGCGCCGAAAGTCTTGATCCCGCGCGCCCAGTGGTTGAGGCTGTGCTTGAGCTCGCGCTTCGGATCATGCGCGATTTCCGTTTCGATCCCGATGCCACGAAAACTGAGACACTCCCGGCCGAAGCCTTCGCCAAACGCGCAGGCGTGTGTCAGGATTTTGCTCAAATCATGATTTGTGGCCTGCGCGCGGCTGGCCTGCCTGCGGCTTATGCCAGCGGCTATATCCGCACGATCCCACCTGAGGGCCAAGAGCGGCTGCAAGGTGCGGATGCAATGCACGGCTGGGTGCTCGTCTGGTGTGGGCCGGAAAATCAACAAGGCGGTCGCGGATGGATCGGCTTTGATCCGACCAACGGCATTTTTATGGCAGGCGATCATATCATTGTCGCGGTAGGGCGTGATTACCGTGATATCGCGCCGGTTGATGGTATCTTCACTGGCTACGGCGCTCAGGAAATGCGCGTCGCGGTTGACGTTCTGCCTGATTAAGGGAAGGAAAGGGCATTATGCCAGAACCAATTTCCATAGTTGAAGGCCGCGCCATCCCCTTTGGCCGGAAAAATGTTGATACTGATGTGATCATCGCCGCCGAATGGCTCAAAACGATCAGCCGCGCAGGGCTTGGGCGCGGGGCATTCGCATCGGTGCGCGCTGAACCCGGAAACGTGTTTGATGATCCCGAATATGCCGGAGCGCCAATTCTGATAGCAGGCGATAATTTCGGCTGTGGGTCAAGCCGCGAACATGCCGCTTGGGCGCTGAACGACCTTGGCATCCGCGTTGTCATCGCACCGAGTTTTTCAGACATATTCGCCTCTAACGCGTTCAAGAACGGGATACTGACCGTGGCCTTGCCGCAATCAGCGATTGACCGGCTGATGGAGGTCGCCAAGGCTGATCCAATCCATATTGATCTGGATAATCAATCGGTTACCACGCGGTTTCAGGATCGGTTTACCTTCGATATTGACGCTTTTCGAAAAGAATGCCTGCTAGGCGGCCTTGATGAAGTGGGGCTAACGATGGCAATGGCGGATAAAATTACAACATATGAAACACGCGCAGGCACTGCTTGGCCGTGGCAATCAGGAACGGTGACCTAAATGAAAGCGTTATTATCAAAAGCGGTTGGTGGCCCCGAGACACTGGTTCTTGAGGAGATTGCCGATCCGGTTGCTGGCCCCGGTCAGTTGCTGGTCGCGGTTAAGGCGTGTTCGGTCAACTATCCTGACGTGCTCGTGATTGAGGATCGCTACCAATTCAAACCGCAGCGTCCGTTCGCGCCAGGAAGCGAGATTGCAGGCGTTGTTGAAGCGCTTGGCGAAGGCGTGACCGGCTGGAAGATCGGTGATCGCGTGATCTCCACAACAGGGTCAGGCGGTATGGTCGAAAAGATTGCAATTGCCGCAACCTCGGCCTTTGCATTGCCGCCAGAGCGGAGTTTTGAAGAAGGCTCAGCGTTGCTCCTTACCTACGGCACGACGATCCATGCGCTGCTTGATCGCGGACGGTTGCGTGAGGGTGAGACTTTGCTTGTTCTCGGCGCGGCAGGCGGCGTTGGCCTTGCAGCGGTTGAGCTCGGTGTTGCGTTTGGCGCGCGCGTTGTTGCCGCTGTTTCAACGCCTGAAAAGGCTGAAGCGGCCAAGGCCGCAGGCGCACATGCGACGATCCTTTATGGCACCGCACCGTTTGACAAGGATCAGTCAAAGGCGCTTGCCGAAGCCTTCAAAGCGGTGCTTGGGCCAAACGGTGCTGATGTGATTTATGATGCGGTCGGTGGCGATTACTGCGAGCCCGCGCTCCGCTCAATCGCATGGGAGGGCCGCTATCTCGTGGTCGGTTTCCCGGCAGGCATCCCTCGCTTGCCGCTCAATCTTACTTTGCTCAAAAGCTGTGACGTTTGCGGCGTATTTTGGGGGGCGTTTGCAGCGCGAGACCCAAATGCAAACCGTGATCATACGACACGCCTGTTCCGTCTTTGGGCCGAAGGTAAGATATCACCCCGCGTGACCGAAGTCTTCCCCCATGAACGCGGCGGCGAAGCGATCGCCAAAATGGGTGCACGCGGCGCGATTGGCAAACTTGTTGTCAAGATTGGCGAATAATCGACCAACACGCGTTGCGCGCTTGGATGTCAGTGTCTATCTAGCAATCGACAATGACGCATGAATGGATTTGCCATGACCAGCTTTGATGACCGCGAACGCGCCGCCGAAACCAAATTTGCACGCGATGAGGATATGGCGTTTCGCATCACCGCGCGCCGTAACAAGCTGACCGGCCAATGGGCGGCGGCAAAGATGGCACTAACCCCTGAAGAGACCGACAGCTATGCCAAAAGCGTGGTTCAGGCCGATTTTGAGGAAGCCGGCGATGAAGATGTCATCCGCAAACTTCTCGGCGATCTCACCGCTGCCGGTGTTGCAACCAATGATGAAGAAATCCGCGCGATTTTGGCCGAAAAAACCATTGAGGCCCGCCGCCAGTTGATGGAATCGCAATAAATGGCGATGCCAGCGCATGAGATTGAGGCACTGATCCGCGCCGGGATTCCCGGTGCTGTGGTTGAAATTACCGATCTCGCGGGGGACGGTGATCATTATGCTGCGCGCGTGATTTCAGACACTTTTGCCGGGATGCCGCGCATCAAACAACATCAGGCAGTGTACGCAGCCCTTGGTGGTCGGATGGGCGGGGCACTCCACGCGCTTCAACTCACCACCGCTACCCCAGCTTAAGGAATATCTAAATGTCCAACGAAACCATGATCCGAATCGCCCAAATCGTCAGCACCAATGATGTGACGCTCTTCATGAAGGGCACAGCGCTTTTCCCGCAGTGCGGCTTTTCGAGCAAGGCCATCGCAATCCTTGATCATCTTGGCGTGACTTATGAGACAATTGATGTCCTTCAAGACCCCGAAGTGCGGGAGGGCATCAAGGCATTCTCAGACTGGCCGACAATTCCCCAACTTTATGTAAAGGGCGAATTCATCGGCGGATCAGATATTATGATGGAAATGTATGAGGCTGGTGAACTCGCCGAACTGATGGAAGAAAAGGATGTCGCGCGGAGCTAATTGCGCGCCGTCTTGAGCTTTGTCGGGAGGATAGTAACCCCCGTCATTTCTTCGATCACAAAACGGTCTCGTCCGGCATGTTTAGCGTGATAAAGTCTTTGATCGGCGAGTTTGAGCGAATGGCCTAGTGGCGCGTTTTCACGGTGGAACGCGCCGCCAACGCTTACCGTCATCCGTAGTCGAACATCGCCTACCGGCACAAAGCTCTTCCGCACATGATCGCAAATCACTTCGGCTTTTTCAGCACCTTGAACATGCGAATAACCGGGTAAATAAACCCCAAATTCTTCCCCTCCAAGTCGTCCGACAATACCGTCCTCGCCAACGGCTACAGCTATCCGCGTGGCGAGAACCTTAAGCGCTTCATCACCTGCATCATGGCCAAGATCATCATTGACCGCCTTAAAATGATCGGCATCAACAATCAGCATCATCCCGTCAACGCGCGTAGCGCGCACCGTGTCAAGAAAATGACTGCGGTTAAGAATGCCGGTGAGACCATCAAATTTCACATGCCCATCAACACGCTCAATCGTCGTCTTGAGCATGAGCATTGAATGCAGCAGCAGCGCAGCAATTGGTGGGGTTACAAGCAGCGGAATAAGCCCAGCCGCAATCACCACGCCCTGATAATGTTGCGGCGAAATCGCGCGCAGTGGCGCCAATAGTGTAGCGACCACAATAACGGGCACGAGCACAGCAAGCGCCGTTCCAAGGACAGTGAAGCGCGCTATATCTGCTCTATTTTCTATTTTGAGGCGCATCATGATCCTGAATGGCTAATAACGAAGGTGCGCGAATAAGGCACAATTGGTTAGCAACCGCTTTAGCATGACGGTAAAATTGAGATTAATCTTGTTTTAAGGTTCCCGGGCGAGTGGCGGGTCGGTGCGAGACCAGGGAAGCAACCGACCCCCCACACTGAAGCGTAAAACGCTCGGGGGGAACACAGATAATAAATCAGCACCCCTGCCAGTTTTAACGAATGGCAGAAATCCGGGGGTAGTTATATTT
>JANOXQ010000202.1:0-11144 GCA_031418495.1 Sphingomonadales bacterium
CGAGCGAAGTCGAGACATCTGGCGCAACGTGTCTCGACTTCGCTCGACACGAACGGGTTGGGGTATAATTTTCATCGCTCTGGTGATTGCGCATCGCGTCGCTTGCGTCCTATAGACTGTGCTTAGCGTAGCCTTGTTGACGTAGCGGAAGGATCGACTTTTGGCCAAAACCCCCACCCCCAAATTGCTTGATACGCCGCGCGCGCCAAAACGGTACAAGGCCAGTAAGGAGGAACTGCTTAGTTTCTACCGTGAAATGGTGCTGATACGCCGTTTTGAGGAACGCGCTGGTCAGCTTTACGGGCTTGGCCTGATTGGTGGGTTTTGCCATTTATATATCGGGCAGGAGGCAGTTGCGGTTGGGCTGCAATCTGCACTTGAACTCGGCAAGGATAGCGTGATTACTGGTTACCGCGATCACGGTCACATGCTCGCCTACGGAATTGATCCAAAGCTGATCATGGCTGAACTGACTGGGCGTGCGGCTGGCATCTCGCGCGGCAAGGGCGGATCGATGCATATGTTTTCGACTGACCATAAATTTTACGGCGGCCATGGCATCGTTGGCGCTCAGGTTGCGCTTGGGACTGGGCTTGCGTTTGGGCATAAATATACCGGCGACGGCGGCATTTGTATGGCCTATTTCGGTGACGGCGCGGCCAACCAAGGCCAAGTCTACGAAAGTTTCAACATGGCGGCGCTTTGGAAACTGCCGATTATCTTCGTCATTGAAAATAATGGTTATGCCATGGGCACAAAGGTCGCACGCGGGAGTGCTGAGACTGATTTCCACCGGCGTGGGGACTCATTCCGGATTCCGGGGATGCAAGTCAACGGGATGGATGCGCTTGAAGTGCGTGGTGCGGCTGAGGCTGCGCTTGAATTTGTCCGCGCAGGCAATGGCCCGCTGCTGATGGAGCTTAAGACGTATCGCTACCGTGGCCACTCAATGTCTGACCCAGCAAAATATCGCAGTCGTGAAGAAGTGCAGGATGTGCGCGAAAAATCTGATCCTATTGAGGGGCTCAAGAAAGATATGGCTGAGGCCGGCATCAGTGAGGATGCGATCAAGGATATCGATAAGGACATCCGCAAGATTGTTGCCGAAGCGGCTGATTTTGCTGAGACTTCACCCGAGCCGGAGCCTCATGATCTTTATACTGACGTTTTGGTGGGGCAATATTAATGGCTATCGAACTCAAAATGCCCGCGCTCTCACCAACGATGGAGGAAGGCACACTCGCCAAGTGGCTGGTAAAAGCTGGGGACAGCGTCAAATCGGGTGATATCCTCGCCGAGATTGAAACCGATAAGGCAACAATGGAATTTGAGGCGATTGACGAAGGCGTTGTCACTGAGATTCTGATCGCAGAAGGCAGCGAAGGCGTTAAGGTCGGCACCGTGATTGCGCGAATTAGTGGCGATGATGAGGAGGCGGCTCCAGTGCCTGCAAAACCGTTTGTGTCGAGCGAAGTCGAGACACCCGTCGTTACTACTTCAAAAACGTCTCTCGACTTCGCTCGAGACGAACAGAAAACATCCACAGTCATAACCGGCGAAACCGTCAAAACCACAGTCCGTGAAGCGCTGCGCGACGCGATGGCAGAAGAAATGCGCGCTGATGATCGGGTGTTCGTGATGGGTGAAGAAGTCGCCGAATATCAGGGGGCTTATAAGGTCACGCAAGGCTTGCTCGATGAATTCGGCCCGCGCCGCGTTATCGACACTCCGATTACCGAATATGGTTTTGCTGGCATTGGTGCCGGCGCAGCAATGGGTGGCCTCCGCCCTGTAATCGAGTTCATGACGTTTAACTTCGCGATGCAAGCAATCGATCACATTATCAATTCGGCGGCGAAAACCAATTATATGTCGGGCGGGCAGATGCGTTGCCCAATTGTGTTTCGTGGCCCCAACGGCGCTGCGTCACGCGTTGGCGCGCAGCATAGCCAGAATTTCGCGCCGTGGTATGCGAGCGTCCCCGGCCTGATCGTCATCGCGCCCTATGATGCGGCGGACGCAAAGGGATTGTTGCGCGCGGCGATCCAATGCCCCGATCCAGTGGTTTTCCTTGAAAACGAACTGCTGTATGGGCGCAGTTTTGACGTACCGGTTGGCGATGTTACGCTTCCCATCGGTAAGGCGCGGACGATGCGCAGCGGCACCGACGTAACCATTGTCAGCTACTCAATTGGCGTTGGCATGGCGCTTGAGGCTGCCGCACAACTTGCTGATGAGGGGATTGATGCCGAAGTTCTTGATCTCCGCACGCTGCGTCCGCTTGATACCGCCGCTGTGCTTGAAAGCCTGTCGCGCACCAATCGGATGGTTGTGGTTGAGGAAGGCTGGCCGGTCTGCTCAATCGCAAGCGAGATCATCGCGGTGTGCATGGAGCACGGCTTTGACGATCTCGACGCGCCGGTTGCCCGAGTCCTCAACGAGGATGTGCCGCTACCCTACGCCGCCAACCTCGAAAAAATCGCGATTGTAGACGTTGCGCGGGTTGTGGCAGCGGTTAAGCGGACATGCAATCGCTGATCAGGCGCAGGTCGCAACTGTTGCAGCGGGGTTCGGATTGTAAATCTGCGCTAGGTCGCGTGGGTCGCGATTGACGAATGATGCTTCATAACGAATTGTCCGGTTGCGCATAAACATGCCGGTGATCAGTGGTTGATAAGTATAGGTTATTTCAACGAACATTACTGCCGTCCCTGAGGGCGCAGTGACGCGAGATGTGGCGGCCCCCATTCCGGCGAAGCCTGTACCCGTTGCTCCGGTGCCCTGTGCTCCGTAACGCGGTGCGACAACTAGACTTCCTAAGCAGCGCTGCCAGTGAATCCACTGGCCGTTATCGGCATTTAGCTCAAGACTTGAGAGAATGACGCGGCCATTGGCTTGGAAGTTGAGGCCATCTGTCTGCCGCAGGAGTCCGATAAAGCCATCATTGACGTCGGCTTCACGGATTTGCACGGTCGAAAGCGCTGATTCAAGGCCAACCCGTGACATGTTGTCAGCTAGGCCCATTGCCGCTTGGCTAATCCGCAAATTGACGTTGGCAAGATTGGTCATCTCAATTCCACCAATCCCAACTGTAGTAAGCAGGGGAAGCGCATAGGCAAATTCAATCACAGCAAGGCCGCTGCAATTGGTTCGCAGTGCCGCAACAAAGCGGCGAAATGGGCCAAAATTTGACAAAGACTTTATCATACACAAATCCTAGGTCGAGGACGAACTGCCTGTGTGCCAAAAGGCTGGTTGCGCAGCACTGTGGTGGCTTTAATTGTTTGCGAAGTTGGCGAACCAACCAATCCATATAGCGGGAATAGCTTTGGGTAGACCGCCTGCGCAGAGTAGACGACAATATCGCGCGCGCCGCCTTGGCCGTCGATGCCTGCTGTAGCGTTTCTATCGTAAGCCCCGTTATTATTTTCGTCGAAATAGCATTCTCCAGCTTCGCGGGTGCCGTTGGGTAGTCCGGTGGCAATCTCGATACGGTCTTCAAACTCTTCCGCCTCGCCTGCGCGGGTGAAACTAACAAAGGTCTTGCGCTCATATGTCATGGTCACGTTGCTTGCGATCCGCCGCATTTGATTGGTGATCGCAATATCGATTGATCCCGCCGCGCCTGCGCCACCTTCAAGTGTTGAATCGCGACCGGCCTTTTGAACGGCCCCCTGAAGGATCGAAATCGCATAGGCGCGGTAGCTAAGATCGAAAACGCCCATCAGCATCAGCATTAGCGTCGGCGCAATGATGGCGAACTCCATCAATGTATTGCCGCTAGCATCGCGACGGAGCTGGTTGAGGTTGCGGCGCATCAGCGTTGCAACCGGAGTTCAGCAATTCGTGCGGCGATTTGCCGGAATTGCGCACGAAGCAGGGGAGTTGAGTTTGATGTGAATGCATTACCAGGATTGGCACAGCTCATTAGCTCAGGCGTCAAGGCCTGTGAAAAGCCGACAACCCAGACAGTGATCCCTTTGTCGCGGGCTGCGTCACACATTGCTACGAAACGCGAGTTATGGCGTGTTTTGAGTGTTTCGTTTGTAGGGTTTGTGCCCGTTATCCGCTGATCGAGTTTTTCGAAGCCGTAAAGGCTGTAAGTCGTTGAACCAGGTGCCATGTCACCATCAGTCATGAAAATGATGTGGCGGTCAATCGGGCGGCCATTGGGTGCTGTGGCATTTTCGGATGCGAATAGCCCTGTTGGAGAGATTAAACGCGCGCCCCAAATCATACCTACGTCATGATAAGTGCCGCCATGTGGAATAAAATCACTTGCGTTGAGATAGTTGCTCATGTCGCTTCGAGTACGCACACCGAGTTTCCACGCACGCTTGTTGCATGTGGCATTCGTATTGAAAAGGCTTGGTTGAGTATTTTGAGCTGCGGTTGTTTGATCATTGGTATCGGTGCGGTTATAGATCATTTGTGAGATAGCAGGCCGCCAGCGCGTAGCATCGCTGTTGGGAATAAAATCGATATCAAGATCTTCAGCGTCGTCAGGAATCGGATCAAAATCTTCATCCGTGACTGTGTTACGTTCTTCGATGCACCCATTCCAAGTTACGTCGATAGTAGAACCACCAGTCACTGCAGCGCCTAATGCACTGAGGGTGTAAGTGCCCTGACTGGCAACAGAACCCACTG
The DNA here is from genome assembly GCA_031418495.1 of Sphingomonadales bacterium. Taxonomy (GTDB): domain Bacteria; phylum Pseudomonadota; class Alphaproteobacteria; order Sphingomonadales; family Sphingomonadaceae; genus Aquisediminimonas. The sequence goes on from JANOXQ010000202.1 coordinate 4,651, forward strand.
TGTCAGTATCGTCGCTTAAATCGGTAAGAGTGCCATTTGTGTTAATGACACCATTTGAGAGGCGCAGTGTTCCGCCAGTTTTGAAAGCAGAGAGATCAAGCGAGGAAACTTGATATGTCCAATCACTGATGCGAAAACGTCCGGTATATGTCGTCGTGAAATTGGTGCGTGTTCTCCGGCAACTGCGTGAAGTGCCATTCGTATCTGGCGCGCCAGAATAGCCGAAGTCCACCCCATCGCTTGCATTATTTGTGTAGCTAGTTGTCGTGGTTGTCGCCGGCGGCGTACCAACTACAATCGGATTTGCGCCGACGGTCGGATAGCGATTGCGGCCATAGTCTGCGCACTGTGTGCGATTGATGCTGGCACCACTGCTATAAATTTCGAATGTGTTGGTTCGTCCGCTTACCGACGATTCAAGTTTTGTCATATTCGCATCGCGACTTTGGTAGCTCCAGTCATCAACGATCCACTCTGGTCGCAATATACCTTGATTTGCTCCTGAGCCGATGCTTGTTGAGCCGAGGTTGACGTTGGTCGAATAGGGCACGATGCCATAACGCACGATCGAATTGCTGCTAACCGCGCTTGCCAATTCGTCGTAAAAATCGAGGACGGCAGAACGTAAGCCTGCAAGACGTGAGTCACTTTTTTCGGTGAAGACGCCGGTTGCGGGCACAAAGCCACCATTCGTGAACAAATAAGTTGAGCAGTCAGCACTTGAATCGGTTGGCGCGCACGCCATCGATCCGGTGACGTCGAGCACGAACATAATGTCTGAATTGCCAATTTCTAACTTGGCATCGCAGCTAACGCCGATCGTCGATGTCGAGTTGCCGAAAATGGTCATAATCGTCATAGGCAAACGCGCCGTGGCTGACGCAGTTACTTGGCCATCATTGCTCCGCGTTGGCGTAAACGACACATTATCTGTGCCATAAGTTCCAGCCGGAAAATTGTTCCCAAAGAAGGTTTGCGCTTTCGCGGTAACATCGGTGGTTAGCCCACCGCCACCCATAAACTTACGCGCAGCCAGTGCTCCGGCATCGCAGGCCTGCTGAAGGCGCGATTTAACGAGATAACTTCTGCTCGTATCAACACCAGCGCCGATCATTGCGGTCAGCGGGAGGATCGCACCAGCGACTAACATTAGAGTGTTGCCAGCAACATCGCTGCGCAGACGCGCTAGAAATGTCGGCTTGGCACAGGCCGGTTGGCTCTGTTCAAAAATCTTGCTCATTGCAATCTGACCCCAAACGAAAAAATCTTGTGATCGGCCAATGCAGTAAAAACGGATAATGCCGACTGAAGCGAAAGGGTTAACAGCAAATTTGTCATTTTTTTGACGCCACCGCTGCTATGGCAGGGTGATGATTGGCCCAGACGAACAGCTTGCCCTTGCCTATGCGCCTGCAAAATTGCGCAGACATTTTAAGGTTTTGTTCAGTTTTGATGCAGCGCTTGGCCAGGCATTTAAGGCGACAAACGAGATCGGCCTGATCCAGATTCGTCTTGCATGGTGGCGTGATCAGCTTGAAAAACCTACCGCGCGAGAGCCAGTAATTGCGGGATTTCATGATCTGATCCGCAGTCATGACGTCAGTGTGGACGCACTCACTAGGGTTATTGATGGCTGGGCCGTGCTGCTTGATGATCCGCCTTATGATAATGCTACGCTGTTGGACTATGCCAGACTTCGAGGGGCTGGTGTGTTTGCGGTTGCTGCACAATTTACCCAAAGCGCGATCAATGATCAGGCAGGCATTGGCTGGGCACTGACCGATTTTGCGCGGCATTGCTCAAATGCTGATACGGCGAAACGCGCAATGACGCTCGCTCAGGATGCTTTACATGGTAACATAGCTGCCAGCTTGCCAAAGCCAATGCGCGCTTTTGCGATCCTCACGCGTTTTGCTCAGGCCGATTGCCAGCGCCCGCTTGATCAGCAACGCGTGGCGGGTTCGCCCTATCGTATCACACAGGCCATTGGCTTTATGGTGTTTGGTCGCTAATCTGTCGTAATTGTACAATGGCATGGGTTGAGGTTGCGATGGGGCGATTTCTTGCAGGGGTGGCATCAGCGTTGCTGATGATGGCGGCGGGTATCTTCATTTGGCGATCACAAGCCGATGCGGGCGAAATTGCACCCCCGTCCGCCAGCGCGCAGGCTCCACTTGGCGTACTTGATGTGACCGATCCGCCGCAAGCCACTGAAAAAACGCGCGAGGAAAAGCGCTTCAACCGCTATGATCGGGATAAAAATGGCGGCGTCGCTGCAGAAGAATATCTATTTTCACGGCGGAAGGCCTATGCCAAACTTGATATCAATGGCGATGGCAAGCTGTCGTTCGATGAATATGCGGTCAAGACGGTCACCAAATTTAAAGGGGCCGATAAAGATCGCTCAGGCATTTTGACGCCAGCCGAATTTCTGACAACGCGCGTAGTGCGTGCCAAGCCCAAGTCAACCAACTGTCCGCCGCCACTGCGCGTTCCATCTGCGGGTGAGGAGGAGGGCGAGGGGTGATATCCGTTCGTGTCGAGCGTAGTCGAGGCACGTTGCACCGGGTGTCTCGACCTCGCTCGACACGAACGGGACTCTAACCCAACCACCCCGCCAAATCAGCGCGCGCGCGGTCAGTATAGCCGCGCTTGCGATCCGCCTTTTTCACTTTTTCGGTGAGTGCGGGGAATAGTCCGAAATTTACGTTCATTGGTTGATAGGTCTCGGCATCCGCGCCGCCTGTAATATGCCCGAGCAGCGCACCAAGTGCTGTCGTTGGCGGAGGTGGCGGGCAGGGTGTTCCGGCGAGTTCAGCGGCCCAAAAACGGCCTGCCAGCATTCCAATAGCCGCACTTTCAATATAGCCTTCGCAGCCAGTGATTTGCCCGGCGAAGCGAATGTTTGGCTTTGACGTCAGCCGCAGCGAACCATCAAGCAGCTTTGGCGATTTGATAAACGTATTGCGGTGAAGCCCGCCAAGTCGCGCAAATTCAGCATTTTCGAGGCCTGGTATCATGCGGAATACGCGCACTTGCTCTGCGTGTTTGAGTTTGGTTTGAAAGCCAACCATATTCCAAAGTGTGCCAAGAGCGTTATCTTGGCGCAGTTGAACGACGGCATAGGGCCAGCGGCCAGTTTTGGGATTATCAAGCCCAACCGGCTTCATTGGGCCATAGCGTAGGGTATCGATCCCGCGTTCCGCCATGACCTCAATCGGCATACAGCCATCAAAATAAGGCGTGTTGGCTTCCCACTCCTTAAACTCGCTTTTCTCACCAGAGATGAGTGCGGCGTGGAAGGCGAGATACTGCTCCTTGTCCATCGGGCAGTTAATATAATCCTTGGTATCACCCTTATCCCAGCGTGACGCCATCCAAGCGACATCCATATTGACTGACTCATGATAGGCAATCGGTGCGAGTGCATCGAAAAAGGCGAGGGCGTCTTCGCCTGTTTGTGCCGCTATGGCTTCGGCAAGGGTTGCACCAGTCAGCGGCCCTGTGGCGATGATCGCGGGGCCATCTGGCAACGCATCGATCCGTTCACGCACCAGCGTAATGTTGGGATGGGTTGCAATTGCTGCTGTTACACCTGCTGCATAACCATCTCGGTCAACCGCAAGCGCAGAACCAGCAGGCACCCTATGCTTGTCAGCTTCTCGCAGGATGAGCGAACCAAGTGTGCGCATTTCTTCATGCAGCAGGCCAACGGCATTGCTTGTTGCGTCATCCGAACGGAATGAGTTTGAACATACAAGTTCAGCCAGTCCATCGCTTTTATGCGCTGCCGTCCCTTCAACCCCGCGCATTTCGGACAAGCGCACGGTGACGCCAGCTTCTGCAAGCTGCCATGCCGCCTCAGCACCCGCAAGGCCGCCGCCGATAATATGTATTTGCTGTGTCACGCCTCAAGTCGTTATGGCTTTTTTAAGTCTTTGGCGAGAGGGCATAAGCATGGAATATCGCGAAACATTTGCGCCTTGGCTGTTGCGCGCAGCGGTGTTCGCCGGATTAAGCTATGTCGCTGTCTGGGGACTTGGCTTCGGCCCGACCGTCATGGTGATCTGGAAAGGCGCAGGGGTTGCCTTGCTCGCGCTATGGGCGGCAACGCAGGCGCGCGATCAGGATGGTTGGTTGCTTGCTGCCGTCATGGCGTTTGGCGCTGCGGGCGATGTCTTGCTTGAGGTTGCAGGCTTAATGACTGGCGCGGCGGCGTTTGCGGTTGGGCATGTGATAGCGATCTGGCTTTATGCGCGAAATCGCCGGGCATCATTAACGCCTAGTCAGCGGATGTTGGCAGTTTTGATTATTCCAGTGATGGTAGTTGTGGCATATTTGCTGCCTGCGGATCGTAGCTCCGCGCTGGGGATTGTGATCTATGCGCTGCTAGTATCTGCCATGGCGGCAATGGCATGGACAAGCCGTTTCCCCCGTTATCGCACTGGCATTGGGGCGATGATGTTTGTCGCGTCTGATTTGCTGATCTTTGCGCGGTTAGGGCCGATTGGTGATACAGTGACGGTTGGTGTTGCGATATGGCTGCTTTACTTTATCGGCCAATGGCTAATTGCAATTGGCGTGCGGAGCGGATTAAATAATGACACTGGAGATTAAGCCAAGCACGCTTGATGCGGTGCTAGCTGACATTTGGATGCGCCTCGTGCGCGGTGGCGCTGATCGCCGCTCAGCATTTCATACGCCGGTTGTGGCCAGCATAGATCTAGGTGGAATGCCGCAACAGCGCGTCATGGTGCTACGCAAATGTATTGAGGCGGATGCAACGATGCGCTTCCACACCGATTTGCGTTCGGCCAAGGTAAGCGAGATTGGCGATAGCGCTCGGGTGAGCGTGCTTGGCTATGATGCCGCCGCTAAAATCCAGATCAGGGCCGGCGGCCGCGCCATCGTGAGCGATGCTGGTGAAGGTGCGGATACGGCATGGGCGGCTTCATCGCCAAGCAGCAGGCGTTGTTATCTGACGCGCTATGCACCGGGAAGTAGCACCGACAAGCCGATATCAGGCTTACCGGCCTCGCTTGAGTCGCGTGTTCCAGTGCGCAGCGAAACCGAAGCGGGTCGTGCCAATTTCGCGGTGTTAATGATTACGCTTGATACACTTGAATGGCTGTATTTGGCGCACGACGGCCATGTTCGCGCTCGGTTTGTGCAGGAAGAAGGCGCTTGGAAAGGCCAGTGGTTGATCCCTTGAATCAATCAGTGATGTGGCGACCATCACACGCAAATTCGCGCGCGCAGATATAAGTGGATAGTCAAAGGGGGCAGTGGTAGCATTACAGCCTGAGTATGCGTTTGTTGTTGTAGAGCCGTTGGGGGACGTCAACATGAGCCGACATCTGATTTCACTGATTGATGGCACGATGGTTTCGGCATCACAGGCGGCTGGATTTGCCAGCTACTCAAATGTGTATGAGCTTGGCTATCTCCTCCAATTGAGAGATACATCGGAAGACGGCAAACCGCAGGTCGTGTTTTACACCTCGGGAATTTCATCGCAGCCCGGTACGCGCGATGCGATCAGTCTTATCACAGGCAATCCGATTTATTCGCAGATCGTCGATCAATATACCAACATCTGCGCCAATTATGATTTCTCGGAGAAAGACGAAGCAAAGAAAGACAAAATCTACATTTTTGGATTTTCTCGTGGAGCGATGGCGGCGCGGGCTTTGGCTGGGCTGATTTGTACTTATGGCTTGCTAAAACCCGGCGACATTCGCGCTGCGCCCGCAGTTGTTGCTGCGTGGCAACAACGCAGAAACGCGCCAGATGAGATTGAATTGCACGACGCTGGTGTGGAGTTTATTGGCGTGTTCGATTCTGTTATGGGCGGGATTGAGGGCATGAAAATGTTCAATCCGATCCGTTTCCCTGATGGGTTGGTGCCCAGCGGTTGCAAGCATGCCATCCAGATTCTTGCGATTGACGAGGATCGTCGCTTTTTCAAACCCAAAATCTGGGAAGGCCGGATGGATTGCCCGATGGGTGAGGGGAAGTGCGGCTATCGCCAGATATGGATGCCTGGCGTTCATTCCGATGTTGGTGGGACTGGCAATACGGTCTGGGGTCGCGCTGCGATGCTAACGATGATGCATTATATCGATACTTGGACTCAGCTAACCCTCGATAAAGAATGGCGCACCCGCAAGGAAAAGAACCTGCGCAAAAGCATCAAGGAAAACATGATATTCGTTGAGCGCCACCGCCCGTTCGCGCCGTTCAGGATGAGCCGGGCTCCAAGCAGCGCTGCCGATACTGCTGAATGCTATCATCCGATTGTTGATTTTGTGAAACGATGGAACGTTGACGGCAAAGCCAATTATGATTGGAAAACAAAGGAATTTGACGCCCGCTTCAAGACGCTTACCTCGCGCGAAGTTGAGCCGGGATTATATGATTATTTCGAGGGTATATTGAAGTAGAGGGTGACGCGTTATGATTTGTGAAATCTCCAGAGTGTGATAATCTTTGGC
>JANOXQ010000203.1:0-7566 GCA_031418495.1 Sphingomonadales bacterium
GATAAACGGCTCCAACCACCTCTCCAGATCAATCCGCCAATCGTCGCCAATCGCCAGCCTCCATCAGCTGGCTCCACATGAATCACCGATCCAACCAAAAGGGAATCCCTAAAATTACAAATCTGCCAAAGTAGTGCTAGATTCTATTAACATTCATTTCAGCCAGAGGATGTTGGAAACGAGTGTCACGAATGCCAAATAGTTTCTGGAGCGCTTGGCATATCGGGTTGCGACGGCCCGGTAGTGTTTGATTTTGTTGAAGAATCGTTCGACCAGATTGCGTTCACAGTAAAGGGCGTAGTCGCAATGCCGCTGGACGGTGCGGTTTTCCTTGGATGGTATGACGACGTTTGCGCCTGCCTGTGCGATGAGCTTGACGACGACGTCACTGTCATATCCCTTGTCTCCCAGCACATTTTGCATGGCGATACCCGCCAATAGCGGTTCGGCTTGGGTGCAGTCGGCAACCTGACCTGCGGTGAGGATGAACCGCAGCGGCAAGCCCAGCGCATCACACAAGGCATTGAGCTTGGTCGTCAATCCGCCACGCGAGCGGCCAATGGCTTCCGTCTCTTGATCCCCCCTTTTGCCCCGGCGCTATGGTGATGCGCCCGGACGATGGTGGCGTCCATCGTGACATATTCAAAGTCCGGATCACCAGCCAAAGCCTCGAAAAGCCGCTCCCAAACGCCTTTCGCCGACCAGCGGTTGAAGCGCTGGAACACGCTGTTCCAGTTCCCAAACTCCGGCGGCAACTCCCGCCAGTGACTGCCCGTGCGCGCAATCCAGAGAACAGCGTCAACAAACTTCCGGTTGTCTCCTGCCGTCCTACCAGCATCACTCTTCTTGCCGGGCAACAAATCCTCGAGCCGTTGCCATTGATCCGTCCCAAGCTCCCGTCTCGCCATCCATACTGGCCTCCAATCCCAGCAAATAGATTGAATCAGAAAAATCGCCCCTTGGGAATCCTAAAGGTCAACAAAACCTAATACTGAGCTACAGCTCCAAAACTATCCCAAGAGGCATTCTCAGAAATAGGCTATTGTAGTTTATAGGTCGGCGACCCGGTCATAGCTCATCAAAACCTCGCTCCAATTCCCCAGCCCTAACCCCTGAATCGTCCAATCCCCAATCGCCCACCTCACGAGCCGCAGGGTAGGATATCCGACTGCTGCTGTCATCCTTCGCACCTGCCGGTTTCTCCCTTCGCGGATAGTAAGTTTTATCCAGCAATCGGGGACAAGTTTCCGCACGCGAATTGGGGGATCGCGAAGCCATAATTTTGGATCGGGGATGCGCTCGGCTTCGGCTGGCAATGTCAGCCCGTCTTTCAATACGACGCCTTGCCGCAAGCGAGCGAGCGCGTCTTCCCCCACATCGCCCTCAACCTGCACGAGATAGGTCTTCGCCATCTTATATTTGGGGTCGGCAATCCGCGCTTGGAGTCTGCCATCGTCGGTGAGGAGCATCAGCCCCTCACTATCAAGATCAAGCCGCCCCGCCGGATAGACGACGGGAACGTCGATATAATTGGATAAAGTTGGCCGCACCGTTCCGCGATCTGTGAACTGCGGCAGCACACCGTAAGGCTTGTTGAACAGGATCAGGCGAGACATCGCCGCTTACTTATAGCCCGGTTCATCCATCCACGGCGCAAAGTGCGGCGTGTCGGTACTTACCTTGCCCGGATACACCGCCGGACGCTTTTCTAGGAACGAGGTGACTCCCTCAATCGCATCGCCGCTTTGCCCGCGTGACCAGATGGCGCGGCTGTCGATTTTGTGCGCTTCCATTGGGTGGGCCGCGCCGAGCATTCGCCACATCATCTGGCGGGTCAGCGCGATCGAGACGGGGGCGCTTTCGGTGGTCAGGCTGTGGGCCAGCGCACGGGCGGCGGAGATGAGGTCTTCGGGCTCGTGGATTGATTTGACGAGGCCGCCGCTGAGCGCTTCCTCCGCGCCGAACACGCGGCCTGAATAGCACCAGTCGAGCGCTTGGCTGATCCCGACAAGGCGCGGGAGGAACCAGCTTGAGGCCGCCTCGGGCACGATGCCGCGTTTGGCAAAGACGAAACCGAAGCGCGCCTTGGTGCTGGCGATACGGAAATCCATCGGCAATTGCATCGTTGCACCGATGCCGACGGCAGCGCCATTGATCGCGCCGATCACTGGTTTTTTGCTGTTGAAGATCCGCAGCGTCAGCCGCCCGCCGCTGTCACGCACGCTTTCATGCGCGTAATTAACCGAGCCATCTTCGCGAAGTGGTGAGCCGTGGATTAGACGTTCAGGGCGTTTGGTGTAATCAAACGTGTCCTTGCCAGCGCCCAAATCCGCGCCCGCGCAAAAGGCGCGGTCACCAGCACCCGTTACAATCACTGCGCGAACGCTGTCATCCGCATCGGCCATATCGAACGCGGCGATCATGTCCTTCATCATCTCGCCATTGAACGCGTTCATCCGGTCTGGCCGGTTGATCGTCAGGGTGAGAAGCCCTTCGCTGATTTCGGTGGTGATCGTGGTGAACTCGGCCATCATGCGCTCCTTATGCTGCACGCCTGTAGTGGCGCGAGAAGGGGCATGATGACAAGTCGGAAAAAGGGCGAGGCTTATTAAGCCCCGCCCAAGCGTTGCGACACCGATGGTGCTCTTACCTATGCGCCAGTTAGGAGGAAGCGCTTAAGTTCTTCTTCGGAGACTTTTTTGTCCGAATCAGCATCGGTTTGGGTGAAGGCAAGGCCAAGCCAATTGGCATCAGGCGCAGGTTGACCAGCGTTTGCGCGGAGATCACCCATCCATTTGGCAAATTCATCTTGAGTGAGATGGCCCTTCTTTGCAGTGTCATATTTGCTCCATTCCTCGGCGACCTTTTTACCAACTACGGCACTGTCGTTAGTGGCGGGTTTGCCCGCTTCGGGAGCGCCTTGGGCGGGTGTTGGCTTTTCTGGACCAGCAATCGCCGCAGACGCCATTAGAGGGGCAAGCGAAAGGCTTGCGAGAATCATAATCTTACGCATTTTCTAGACTCCAGAGTTTTCACATCAGCGGCGCAGGCTGGCCGTTACGGCCCCCGGTTGCCGCTGAATTCGCTCTAGCAGTTATCCGCGCAGAGTCAGCCCAAACGTAGCTCACTTTATCGTGGGGTAAGCGCCGATCACCCGCGATTGTGCAGAAAATGGGGTGGGCTGATTGGCCCCCTCCTATCGGGAGGGGGCCAGAGGATTATTCGCCGTCGGTTGGTTCTGCAACTGCCGGTTCAGCAACAGGCGCAGGCGCCACTGGCGTAAGCGATGCCTGCCATGCACGTTGCTGCACGCGAAGTGCCGCATCACGCGAGTTTGAGGTCACACGAAGGCGGTTCATGCCAGCGCCAGTCCCTGCTGGGATCAAGCGGCCAACAATGACGTTTTCCTTCAGGCCAACCAGCGTATCCTTCTTACCTTCAACCGAGGCTTGGGTAAGAACGCGAGTTGTCTCTTGGAACGACGCCGCCGAGATGAAGCTGCGCGTTTGCAACGACGCCTTGGTGATGCCGAGTAGGATAGGCTTACCTTCGGCAGGCTTGCCGCCGGTGGCTTCAACCTTTTCATTGATCGCGATCATTTCTTCACGGTCAACCTGTTCGCCCGGAAGCAGGGTGGTATCGCCGGCTGCTGTAATCTCAACCTTCTGCAGCATTTGACGAACGATCGTTTCGATGTGCTTGTCGTTGATCTTCACGCCCTGCAGACGGTAAACTTCCTGAATTTCAGCGACGATATATTCAGCCAACGGCTCAATACCCATCACTTCAAGAATGTCATGCGGGTTCGGTGAACCACCAATCAGATTATCGCCGCGTTTGACATAATCACCCTCTTGAATGTCGATCACCTTTGATTTGGAGATCAGATATTCAACGAGTTCGCCGCCATCCTCAGGTTGGATACCGATCTTACGCTTCGCCTTATAATCCTTGCCGAAAACAACCCGGCCAGAGACTTTTGCGATGATCGCATTTTCCTTGGGGATGCGCGCCTCGAACAGTTCGGCAACGCGTGGCAGACCGCCTGTGATGTCGCGTGTCTTGGCGGCTTCACGGCTCACACGGGCAAGAACGTCACCGCCCTGAACCGTGGCACCGTCTTCTACCGAAAGCATCGCGCCCGCAGCCAGCATGTAACGGCCCGCTTCGCCTGAGTCGCTATCAAGCAAGGTTAGGCGTGGGCGAAGATCAACCTTTGAACGGCCGGGACGGAATTCCGTCACAACCTTTTGCGCAATACCCGTGGCTTCATCGGTTTGCTCAACCAGCGTTTGACCCTCAACCAGATCGACATATTTCACGACGCCTGGGTTTTCGGTGATCACTGGCATGGTGAACGGATCCCATTCGGCAATCCGCGCGCCCTTGATGACCTTGCCGCCGTCTGCCGCAAGCACATAAGCGCCGTAGGGCAAACGGTGAACCGCGCGTTCGCGGCCTTCGCTATCAACAATCGCGATTTCACCCTGACGTGAGAGCGAAACAGTGCGGTTCATCTTATCCTTGATGGTGCGCAGATCACGGTATTCGAGAACACCATCACTCACTGCATCAAGACTTGATTGCTCGTTAAGCTGAGCCGCGCCGCCGATGTGGAATGTCCGCATCGTCAACTGCGTACCCGGCTCACCGATTGACTGCGCAGCAATAACGCCGACAGCTTCACCCATGTTAACCGGCGTACCGCGCGCAAGATCACGACCGTAGCATTTGCCGCACACGCCCATCCGCGTTTCGCAAACGAGTGGCGAACGGATTTTGACCGACTGTGTGCCAATCGCTTCGATCACAACAATGTCGGCCTCATCAAGCAAGGTGCCCGACGGGATGACGACGCTGTTATCCTTGGTATCAACGATATCTTCAGCCGTGGTGCGGCCAAGGATACGCTCACCAAGCGAGGCGATGGTTGTACCACCCTGAACAATCGCCTTCATCAAAAGCGCGCGCTCAGTGCCGCAATCTTCTTCGATCACAACACAGTCTTGGCTGACGTCAACCAGACGCCGCGTTAGATAGCCCGAGTTTGCAGTCTTAAGCGCGGTATCAGCCAAGCCCTTACGCGCGCCGTGGGTTGAGTTGAAATATTCAAGAACGGTGAGGCCTTCCTTGAAGTTTGAGATGATCGGCGTTTCGATTATTTCGCCCGAAGGCTTGGCCATCAGACCGCGCATACCCGCAAGCTGCTTGATCTGCGCTTGTGAACCACGCGCACCCGAATGTGCCATCATGTAAATCGAATTGATTGGGGCTTCACGGCCGTTGGGCAATTTCTTGACCGCCTGAATTTCCTTCATCATTTCAGACGCCACCTGATCGCCGCAACGCGACCAAGCATCGATCACTTTGTTATACTTCTCTTGTTGGGTGATCAGCCCTTCCTGATACTGGTTTTCGAAATCGCGCACGAGCACGCGAGTTTCTTCAACCAAGGCATCCTTGGTGTCAGGGATAATCATGTCATCCTTGCCGAAGCTGATGCCAGCTTGGAAGGCGTGCTTGAACCCAAGCGCCATGATCGCATCGGCGAATAGGACGGTGTCCTTCTGGCCAGTGTGGCGGTACACCTGATCGATAACGTCACCGATTTCCTTCTTGGTGAGAAGGCGGTTGACGGTTTCGAACGGCACCTTGTGGCTCTTTGGCAACGTTTCACCGAGCAGCATCCGGCCCGGTGTGGTTTCAACGCGCTTCATGTAAGTCGCGCCAGCCTCATCAGTTTGCGGCACACGAGTGGTGATCTTGGTGTGGAGCGTTACCGCACCAGCGTGGATCGCCTGATGCACTTCCTGTATGTCAGACATCAACATGCCTTCGCCGGGTTCGCCTTCCTTCATCATCGACAGATAATAAAGGCCGAGCACCATATCCTGCGACGGCACGATGATAGGCTTACCGTTCGCGGGCGAAAGGATGTTGTTGGTCGACATCATCAGAACGCGCGCTTCAAGCTGAGCTTCAAGCGAAAGCGGAACGTGAACTGCCATTTGATCGCCGTCAAAGTCGGCATTGAACGCAGAGCAGACCAGCGGGTGAAGCTGGATCGCCTTGCCTTCGATCAGCACGGGTTCAAATGCCTGAATGCCAAGACGGTGAAGCGTCGGCGCACGGTTGAGCATTACAGGATGTTCGCGGATCACCTCATCAAGGATGTCCCAGACTTCCTTACGTTCCTTTTCGACCCACTTCTTGGCTTGCTTGAGGGTCATTGACAGACCCTTGGCATCAAGGCGCGAGTAGATGAACGGCTTGAACAGTTCGAGCGCCATTTTCTTGGGTAGACCACACTGATGCAATTTCAGTTCTGGCCCCGTCACGATCACCGAACGACCCGAATAATCGACGCGCTTGCCGAGCAAGTTCTGGCGGAAGCGGCCCTGCTTGCCCTTAAGCATGTCAGACAGCGACTTCAAAGGACGCTTGTTTGCGCCGGTGATTGTGCGACCGCGACGTCCGTTATCAAACAGTGCGTCAACCGATTCCTGAAGCATCCGCTTTTCGTTGCGGACGATAATGTCAGGCGCGCGCAACTCCATAAGGCGCTTCAAACGGTTGTTGCGGTTGATCACGCGACGATAAAGATCGTTCAAATCCGAGGTCGCGAACCGACCACCATCAAGCGGAACGAGTGGACGCAGTTCGGGCGGGATCACTGGGATCACTTGAAGGATCATCCATTCGGGACGGTTGCCCGATTCGATGAAGCTCTCAACGACCTTCAAACGCTTGATGATTTTCTTGGGCTTGAGTTCAGACTTTGTCGTCGCCAGCTCTTCGAGCAGCGTGACTTTTTCGCCTTCAAGATCAAGCTCTTCAAGCATCCGGCGCACGGCTTCGGCACCAATGCCAGCCGAGAAGGCGTCTTCGCCATACTCATCCTGCGCATCAAGCAGTTCGTCTTCGGTCAAAAGCTGATATTTGGTGAGCGTGGTGAGGCCGGGTTCGATCACGATATAGGCTTCGAAATACAGCACGCGCTCAAGCTGTTTCAACTGCATATCAAGCAGGAGGCCGATGCGCGATGGCAGTGATTTCAGGAACCAGATGTGCGCGACAGGGGCCGCCAATTCGATATGGCCCATCCGCTCACGGCGCACCTTCGATACGGTGACTTCAACGCCGCACTTTTCGCAGACAATGCCCTTATATTTCATGCGTTTATATTTGCCGCACAGGCATTCATAATCCTTGATCGGGCCAAAGATACGCGCGCAGAATAGGCCGTCACGCTCAGGTTTGAACGTGCGGTAGTTGATGGTCTCAGGCTTTTTGATTTCGCCAAAGCTCCACGAACGGATGCGCTCTGGTGAGGCAATCCCGATCTGGATTTGGTCAAAAGTCTCTGGCTTGGCGATTGGGTTCGCGAAATTGGTCAGTTCGTTCATGGGTATTCCCTTCAATCTTTAAGCCCCTACCCTTTAGGGGAGGGGTTGGGGTGGGGGATGTCCTTTGAGTCTTTTGGCTCGCAGACGCTCGCACCCACCCCGTTCCCCTCCCTTGAAAGGGAGGGGCTTTATTTATCTATTCAGCAGCAATCGCCATGCC
>JANOXQ010000204.1:0-5745 GCA_031418495.1 Sphingomonadales bacterium
GGCTTCCACTTATTCCACTCCTTTTGCGGGGGCGATTCGCGTTGTCGGTTCAGTCTTATCAGTCGTTGCTCAGGGCGCAAATTAGTGACGCGCTCAATGTGCGCGTTGGGTTTGGGGCGGATAGTCTGGCGAATCAGATTCTGGGCCGCAATGCGTCGCGGCTTGGCTTTGATATCGCGGGTCTCGCGGCTGATCTTGGCACGGTTAACCTGCAAAATCCTGATCTCGGGGCGCAGCTTGGGTCGCTGATCCAGACGCAGCTCACCCCTGTCGAAATAGGGCAGTTGCTCAGCGGGCGGTACGGCGGGGGGGATAAGTCTCCGCTGCAAGCACCAACGCTTTATGATCTGAACAGCGTCAGCACGGTATCAAAGCCAGCAAGTGCCAAGGCTGACGCCGCGCCGCCGACGACCAAGGCTTCGGACGTTGCAACGGCGACTTCGCCCAGCACCGCACCGGGGCGCATTGAATTCGCGCCCGAGGTTCAGAAGGCGTTTGAAACGTTGCGCTATCGCAGCTTCCCCGGCGGCAAGAGCAAGGAGCAGGGCGGCACGATTGTTGCCGATAGCAAGGGCAAGCTCGGCATCCAGAATATCGGCGGCGAGGGCAGCACCTCGGGCAGTTTTTCGCCCAAACTGACGCTCAAAGATCCGTCCAAATTTGGCGTGAAGGGCATTTTCCACACCCATCCCTATGACAAGTCCGAAGGATCATACACTGGTGTGTCGCTGAGCGGGGGCGACGCGGCTTATCTGATCAATTCGGGGCAGAATATCATCGTCGCGCAGAGCGGGCCGAAGCAGTTTGCCTATGTCCGCACGGACAAGACCCCGGCTTCGGTTGACGGTGCCAAGCTTGATGCTGATCAAAATGCGCGGATTGCTGAACTGATTAATAAGGGCTACACCTTCCCTCAGGCAAGCCGTGCGGCGGCTGCCGAAACTGCCAAGGCTTATGGCTTGGCTTATTATGAGGGCAGTGGTGGATCGCTGGTGCGCAAATAGGCTGGCCGTTTTTGCCGCTGTGCTGATTGCGGTTGGGGCGGTGCCTGCTTCGGCAATGTTTGGTCACCACCATCACAAGCATGGGGCAAAAAATCCGATGAAAGCCAAATATGATGCGGTGCGCCTCACGCTTGCCGAGGCCAATCGCGCGCAATCGGCGAATGAGCTTGAGCGCGCGGCTGCGTTTCTTGATAAAGCGATTGCCAATCTGGGCAGCGATTACGTCAGCCCCAAAGTGATTGATGATACGGGGATGAAGCTCACGCTTGCGGGTGCTGAAGCGCGCGCTGGAAAACTTGCGGCGGCGGTGACGCTCAAGAAACGCGTGTTAGAGGCGCGGTTGGAAATGTTCCGTAAGCTGCATTTGGGCGGCTAAGGCACCAGCACAGTGTCCACCGCCTCCACATCAGTCTCGGGATAATCAAGCGTGTAGTGCAGCCCCCGGCTTTCGTGGCGGGAGAGTGCAGAACGGATGATGAGGTCAGCCACCTCGACGAGATTGCGCAGCTCGATCAGGTCAGGCGTCACGCGGAAATGGCTGTAATAATCCTCGACCTCGCGGCGGAGCAGATCAATCCTATGCTTGGCGCGCTCAAGCCGTTTAGTGGTGCGGACGATGCCGACGAAATTCCACATGAACTGGCGGATTTCGCGCCAGCACTGCGCGATCACCACTTCCTCGTCGCTATCGGTCACGCGGCTTTCGTCCCATGCTTGGATCACAGGCGGGGCGGGAAGCGCATCCCAATTGGCGACAATATCGCGGGCACAGGCATCGCCGAACACAAGGCATTCGAGCAAACTGTTTGAGGCCAGCCGGTTCGCACCGTGCAATCCTGATTGCGTGACTTCGCCCGCTGCATATAGCCCCGGTGCGTCGGTTCGCCCGTCAAGGTCAACGATCACGCCGCCGCAGGTATAGTGCTGGGCGGGCACAACCGGGATCGGCTGCTTGGTGATATCAATGCCAAGCCCGAGCAGCTTCTCATAGATATTGGGGAAATGCTCGCGAACGAATTCAGGCGGTTTGTGGCTGATATCAAGGTGAACATAATCAAGCCCAAGCCGCTTGATCTCATGGTCAATCGCGCGCGCAACCACATCGCGCGGGGCCAATTCCTCGCGCGCGTCAAAGCGTGGCATGAAGCGTTCGCCCGTTGTCGGAATTTTGAGCTGCCCGCCCTCACCGCGCACTGCCTCAGTAATCAGAAAGTTTTTGACGGTCAGATTATACAGGCACGTTGGGTGGAATTGCATGAATTCCATATTTGATACGCGACATCCCGCGCGCCACGCCATCGCGATCCCATCCCCCGTCGCGCCGCGCGGTGCGGTTGAATAAAGATAGGCGCGGCCCGCCCCGCCGGTGGCCAGGATCGTCGCCCGCGCGGTCAAGGTTTCGACTTCGCCGCTGACCCGGTTGAATGCGTATAGCCCATGCACCGCGCCCGAGGTGCTAAACTCGTCAGCATGGCGTCCGGTGGCGAAATCGATCGCGACATGATCGGGCAGGATGGTGATGTTGGGGTTGGCGATGGCGGCGGCTTCGAGCGCCTGCTGGATCGCCCAGCCGGTGGCGTCGGCGACATGCACGATCCGCCGGTGGCTATGCCCGCCCTCGCGAGTCAAATGCCAGCCGTCACCATCGTCGTCGAGGTTGAACGGAACCCCAAGCTCGGCCAGCCGTGCGATCGCGGCCGGCGCACCGCCGACGACATGCTCGACCACCGCGCGATTGTTGAGCCCCGCCCCGGCGATCATCGTGTCCTCGACATGCGCGTCGAAACTGTCGCCTTCCTCGAGCACTGCGGCGATCCCGCCCTGCGCCCATTCGGTCGCCCCGCCGCCCAATCTGCCCTTGGCCAGCACCGCCACCTTGCGCGTACGCGCCAGCGTCAGCGCCGCGGTCAGCCCCGCCGCGCCGGAGCCGATGATGAGGACGTCAGTCTCGATCACGCATTCGCCTCCCGGGTCAGGCTGAGGAACACATCTTCCAAGTCGGGATCGCGGGTCGAGACATCGACGATCCCCAGCCCGTCGGCTTGCAATGCCGCGAGCACTTGGCCTGCATTGACCTGGTCCTTGCGATACGTGATCTCGATCGTTCGTGGCCCGGTCAGTTCGGTACGGTCGAAGAATGGCGCGATCGGCACATGCTCGATGTCGCGATCAACCTCGACTACCACCGCTTTGTCCTGTGCCTTGGCGATCAACTGCTTGGTCGGCTCATTGGCGATCAATTTGCCATGATTGATGATCGCAATCCGGTCGCACAATTGCTCGGCTTCCTCGAGGTAATGCGTCGTCAGCACGACCGTCACGCCCTGCTGGTTGAGCTGGCGAACATAATCCCACAATTGCTGGCGAAGCTCGATGTCGACCCCCGCGGTCGGCTCGTCGAGCACCAGCACGGGGGGCGAATGGACCATCGCCTTGGCCACCAGCAGCCGCCGTTTCATCCCCCCCGAAAGGGTGCGTGCATACGCATCGGCCTTGTCGGTCAGGCGCACTGCGGCGAGCAGCTGATCGGTGATCCGGTCGGCTTTCTTGATGCCATACATTCCGGCCTGAATCTCCAGCGCCTCGCGCGGGGTGAAGAACGGGTCGAACAAAATCTCCTGCGGGACGATCCCGATCGCGCGCTTGGCGTTGCGCGGATGCTCATCGATGTCGAACCCCCACACGTTCGCGCTGCCGCCGGTCTTGACCACCATCCCGGCAAGGATGTTGATCAACGTCGACTTGCCCGCGCCATTGGGCCCGAGCAGCCCAAAGATCTGCCCGCGCGGGACATCGAACGATACGTCGTCGAGCGCGAGCTTGCCCCCGGCATAGGTTTTGGACAGGGAATCAATGCGGATCGCGGCTTGGGTGTTGGACATGGGGGCGACATAGCCGCGCATCGGGCGCACGCAAAGGCGCGGCGTGGTAAGCGCACCGTTAACCTTGCATCAGCATTTCGCGCTTAGTGCCATTGGGATGTTCTGGCGACTTCCTTGTACCGCATTTGGCATGCTTGCGGCTGCTCTATTGCTTGCCATCGCCACGCCGGCAATTGCCGCGACCGCGCCGGGCTCGGCCAATCTCAATCTCTTCAAGCCGTTGCAGCTGGCCAAGACCACTGACATGGATTTTGGCTCTTCATTCCCGCCTGCAACGGGCACCGGGACGATCAGGCTCGACCCCAACGGCGGCGCAACCGTTTATGCCGGGGCCACCGCCGCCGGTGCCGCGCCGACCAGCCGCGCCGTGTTTACCGGCACCGCGACTCGCCTGTCATTGGTGTTCCTCCAATATCCCGCCGGTTCGGTGACGCTGACCCGCGTTGGCGGCACCGAAACGCTCATCGCCAGCAATTTCACTATCGACAGCGCCGGGGTGCTGCGGATCGTCGGCACGACCCCTTACGCGATCGGCATCGGCGCGACCCTGTCAGTGCCCTCGACTGCGGTCGATGGCAGTTACCTGGGAACGTTCACGGTGACGGCAAATTATTTCTAAACCGCGACCCGGCGAAGGCGTCGAGGCCGTCGCTTGCCCGCTCGATGATCCACAAACAGGGTAAACTTTCCGCCAACCCTATTCCTTGAAGGCGTGTTCAGCCGCGCTCGTCATAAGCCGCCCTGCACTTTCATCGTGTAGGGAACCAGAACATGCGCTTTAAATTTTGCCTCGCGGCCCTCGCCGCCACTACTGCCTTTGCAACGCCCGCTTTCGCTCAGTCCGTCACTGCATCGGCCACTGCCGAAGCGCGTGGGCTGGTGCTTCAGCCACTGACGCTGACCAAGGTCGATGATCTCGACTTCGGCACCGTCCTTGCCAGCACTGTCTTCGGCCAGGTTACGATTGACGCCGATACCGGCAACCGCACGTCGAGCGGCGGCGTGACCCAGGTCGCGTCGAACAACGGCCAGCGCGCATTGTTTGCCGGTGCCGGTACCGCTGGCCAGCTGGTCACGCTGACCTTGTCGCCGCCGACCGGCAGCGTGCTCGTCAGCACCACCAATCCGGCCGACACGGTCGTGATCAGCGATTTCGTGCTCGCCAATGCCAATGCCACCAGCCTGGCGATTGACTCGACCGGTTTCTTCCAGGTCGGAGTCGGCGGAACGTTCGACATTGCGGCCAATCAGCCGAACGGCTTCTACAAGGCGGATTTCAACCTCACCGCCGATTATCAATAAGGCGTTTCGTTTAATAAGACCCCACTCTTATTGAAGCGGCGGGGGGCGGTTGCTAGGTTAAGGCCATGCAACCGCCCCCCGAAGTCATTCGCACCCCCCATCAGCGCGTCGCTTGCGACGGCTCGGGCCAAGTACCCGCCGCGCTCGGCCACCCGCGCGTCTATCTCCATCTCGACTCCGACCTTGGCTATGTCGATTGCGGCTATTGCGACCGCCGCTTCCTGCTCGAAGGCGGCCCGGCCGATACCGTTAAGTGAGCGATCCCCGCGCGTTCCTGTACCGGACGCTCGATCCGGAAGCCGCGCAGGCGCTCGCCGCGAAACATCTCGCGCGTCATGACGATGGCGAACTCTATCTCCAGTACAGCCTGAGCGAAGCGTTCGGGTTTGACGATGGCCGGTTGAAGACCGCCGATTATAATAATGCGTCGGGTTTCGGACTTCGCGGCGTGACCGGGTAAACCACCGCCTTCGCCCTCGCCAATTTGTTTAGCGCGGCGGCGATCGACCGTGCCGCCGCCACCCTGCGTCTGCTCGATCCGGCTACGACCTCGCCAT
>JANOXQ010000205.1:0-16342 GCA_031418495.1 Sphingomonadales bacterium
TTGTAACCTCTGACATGTCTCATGCGAATGCCGTTAGAGAAATTTCAGGAGATTGACCATGCGTGTTGTGATCGGCGCTGTTGCGCTTGCCGTTATTGCCGTTGCCGGAACCGCCGCCGTATCGCAAAACGTGCCATCAACGCCGGTTGCGGTTGAGCTGTTCACCAGCCAAGGCTGCTCATCCTGCCCGCCAGCGGACGCAATTGCCGAACGGCTGGCGAAGGAGCCAAACACCGTCGTGATCACGCGCCCAGTGACCTATTGGGATCGCTTGGGCTGGAAAGATACGCTCGCGCGTGAAGCCAATACCTCGCTGCAAAATGCCTATGCCGCGCGCGGCGGGCGCGGAGCAGGGGTGTACACCCCGCAAAGCGTGATTCAGGGCGGCGATGCAGCCGTCGGCAACCGTGAGAGCGAGCTTCGCCAATTGATCGCAGCCGAGAAAAAGCGCCCCGGCCCATCGGTTAGCGCAGTGCGCTCAGACGACGGCGGGCGTGTGGTGACGATTGACGGCACGACGCCATCGGTCGCCACGATTTCAGTTGTGGCGCTCAAAAGTGAAAGCATGGTGCGGATTGGTCGCGGCGAAAATGGAGGGCGTGCGATCAAATATACCAATGTCGCGCTTTCTGATACCAACGTCGCGCGCTGGCGCGGTGGCAAGCTGACCTTCACGGTGCCGGGTGATGTGTTTAAGGCTCCGGGTGCGGATCGTTATGCACTTGTGGTGCAGTTGGGCACAGCAGGGCGGATTGTGGCCGCGCGATATCTTTGATGGCGATGGGTGATGGGGCTGTGGTTAACCCATCACCTTGGCAACCGCATCGTGGAAATGCCTGATACCGGTTTCTAAAGTACCAAGCGTAAGCCGCTCAATTGCGCCTGTAGTGAGGCCTTGCTGACCCCATTCGGCTGCACCGAAATCTTCAGTGCCGAAGACCTGACCATCAAGTAAATCCCAGCTTCGTTGCCAGTGGTTTTCGCTTTTCTCGGTCGCAGGCTTTTCAGGGATCAGCATGAAATCCTCAACCAGCGTGTGGTCAACGCCTTGGGGCATGATCACCATGATGTTGACATAATCGGGGCTGACCACGATCACCGTCGCAGGTAACAGTTGATAAGTGAAAGTGACGGCGGAACGCAGCGCAGGCCAGTTCGCCATATCGATATCGGCGAGTTCAGCGGCTCTGCCGACCGCTGCGCGCTGATGCGATCCAACCATATCGCCCGCAGTAACACCATCCTTGAAGAAGGGGCCAATGGTGGTCGCGTGGAGCCGCGTCACATGATAGCTCTCCTGAAAGGCATCCATGATCAGTTTCCAGTTGGCTGCTACGCTATGTGTCCTGCTCTTATAGAGAAACTGCTCTGTCAGGTTGAACGCGTCAAAATCTCCGGCAAGATCGTGGGCCTCGCCAAAATCAGCTTCGGCATCAAAAGAAAACCAGATTAGCCCACCAGCCTCACAAGAAGATAATTCCTTTAGAGCATGAGCCGATTTGTCAAGGCCGGGGAAGGTTTCAGGACGTGGCATCGCGAGTAGGCTGCCATCGGTCTTATACGTCCAGGCATGGTAGGGGCACACTAGGCGTGACACGCATTGAATTTCGCCACCCGCAATCAGGCGCGTGCCCCGATGCTGGCACACATTGTGAAAGACATGCACCTTTCCATCGCTATCGCGCGTAATGAGCAGCGGCGTGCCAAAACTATCATGTGGTGCCGCCATATTACGGTCTGGCAAAAGCGCCGAAGGCGCGATAACTTGCGGCAGGCTTTTGAACAGCGCCTTGTTTTCGCGCGTGAAATGTTCTGGATCGGTATAGTGTGAAGCTGGGACATATGTGACGCCTTCGCTACGCCGGGGAACTCCGTCCGCAATCTTCTGCGCCAGCGCCATCTGACCAGTGGTGGGTGAAAGCATATTCATAACAGGGCTATCCATATCAGAATTTCGCGTTAGGTTCGCCCGAAAATGGAGTGGGAGCAAGTGCGTTGAGTGAAGCAAGCCAAACCGTAGGGGAAAACCGAAGCTTGATTGGCGCGATCAAGCCCTATTTTGAAAAGGAATCGCTTGCAGCCTTCTTCGTCGGACTTTCGTCGGGCTTTCCCTATGCGATGATTGGCGCAACGCTGACCACACGGCTGGCACAGGACGGGATTGATAAGAAGACCGTCACGGCCTTCACGCTCGCCTTCCTCGTTTATAATTTGAAGGTATTTTGGGCTTGGATTGTGGACGGCGTCCGGCTGCCGATTATCGGTGGGCTTGGTCAGCGCGTATCATGGCTGTTGCTGTCGGGCGTGCTTGTAATCGCTGCGGTTGTGAACCTCGCGCTGGTTGATCCAGCAGCGAACATCGGTGCAACGGTAACGGCGGCAATCCTTGTCGGCGTTGCCGGTGCAACATATGACATCGTGATTGACGCATACCGGATTGAGACGCTCAAGCCTTATCAGCTTGGCGTTGGTTCGGGCATGTCTCAATATGGTTGGCGGATTGGCTCTGCAGGGGCGGGGGCGCTGGCATTGGTGGTTTCGGCACGGATGGGCTGGTCAGCCGCGTATATTGCCTGTGCAGTCTTTGCCTTGCCAGCCATGATCACAGGCTTAGTCATGGGTGAGCCAGCACGGCGCGTGGTGACGATCCAGAAAAAAGGGCTTGCAGAGGTTTGGAATTCAATCGCAGGGCCGTTCAAGGAATTTTTCGAGCGTTCGGGCGCGCTGATGGTTTTGCTCTTCATCCTCGTCCATAAAATTGGCGATACGCTCGCCAATCTGACCTTCCGTCTGTTGTTCGACGATCTTGGTTTCACCAACGATGAAATTGCATTTTATGATGTTGGCGTCGGTTTCTGGGCCTATCTGATCGGGGTCTTCATTGGCGGTGTGATCTATGCCAAACTTGGCTTGAAACGCTCAGTCTTGCTCGCGCTGATCCTGATGGGGATTTCAAACCTGAGTTTTGCAGCGCTTGCTGCGGTTGGCCACAGCAATTGGGGCATGGCTGGGGCAATCGGCTTTGAAAATATCGCCAGCGGTTACGGCGGTGTTGTCGTAGTCGCCTATTTCGCGGCGCTTTGCGATTTGCGCTTCACAGCTTCGCAATATGCACTGATTTCGGCGGGGGCTAGCGTAGTTGGGCGGTTCCTCACAGGGACGACTGCGGGCGGACTGATCGAAGGCTTCGGCTATGTGAATTTCTATCTTCTCACCACGCTGCTGGCGCTGCCTGGGATTATCCTCTTCTGGTGGATGATCCGCACAGGAATGGTTGATAGCGCGCTTGGCACTGCGGGGGACGAGAAGGAATAACGCCTAACGCAAGGGCCACCCAAATCCCCTGACGCTTGATAGAGCGCCTGCGTCGGGATGAGCGCGCTGAGGTCATCGATCAAGCATAGTATTGCAGGTGAGTTTACGCAGTCTGCATAGATTTGACTGCTTCTGCGGTCAGAATGGTGGATCAGGCTTTAAGGCGGACAGCCTATAGTGGGGGGAGGAGTGCTGTCAGAGCTTATTAACAGATATTGAGCCTAGTATAAGTCGTTGCTGACAGGATGGCTACTTCCCGAAATCAGCCATTCAATGCTGTCAAATATCATGCGGCTGCATCGAAAGAGAAGCCTACCGCAATAGGCTTAACTATTCCTTTGCAGGTTTATGCGATCACCGTTTGATGACTCATGGAAAAGCCACATCTACAGCATTTATGCGCGCAGCTTTGTCGCGTTTATTGCAGTGGATTTCCATTGGCGGGCCACTCAAGACACTCCGCCCTAACGAGCGGCGGGTGTATGAAGGTTTGCAAAATACCGTCCGGTTTAGCGCGATTGAGCGCATCTCTCGTATCTCACGCGACAGCAATACGCCACTATGCACATTTGTGGCAATCGCTGAAGTCTATCGCTTCAGTCTGCTCAGGCGGCAGATTGGCCACAGACTTGCAAATCGTCTCCTCGCAAGCCTTGCAGACCGCTTGCAGCACAGTCTTTCGGGATGTGAGCTTGGACGGATTGGAAGGACAACGATAGAATTTGTGTTTGCCGCACCATCCTATTCGCTTGCTGAGGACAGGTTAAAAGCACTGTCAACGATACTTGAGAGTGAAATCGAAATTGATGGATATCGCTTTCAGCGTCCCATTTTGATTGGTGCTGCAGAAATCGGTGAGCACCCCTTTGACGAAGAACTGATCGATCTGGCTGCAGCGGCAGTCACCGAGGCCAAAGAAATGCGCTGCAAGGTGCGGGTAACCGGACCGAGCACCGACATAACTGATAACGTGACTACCCAACTCAACATGATGAGTGACTTGCGGGCGGCAATGGCAAGTAGCGGTCTTGAACTTTATTATCAGCCCAAACTGCGCGCACGCACCAACCAGATAGATTCTGCGGAAGCTCTGCTGCGTTGGACAGATGCGCAGCGCGGACTGGTTCCTACCGACCAGTTGATTGCAATGGCAGAAGCGTCGGGTGCGATTTATGACCTAACGCGGTGGGTTATCGAACGCGCCATAGCAGACCAAAACAAACTGATTGAGCAAGGTTTTGAAATCAGTATCCATATCAATCTGTCCGGCGCATTGGTCGCAGATACAGACTTCTGCCGCTGGGCAATCGAACGCCTGACTGCGACAAATGGCACCTTTGGCTTCGAAATCACCGAAACAGCAATCATTGATGATCCAGAAAGCGCATTGGCCAATCTGAAACTGTTTTCAGATGCGGGCATTATGATCGCGATAGACGATTATGGTTCAGGCCTCTCATCGCTTGCCTATCTAAAACAGCTTCCAGCCAATGAGTTGAAGATTGACCGGATGTTCATCAGCGGCCTTACCAACAGCCACCGCGATCCATTGCTGGTTCGTTCCACGATAGATTTAGCACATGCTCTGGAAATGGATGTCACGGCGGAAGGCGTTACCGATCCGATGACCTTCTCATTGCTACGTGTGATGGGATGCGACCTGATTCAGGGCTATTTGATTTCGCACCCGTTGGCGTTGGACGGGTTTCGGACATTTCTATCTGAACACTGTGATGCAAATGCTGTTTGTCGGCTTCCAACAGGACTTATCGAATGGGATGTCAGCGCCGCTGCGGCGGCCATTGAAAGAAAACAAAGGTAATAGCCTTTTTACTATTTCGCTTAGGTTTCGACTCACAACTACCCCGTAAATTCGACCGATGTGGGAAAACAGGCTGGACAGTCTGTAGGAACACCATCGGGGGAAACATGTTATGGCGAAATTTTCTCATACTATACGTCGGGGATTACGCGCTACAGCTGCATTTGCACTTTTGGCTGGTACTTCGACCGCCTATGCTGGTTCGAGTATTGATACCCCGCTTCCCGAGGGCGCTAAAGAAGAGCGACCGATTGAACCTCTCGCTGGACGCATCCGTTCATTTGCTGGGGACGTTTCTGGCACTGCCGGTCGTATCCGCTCTTTTGAGGGTGAAGTCGAAGAGTCGGCAGGCCGCATCCGCTCATTTGCTGGCAATGTTCAAGTCTTTGCTGGCCGCATTCGGTCGTTTCAAGGCGAAACAATGCCATTGACCGGTCAAAATACAGCCTTCTGGGGCAGCCTTCAGGCGGTTAGCGGCTCGCTTGCGCCCTCTGCAGGACGAATAAGGTCGTTTAGTGGCGAACTGGAAGGTTCGGCGGGCAGGATACGGTCTTTTGTAAGCGGGATCCGTTCGGCCGACGGAACCTTGTTGACCTATGATCAAGCTCAGCCGTCATACAATGGCATCGCGGCACAGATCTCAACGCTTGTGGATCAATCAAAAGCATCCTTTGGTGCCGCCGTGCAAGCGCAGACCGGACAATCGTTCGAGAGTGCGTTTGTCGCGCGGATGCTTGGAAAATATGGCATTGATCTGAAAACCCCAAGCTCGCTCTTCGGTTTGAATGAAGTTGATATTGAACTGTTCCTGCTCGACTGGAACGACAATCTGATGAATTATTCGGGTCATGATCAGGTCGATCATTGGATGCAATCGGTCAATTGGTCGCCGTCGTTGACGCAGCAGGTCACAGGCGGCGTCAAGGCCAAAATCGGCTTATTAGACTTTACGGTAACTGGTTCTGAAACCGCCAACATTGTGCAAGCCAAAGGCATTTCGACCGAAGCAGGCGGGCACGGCGATGCGGTCATCAGTCTGTTGGTTGCCGCGCACGATGGCAAGGGCGTAATGGGCATTGCTCCGAACGCACAAGTTGTCAGCTACAACCCGTTTGATAGCACCAATACCGCAGGCTGGTCAGACATTAAAACAGGTCTCAAGAGCTTTGCCGATGCGGGCGTCAGCGTTGTCAACATTTCGCTCGGTGTTCCCGGATGGGCATTGAACGATGGTTGGAATGATGTGTTTGCAGAAACCAACTCGACCAACCCTTTCCAATTGCAACAGCTATTTGTTATCGCGGCCGGCAATGACGGCGTCGTTCAGCCTCAGGATATCGAATGGGCGGGCGGCAAAAGCCGGGCTATCATTGTCGTTGGATCGGTTGATCCATTTGGCAACATATCAGAGTTTTCCAATACACCGGGCAACACCTGTCTTTTGACCAATGGGGTGTGCGCAAGTTCTTCTGATCGGTTGATGAACCGCTTCATCGTTGCGCCGGGCGAATTCATTCTTGTGTCAGATGGACAAGGCGGAGTTACGCGCCTGTCGGGGACTTCTTTTGCCGCGCCATTGGTTGCGGGAACGGCGACGCTGATCGCAGATCGCTGGCCTTGGCTGACCATGAAGCCAAATGATATTGCCAATATCATCCTAACCTCCGCCAAAGATCTAGGCGCGCCGGGTGTTGACGCAGTTTATGGTCATGGACTGTTGGACGTGACGGCGGCGCTCTCACCGAAAGATTTCAACACGCTAACTTGGAACATCAACTCAGATGGTAGCTTCAAATCCACTACTGCTTCTGAAATTGCTTCGACAGCAATCGCAAGCAAGACAACATGGGAAACGAATGGCGCCTATATAACGGTGTTCGAAAAGACCCTGTCTTCATTCCGCGATTTTGTCATTCCATTGTCCAGCAAGCTGATCGGGCAGACCAATTATTCCGACGGCCGGATGTTTCAAGCCTATTTGCAAAGCCGATTCTGGGGCTGGGTCGGGACTCAGTCGCCAACGTCTTCGAAAACGACGACCAGTTCAAAGACAAAAAGAAAATTTGTCGATGACCAGCTCGTATCGCCAATTGCAGGCTTTGGCGACTTGCAAGCATCTATGACCTTCAAACCGCGCGAATTCCGCCCTGGCATCCGCCAAAGTACAGTGCCATTTGAGAGCGCGCTGTCGTTTGCAAGCGCCAATAACCGGATAGGTTTCCAGGTCGGCTCGGGCAACGGTGCTGTGGCCTTGGGCGGTAACAACGCGTTCAGTCTTAACTCCGATTATGACATCAATACCGGCGGTGCCAATCCGTTCCTAGCGATGGCATCAGGCACTGGCTATGCGTCAGTCCGGTTTGCATTCAACAACCGTCTGTCGATATCAACCAGTATTACCGGGCAGCGCGCCGAACGCGATTTACGCGGTGCGCCAATGGAAGTATCGCAAGCGCTTTCACGGATTCAGCCTTATCAAGCGGCGGCCAATGTTGTGACAGTCAATTATCAGCCTGTTAGCTGGTTAACGACCACTGCAAGTTACACAATGCTTCGGGAAAAGAATAGCTTACTCGGAGTACAATCGCTTGACGCCTCCGATTTTGGCGGGGGTAGCGTTACGGATGCCGGGACATATGGGCTGGATGTCGCAGTAACGCCCAGCCTGTCGCTTGGTGCGTCGGCGACTGTTGGTCACACACGTTCCGGCGATAAGGCGCGCCAAAACATTGTAGTATCGCCGGGCGGTGCGGTAAGCACGGCATTCCAGTTGGCTATAACCAAATCCAATATGTTCGGCAAAAATGACAGCGCACGCATCACTTTGTCACAACCGATGCACATCGAAAGTGGTTCAATTGATTTTGACTCAGTGCAAGTCGTTGATCGTCAGACCGGCGCATTGGGTGTGGTAACCCAAACCATCGGCCTGCAAAGCAGCAAACGAAGTTACGTCACTGAAGCGATTTACCGGCATTCTATGCTTGACGGACAGGCAGAGTTTAATCTGTTCGGTCGCGCGCGAATTGGCGGCGATCGCACCAGGCGCGAAGATGCGGCGCTGACGGCGGGGGCATCGTTCCAGATAGCATTCTGAATATTCGGGTCTGTCCAAATTGGACGGACCCGAATTTTGATATTCTTAATGCTTCTAGGCTAAATTTTAGCAATGTGTTTTCAGGCCATCATGACGCGTAACGCAGTGACAGCGCTTCTTTTTTGCGCCCTCGTCAATGTCGTGCCGCAGGCCGCCACCGCCGCACCAGCGGATACGTCCGCCCCGATTGAGGCGAGCTTTGCCGCATTCGAGACCAGCGTTCAAAAAACAAAAGACGCGATGATGGGTGATCCCGAAGAGGCGCTCAAAATTGCACTAAGCGCTGTATCGCAGGCCCGAAAGCTCCCTGCTTCAAAGCGTGCTGAGATAGCCAAGGCAACTGCAGGATGGCTGCACGGCGAAGCGTTGATTGGTGTCAACGCGCCTGACAAGGCCGCCGAAATAGTCACGCAAGCAATCGCCATTGCAGAAAAATCTGCTCGCAATAGTAAGCTACACGGCGATCTGTTGCGATCACGCGGCGCAATTTTCGCGATGAAGGGCGATGTTCTTTCAGCCTTGCGCGATTATCAGTCGGCGTATCAGGCCTTTGTTACCGCGAAAGTGGCTCGTAGCGAAGCGATGGCGCTTCAGGATATTGGTCAAATATATTGGGAAGCAGCAGATTATGATCGCGTTCTCGACTATCTGAACCAGTCTGCTGAAGCCTATAGCGGCGATCCCATTATTACACTTACAACCAAGAATGACCGGGCAGAGGTCTATCGCAAATTGGGCCGTTATGATGAGGCGGCCAAAGAATATCGCGCCGCCTTGGCGATGGCGCGCAAACTTAGAAGTCCGATGCTAGAAACACGCATCCTTACCAACCTTGCTGGTTCGGAGGCAGATGCCGGTCGTCTGCCATCGGCGCAAGAGGCGGCGAACCAAGCGATGCGGTTCGCCGATCACAATGATGCAGCAGGTTGGCGTCCTTTTGTTTTTGGCATTGGGGCAAAAGTAACAGTGTTACGCGGTGATACAGCGCAAGCTGCAGTATTGTTCGCCAAAGCCTTTGATGGTGTCAACCTGACGAAAAGCGACATGCTGTTCCGCGAATATCATCAATCGGCATCGCAGCTTTACGAGCAACTGGGCGATAAAGACAAAGCGCTGGCCCATTTGAAAGCGTTTCAGCGGCTGGAAGCAGAAGCGCAGACTTTGACCGCCTCTGCCGCATCACAATTGTTGGCAGCAAAGTTTGATTTCGCGAACCAGAAGCTAAAAATTTCAAGACTAAAAGAGGGTCAGTTAAAACGAGATATCGAAATCGAGCGGCAAAAAACGACGTTCCGCACAACGCTATTTCTTGCCATCGCAGCGGCAGCCAGCATCGTCTTTGGCCTAATTCTCCTCGGGTTTTTCCAGATGCGCAAAAACCGCAATCAAGTGCGTACCGCAAATGACTCCCTGACTGTCGCCAACAACTCGCTTGAAAAAGCGTTGCACGCTAAGACCGAATTTCTGGCCATGACTAGCCACGAAATCCGCACGCCGCTCAACGGCATATTGGGTATGACGCAAGTTTTGCTTGCTGATCGCAATGTCGAAGCCAAAATACGCGAACGTATCGAGGTCGTGAACAGCGCGGGCGAAACCATGCGCGCCTTGGTCGATGACATTCTCGACGTGGCCAAGATGGAAAGCGGTGAACTGACCATTGCGCATGAGGAAACCAATCTGCACGAGATATTACGCGAAACTACAAGGCTTTGGTCCGGACAGGCCGAAGCCAAGCAAATTCAGCTGATTGTCGACACCGATACCGCGCCACAGCGTATCATGTCGGATGGTGGCCGCATCCGTCAAATGCTTTTCAACCTGATGTCTAACGCGCTCAAGTTTACAAATAGCGGCAGCGTGACCTTATCCGTTGCATCCGAAAAAGCCGATGATCGCTCCGAACAATTACTACTATCAGTTACCGATACCGGCATTGGTATAGCCGCCGACCAGCACCTACATATCTTCGAGTCTTTCAAGCAGGTTGATGCCGGAATGAGCCGTCAATTTAGCGGCACAGGGCTTGGCCTTGCAATTTGTCAGCGGTTAGCGACCGCGCTTGGTGGCACGATCAATGTGGTCAGCGAATTGGGTGAGGGCTCGACATTCACTATCCGGCTTCCGCTCGAACGGGTGGGTGGCAAGGAAGTAATGACAACACAACATGCCTCGACGGGTCGATCACTTGAAAATGCTTCCTTGGTCATCGTTGACGGAAATCCCGGCAATTTGGGTATGCTCGGCATGATGTTGGCGGGAACGGCTGCCTCCGTCACTATTGCTTCCAGCATGGTTCATGCCTTGGAAATTCTCGGAACACAGACCGTCACGCATATTTTGTTCGACGCAAGTTGCGCCGTTTCTGGCAACGAAACCACCGCAGCGGCGCTTGGCCAGATTGTCGATGCTGCAACTGAGGCAAACGCCCTGATTTCGATCATGATTGCGCCTGGACCTAATGTAAGCATTGCTGATGCAATGACCGCCGGTGCTTCACAAATTATTGTAAAACCGATCAGTGTCGATGAACTTATTGAAGCGTTGCAATCGCTGTATGGGCCAACACCTGAAACATTTGTCGCGCCCTCATTGTTCGCGCGAGCTGCATAATGGGTAAAGCCATTGCCTTTCTTGCCGTAGTTGGAAAAAGAATCCGAAAGGGCGGCTATGCAAATATTGTTCGTTGAAGACGATGCCATGAACCGCCGTGTTGTTAAAGATATGTTGAGCGTCGTTGGCGCCAACATGGACGAAGCAGCTGATGCGGAGACCGGCCTACAGATGATCGAAGACGGTGATTATAATATCGTCTTGATGGATTTGCGTATGCCCGGAATGGACGGCTTAGCGGCAATTCGCCGTTTGCGGATTCGTTCTGACAAAAAAGCCCGGATTCCCGTGATCGTGGTGACTGCCGATACTGCGGCTGACTTAAGAGAACAGTGCATCGCGGCGGGAGCAGACGATGTTATCTTGAAACCTGTGGCGATGGGGTTATTGCTAAAAGCGATCAGCCGAATGATGTCGAACGAGGTCATCCACTAGCATCTTTCGCTAAATTTCGGTGCTGAGAACATACCGCCTGCTCCCCTCAATTGACGAAGACCAATGACCATCGACATCGTAAAATTTGTAACCGTCCACCAAGCCGAGATCCTGTCGCTCTCGCTTCGTACATGGGCACCGGTATTTGCCAAGCTCAAACCTGCGGTTGCCGATTATGTTTATGAAGCCTTTTATCCGAAAGGGTGGCAGACAAGACAGGTCTCTGAAATTGAAACCTTTCTAAATGCCGAGGGTGAAAACTTCTGGGTCGCGGTTGAAAACGAGATCGTGCTCGGCTGGGTCGGCATCCGTTTGCACGCCGAAGATCATATGGGAGAAATCTACATATTGGCGGTTGACCCGGATCATCAGCGGCGTGGCATCGGCGCGGCGCTAATCGATCACGCATTTGTGCAGATGCGTGACGCGAACATGAAAATCGCGATGGTCGAAACGGGCGATGATCCCGGACACGCCCCCTCACGCGCAAGTTATGAAAGCGCTGGCTTTGAACGCTGGCCCGTCGCGCGCTATTTCCGCAACCTTTGAGCGAACGGGGTGCTTCATGAAAGGCGGCCATTATCAAGATGAACATTTGTTCAGAAAGTCACACTAAAGTCTCACCCAAACTCCTTACGCCGCGTCGAGCAGCGCCAATTCGCGGTCAGCGGGGCAACTGCACGGGATGGGGGATGCCTGCAATGCGGGGATCGGGTCAATCATAGGTTGATTGGGCACGGCGGGACGCGAAAAAATGGCGGATTTCTCAACAAGTATAGGCGCTGGCGCATGTTCGCGGGCGGCTTCGACTTGAGCGGCGAGCGGGTCGGGGTGGGCTGCGAGGAACGCAGCAATCGCGTCGGCCTTGCCGCCGTCAAGCACCAGCGCAATAAAATCTTCAAACGCTCCGCCAATGCTGCGCGCCATGGCAATTGTCCGGTCATCAAGTGCGGCGGCGCGTTTATCGAGGCGACCCAGCACCGCCATCGATAAATTGCCGTTGAGGATGCGGCGACGCGCTATGCCATCAACGCGTGTCGAAACGCTCTCAATGCCCGAGATTGCGGCCTCAAGCAGGACATCCTCTAGCCGATCCCGCGCGAGCAAATGCGCCGCCTGCCAACCAAGCGCAAACGCCGCCCCGCGCGGCTCCCGCCGCAACGCATAGGCCGAGGCGACACTCATTTCGGCAAACGCACACGCTTGGCTGACGAGGCCCGTCTCCGACAATGTCATCAGAAAGGCCGCCTGCCGCTCATAAGTCCAGCCATCAACGCGCGGGGCATCAGTGCGATAATCAGCGGCGGGGGTGCAAGGGGTTGAGGACATGGGGGTGGTTCCTTTTGGCTGAGTTTTACGATAGGATATTTCCTAGCTCAAAATGAGAACAAAAGCAATACGGATTATGGGGAGAGGAAGGAGGTAAAGTGTGGCATATCTGAACATACCGTCACCCTGAACTTGTTTCAGGGTCTATCTCTCAACAGGGGAAGGCGGGATTTGTGGAGAGATGGATGCTGAGCCGAAGACCAGCGAAGCTAAACAAGTTCAGCATGACGGAGTATATCCGTATTGATTGAACACCATCTTGACTGCACACCACTATCAAGTCATACTCATAGTATGAAAATTGCCATCTCGCTTCCTGATGATGTTTTTGCCGAGGGTGAGGCTTTGGCGCGCTCGCTCAAAACGACGCGGAGCCAGCTTTATGCTCGTGCGCTGCGCGAATTTGCGTCGCGGCAAAATCCTGACGGACTGACTGAGGCGGTGAACGCGGCACTCGCTGAGGCTGGCGAGGAGGGCGCAGCTTTCAACCGCGCCGCCGCCCGCCGCGCCTTTGCCGCGACTGAGTGGTAGGGCCGCGCGCTTGCACGATCCGATACGTCAAGGCGACATCCTCTGGGCCGATCTTGGCGAGCCGCGCGGCTCCGAACCCGGCTATCGCCGCCCCGTGCTGGTGATACAGGCCGACGCCATCAACCGCAGTCGCATCGCCACGATCATCTGCGTGCCGCTGACCAGCAACATCAAACTGGCGCAGATGCCGTGCAATGTGCTGCTGAAGGCGGCGGATACCGGGCTGGATCGTGACTCGGTTGCGAATGTTACGCTGATCACCACCATTGATCGCGCAAGCCTAGATGAATGGGCGGGGGCTGTTCCTGAACGGAGGTTGCAGCAGGTGTTTGAAGGGTTGGATTTAGTGATGGGGCGATAGGGGAACAGATAAAGTGTGATGAATTTGAATCACACTGTCACCCTGAACTTGTTTCAGGGTCTATCTCTCAACAAGTGAAGGCGGGGCTCGTGGAGCGATGGATGCTGAAACAGCGACCCGCCGGGAGCCAGCATGACGGAGTATATCCATGTTCGCCGCGAACGCGATGAAGCCAAATTCTGGCTTTTGCCAAGCGTGGCCTTGGCCTATAATGATGGCTTCGACGCGCGGACGCTTAACCGCGTGCAGCGGCTTGTTGAAGAGCATCGGGATCAGCTTGAAGGAGCTTGGAATGACTATTTCGCCTAAATCCCTTCGCTTTGACGATGATTGCATGTGGGTTGAGCTTGATGATGGCCGCACACTGGGCATTCCGCTCGCATGGTTTCCACGCTTGCTCCACGCCACCAAAGCCCAGCGTGAGGACTATGAACTCAGCAGGCGTGGGATGCACTGGGATGCGCTTGACGAAGATATTTCGGTTGCGGGGCTGCTCGCGGGGCAGGGGGATTTGACGAATCCGGGGAAGATGGCGGCGTAAGCGTGAGACTGATTTCGCTTAGTAATTAATTTTGCTCACGGATCGATATCATGTTACCGAATGATGATGATAGACGTAAATGAAATACGAAATTTGATTATAAAACTCCACTCTCTACAGAATGTCGATGAGCCATACACCTTCTACTACGACGAAACGAATAACGTTAAGAAATTACACCTGACGCCTGACGGTATGAACATACGCAGGCCAGCCTGCTTCCTAGTCGGTGGAATTGTCCATCGAGGCCTGCCAAGATCGATTGATCTTGCGCCACTACGTACATTGTTGCAGATTCAGCCGTCAGCGAAGGAGATTAAGCTAAAGCATATCGGTAAAGGGAATTTTCTCGACCTACTTGAATCAAAGAAAATTGAGTTATTCTTGCAATGGATAGAACGGCAAGGATTTTTTATTCATTATTCAGTTATCGATATATTATATTTATCACTCGTCGATATAGTAGATTCGATACTTACCGAAATTGATTCGTCAATGATGGAGTGGAATCCATTGATCAAAGACAGTCTATATACAGTGCTGCGTGACGATATTGATGGCACAGCAAACTTGCTCGGTTGCTATAATTACCCTGATGTTGGACGCGAGCACCGTTCGTCCTTCATTGGCGAATTGCTAGCGCTAGTTGAGTCTCGCGAACACATGCTCAAACATTTTCCATACTATATGCTAAAAGGTTTGTTGCAGATGGCAAAGGAGCTTGATCGCTTGCCATTTCTGGAAGAAGAAACTCCCAATGTCCTTATCAAGGGCTTCGGGCCGTTTTTCCTAAATAGGCTCTGCCTCTTCAAAAATGCCCAGCACATCTTAGACGAAGAAAATCAGATTGAACTCTACATCAAATCGCTTTCGTTAAACGACGACGGCACTCCCTTGTCTCATTTTCGGTTTGCTAACTCCCAATCTGAGTCAGGTGTGCAGTTGTCTGACATTATGGTAGGATTACTGGGCAAGCTCTTCACTCATGTCAATTACACATCTCAGGATGAACTTGGCGAGCAAATGGCTGATTTGACGGATCAGCAAAGATGCAACCTGAGTCTTCTGGCCCGTTTGTTAGACGCTTCGACGGATGAGTGCCCCGGTTTTGCGCACTATGTACTTTCTCTTGAAGATCATATGCGTGCCGAATTTGTATTAGGGTGATATCTGTGCTTCCTAAACCCGCGCCGCCTTCCGCAGCGCCTCGTTCACCCGCGCTTGCCAGCCCGGCCCGGTGGCTTTGAAGCTGTCGATCACATCCTGATCAAGGCGGAGCGAGATATGGCGTTTGGTTTGCGCGAGTTTGGGCCGTCCGCGTCGGACAAGCGTTTTGCCTTGATAGGCGTCGGCTTCGCTCGCCCAATCCTGAGTTAGCTTGGGCGCGTCATCGGGGTCGTGCCAATTCTCGCCAGTAGATTTCGCGTTCTTCATCATCTGCAACCATAATAGTGTGTGCTGCCTTTACGGTAGCTCACAACCAGCCGTTTGTCCCGAGTGAACTCGAGGGACGTGTTACGGGGTGCAGCGTGTCTCGACTTCGCTCGACACGAACGGGAGCGGGTCAATTCAATCCCCCCGAATACGTATGCACCGTGCATTCGCCTTCATCCCCTGCTAATCCATTCCTCAATCGGTGGCTTGTGTTTCCGCAATCGATTGCGTAAGCAATTTTGTGTCTCTTCCCGCAGTTGACGCTACGGCTTTATCAGGCGATTAAATGCTCATGTCCTCTTCACAAACGCTTCTCCTGTTCGGTGCCACTGGTGATCTTGCCAAGCGGATGCTGTTGCCTTCGCTTTACGGGCTTGATGCTGACGGGCTGCTGCCGCCTGCGACCCGGATTGTTGGCACGGCGCGGTCGGCGATGTCGAGTGGGGAGTACCGTGCGATTGTGGGTGAGGCGCTGACGCACTATCTTGATGGGGATCGGCTGAAGCCGGATCAGCTTGAGCGGTTTCTTGCGCGGATTGATTATGTCGGGGTTGATGCGAGTGATCCGGCGCAGTTTGCAGCACTTGCGCAAGTGGTGGGTGATCCTTCGGCGGGGCTTTCGATTTTCCTTTCGACCGCGCCGTCTTTGTTTGGCACTACAATTGCTGGATTGCAGGCGGCGGGGCTTGCGGGGGAGAGCGTGCGGATCGGCCTTGAAAAGCCGCTCGGCTATGATCTTGCCTCAAGCTGCGTGATCAATGACGCGGTGGCGAGTGCGTTCCCCGAGGGACGGACGTTCCGGATCGATCATTATCTGGGTAAGGAAACGGTGCAAAACCTGCTCGCGCTGCGTTTTGGCAATGC